>NZ_JBIVGT010000002.1:221862-407254 GCF_044748825.1 Pseudomonas sp. NPDC089741 | reverse complement strand
GTGGGTGGGGGGGGGGTGGGGGGGGGGGGGGGGTGGGTGGGGGGGGGGGGGGGGGGGGGGGGGCGTTGGTGTTCGCCGCGATAGCCCCCCCAACAACAAAAAAAAAAACACCCCCCCGCCCCCCGCCCACCCCCCCCCACCCCCCCGCGCGCGCACCCGACCCCCGGGGCCCCACCTGTCGTTGACACTGGTCGATACGTTTTTTTCTCATCTGCTCAGTCATAGTCGGCGCTGGCCCCGGGGGATTTGCGCAAGGATATTTTTCGATTGAGCAATATCGTTCCGACGAGCGTCTACAGTAGGACATAAGGGTCGGCGCGACTGCGGATCGCGCAAAGGTCTGGTCGCCGACTATAAGAAGAGGGGGTGGGTGCAATTGTCCTTCGGCATTCCCCGTGAAAAACGCAGGAAACAGCGGGCTTTGAGCGGTACGACCCGGACACTGGCAAATATTGCTGGCCGACGTACGGCACTTTTTGGCGCTCGGGCTAGTCTTAGCGTGGATCGCGGTGACGGACGTCACTTCACCTGTCTACGCTATCCTTGTGCGAGACTCACGCAGGAATCCAGCGCAATATGAATGTCCTGATCGTTGATGACGAACCACTCGCTCGCGAGCGCCTCAGCCGAATGGTGAGCGAGCTCGAGGGTTATACAGTTCTGGAGCCCAGCGCCACGAATGGCGAGGAGGCGTTGGCACTGATCGACAGCCACAAGCCGGATATCGTGCTGCTCGATATCCGCATGCCAGGCCTCGATGGCCTGCAGGTTGCTGCCCGTCTGTGCGAACGAGAAACGCCGCCCGCCGTGGTGTTTTGCACCAGCCCCGATGAATTTGCCGTGGAAGCCCTGCAGGCCAGCGCCGTGGGCTATGTGGTGAAACCCGTGCGAACCGAACATCTGCATGACGCCCTGAAACGGGCGGAACGCCCCAACCGGGCGCAACTCTCGGCCCTGACCCGTCCCGCTGCCGAAAGCGGCACCGGCCCGCGCAGCCACATCAGCGCGCGTACTCGCAAAGGCATCGAACTGATCCCGCTGGATCAGGTGGTCTATTTCATTGCCGACCACAAATACGTGACCTTGCGCCACGAGGCCGGCGAAGTGCTGCTCGACGAGCCACTCAAGGCCCTTGAAGACGAATTCGGCGAGCGTTTCGTGCGTATCCACCGCAACGCGCTGGTCGCGCGTGACCGCATCGAGCGCCTGCAACGCACGCCGCTGGGGCATTTCCAGCTGTTCCTCAAAGGTCTCAATGGTGATGCGCTGATCGTCAGCCGTCGGCATGTGGCCGGTGTGCGCAAAATGATGCAGGGCCTGTAACCCGGTCATTCCGGGCGGCTCCAGCTCCTTTTTACCGGGCATTGCAGGCCAGGGAGGCCGCGCCGACTCTGATTCAAGTCAAAGTGGATTTGGCTGAGCTGTTATTATCCGCCGTATCTATTCAGTACGGATTGATCCATGTCCTCTCGCGAAATCCGCATCGCCACCCGTAAAAGTGCGCTGGCCCTCTGGCAGGCCGAATACGTCAAAGCCCGTCTGGAAGCGGCCCATCCGGGCTTGCTGGTGACGCTGGTGCCCATGGTCAGTCGCGGCGACAAGCTGCTCGATTCGCCGCTGTCGAAAATCGGCGGCAAGGGCCTGTTCGTCAAGGAACTGGAAACCGCGCTGCTGGAAAATCAAGCCGACATCGCCGTGCATTCGATGAAAGACGTGCCGATGGACTTCCCTGAAGGCCTCGGTCTGTTTTGCATTTGCGAACGCGAAGACCCGCGCGACGCTTTCGTTTCCAATACCTATGACAGCCTTGAAGCGTTGCCTGCCGGCAGCATCGTCGGCACCTCGAGTCTGCGTCGTCAGGCGCAACTGCTGACCCGTCGCCCGGATCTTGAGATCCGCTTCCTGCGCGGTAACGTCAATACGCGTCTGGCCAAACTTGATGCTGGCGAGTACGACGCGATCATCCTCGCGGCGGCTGGTCTGATCCGCCTCGGTTTCGAAGAGCGCATCACTTCGGCGATCAGCGTCGACGACAGTTTGCCGGCCGGTGGCCAGGGCGCAGTCGGTATTGAATGCCGCAGCGCCGACACGCAAATCCACGCCTTGCTCGCGCCGCTGCATCACGCCGATACCTCGTCGCGCGTGACCGCCGAGCGTGCCCTCAACAAACATCTGAATGGCGGCTGCCAAGTGCCGATCGCCTGCTACGCCGTGCTTGAAGGCGAGCAGTTGTGGCTGCGTGGTCTGGTCGGTGAACCGAGCGGCGGCAAACTGCTCAGTGCCGAAGCTCGTGCTCCGCGCGCCGATGCCGAAGCGCTGGGCGTGAAAGTCGCTGAAGACCTGCTCAGCCAAGGTGCGGACGACATTCTCAAAGCGGTCTACGGCGAGGCAGGTCACGAGTGACCGGTTGGCGCCTGCTGCTGACGCGCTCTGCGGACGATTGTGCGGCGCTGGCCGAGACGTTGGCGGCGCAGGGCGTTTTCAGTAGTTGTCTGCCGCTTCTGGACATTGTCGCGCTGCCGGTCTCTGACAAGATTCGTCAGGCGATTGCGCAGTTGCCCAATTGCAGCGCGGTAATCGTGGTTAGCAAACCGGCGGCACGCATTGCACTGGAGTTGCTCGACGGCTCGTCTGCGCTGACGATGCCGTGGTTCAGTGTCGGTGCGGCCACCGCGCAGATTCTTCTGGATCGCGGCCTCGATGCGCACTTCCCGTCTGAGGGCGATGACAGTGAAGCGTTGCTGCAATTGCCGCGTCTGCGTGAGGCGGTCAGCCAGCCCGGTGCGCAGGTGTTGATCCTGCGCGGGGAGGGCGGGCGCGAACTGCTTGCCGAGCGCTTGCGTGAGCTAGGTGCTAGTGTCGAGTATCTGGAATTGTATCGACGTGAGCTGCCAGCCTATGCACCGCAAGCGTTACCGCAGCGGATTGCAGCGGAACGCTTGAACGGGCTGGTGGTCAGCAGTGGACAGGGTTTCGAGCACCTGCGTCAGATGGCCGGCGATGCCTGGCCGGCAATTGCGCAGTTGCCGTTGTTTGTGCCAAGCCCAAGAGTCGCCGAGCAGGCACGTGCCGCCGGGGCTCAAACAGTTGTGGATTGCCGCGGCGCGAGTGCCGCGGCTTTGCTGACGGCGTTACGGGAGCATCCCGTACCCGTTTTCTAATGCAAAGGATGGATACGTGAGCGAAACAGCCTTGCCTAAAGATGACGTCCAGCCTGTGATTGATGCCCAGGTTGAAACTCCACCGCCGGCCACAGAGCCGCGCCGAGGCAATGGACTGGCCATCGTCGCCCTGTTGCTCGGCGCTGCCGGGGTCGCCATGGGTGGCTGGGGTGTCTGGCAGGTCCGGCACCTGCAGACCAACACTCAACAGCAGTCCGGGGAAGTGCAGGCGCTGAACGATCAGGCGCAGAGTCTGAAACTCAACGAACAGCGTCTGACCGAACGCCTCGCGCAGTTGCCGAGTGCTGACGAGCTTGCCGAGCGTCAGCGTCTGGTGACCCAACTTCAGGGCGATCAACAACGCCTCAACCAGCGTCTGGAAACCGTCCTCGGTGCCAGCCGCAAGGACTGGCGTTTGGCCGAGGCCGAACATCTGCTGCGTTTGGCCAGCCTGCGCCTCTCGGCCTTGCAGGACATCAGCAGCGCGCAGGCGCTGGTGCAGGGTGCCGACGAAATCCTTCGTGAGCAAAACGATCCCGGCTCTTTCGCCGCTCGCGAGCAAGTGGCGAAAACCCTGGTCGCGTTGCGCAGCACTGCACAGCCGGATCGTACCGGTCTGTTCCTGCGCCTCGGCGCGCTGCGTGACCAGGTCATCGACCTCACCGAGCTGGCGCCGGAATACAAGGATCGCGGCGAATCGCTGCTCGGCCTGACTGCCGACGGTGACGGTGCGAGTCGTTGGGCGCAGTGGTGGGATCAGGTCTCGCGCTACATCCGCATCGATTTCAATGCTGACAAGAATGTGCGGCCACTGCTCGCCGGGCAGAGTCTGAGCCAGGTGCGCCTGGCCCTGAGCCTTTCGCTTGAGCAGGCGCAGTGGGCCGCGCTCAACGGCCAGGCAGCGGTTTACACCCAAGCGCTGGCCGAGGCGCGCGACGTGCTCAAGGGCAACTTCAATCCGGATAATCCGCAAAGCAAAGTGATGCTCGAGCAAGTCGCAGAGCTGAGCAAGGAACCGGTCACGGTCAACACACCTGACATGGCTGGCACCCTGAGTGCGGTGCAGGGCTATCTCGAGCGGCGCAACGTCAACGCCGAAGAATCGGTAAAACCCTTCGCCAAACCTGCCGCCAATGCCGCGCAGGAGGCGACGCCATGAAACGCCTGTATGTGATTGTGTTTTTGGTGATCGCGGCGACGGCGGCGCTGGGCTTTGCCGTGGCGCAACATTCCGGCTACGTGTTGATCGCCTACAAGACCTTCCGTTACGAAGCGAGCCTGTGGGCAACGCTCGCGGTGATTGCGGTGTTGTGGCTGCTGTTCTGGGGCATCAAGACGCTGGTCGAACTGGTCATGACCTCCACCGGTGTGGTCAATCCATGGTCGCGTCGCAACCGCAGTCGTCGTGTGCAAGTGGCCATCGAACACGGCCAACTCGATCTCGCCGAAGGTCGCTGGGCCAGCGCGCAACGGCATTTGTACCGTGCCGCAGAGGCCGAACGCCAACCGCTGCTGTACTACCTCGGCGCGGCACGTGCGGCCAACGAACAGGGCAATTACGAAGAGTGCGATCGCTTGCTGGAACGTGCGCTGGAACGTCAGCCGCAAGCCGAGCTGGCGATTGCCTTGAGTCATGCGCAGTTGCAAACCGACCGCGGTGATACCGACGGTGCGCTGGTGACCCTGCAAGCGATGCACGAGCGCCACCCGCGCAATGCGCAGACCTTGCGTCAGTTGCAGCGTTTGCATCAACAGCGTGGTGAATGGTCGGAGGTGATCCGTCTATTGCCGGAGCTGCGCAAGGACAAAGTCCTGCCCCCCGCAGAGCTGACTGAACTGGAACGCCGGGCCTGGGGTGCAAACCTGTCGCTGGCAGCGCATCGCGAGGAGGA
Organism: Pseudomonas sp. NPDC089741; assembly: GCF_044748825.1. Classification (NCBI taxonomy): domain Bacteria; kingdom Pseudomonadati; phylum Pseudomonadota; class Gammaproteobacteria; order Pseudomonadales; family Pseudomonadaceae; genus Pseudomonas; species Pseudomonas sp. NPDC089741. Next base: position 402,201 of record NZ_JBIVGT010000002.1, on the reverse strand, counting down.
TGGCACGGTAGGTCTGCAGTCGCTCAAGCGCGCATGGGAACAGCTCACCTCGGCGCAGCGTCAGGAGCCGCCATTGGTCTTGGCGTATGCCGAACAGTTGCGTCAGTTGGGCGCCCAGGTCGAAGCGGAGGAAGTGCTGCGAACGGCGCTCAAGCGCAAGTACGACAGTCATCTGGCACGTCTTTATGGCCTGGTGCGCGGCAGTGATCCGGCGCGTCAGTTGCAAACGGCCGAAGGCTGGCTCAAGGAGCATCCGGCCGACCCAAGCCTGCTGCTGACCCTGGGCCGTCTGTGCCTGCAAACCAGTTTGTGGGGCAAGGCCCGCGATTATCTGGAAAGCAGCCTGCGCCAGCAGCGCAATCCGGAAGCCTGTGCAGAGCTGGCCCGCCTGCTTGCCCAGCTCGGCGATACTGAACGCAGTAATCAACTGTTTCAGGAGGGTCTTGGCCTGCTCGATGAGCGTCTGCTGGCCGCTCCCCTGCCGGTCCCGGTCCGCGCGTAAAATCACGGGGGAGCGTGCTCCCTCGTGTGCCTGATGACGGAAAAATCCTCGCCAACACGCGTCTTGGGCAACGTCCTACAACGGCCTACATCAATTCCTCTGTTGCCTGTCGGGATTTCCCTACACCTCTGGTGAAGTGTCGGCGGCTGCCTGCCTTGAAAGGCTGACGCGCTTTCCTCTACCGTAACTGCCTGTCTCTACTGTTACGGAAAAGCCATGTCGTTGGCCTGCTCACGCTCCTTGTTTTTTATGGCTTTCACTGCGGGGGCTGTTGCCCTGGGAGCTTCTTATTACCTCGAATACGCGGTTGGCCTGGCCCCATGCAGCCTGTGCCTGGTACAGCGGATGTTCATGACGCTGCTGACCTTCTGCTGTGGTCTGGCGGCGGTGCATGGTCCGCGACGTGTCGGCCTTTCGCTCTACTGGGTGGTTGCGCTTTGCGCGAGCCTCGGTGGCACGACGGCGGCCTGGCGGCAGGTGTTGATGCAAGGCGATTCAGTACTGCAACTGGTCGAATGTTCGCCTGCGCCCGAGACCTTGTTCAGCAGCATGCCCTGGTTGTGCGCGGTACTGCGCATGGTCAGCGGCAGCGCCGACTGTGTGGAAATTTCCTGGACGCTGTTCGATCTGAGCATCCCCGAGTGGAGCTTGCTGTTTTTTGTGGCGATGTCGATTCTGGCGTTTTACCAACTGATACGACTGGTCTGGAACGCTCTGCAACAACCGCTCAGCGGCGAAGCGTCGCACCGCAGGCTGATCAGGGATTAAACACTTGTATGAACTTTATCTCCTGCGTACCTTGAAGCCATAGGCGTGCGGGCATAATCTGGCCCGCACGTGTCATTGGAATTATGTTGCTCGATGACGCTCTGCCCGACCGCCCTCCCGGCTTCAAACCAGAAGAGAGGCGCGGGTGTAGAGCAGCATGACCCACAAGGGAAGAGAGATCGCCATGCTCGAAAGTTGTCAGAATGCTCAGGAACGTTGGGGTGGGGTTCATCTGCTGATCGACCGCTGGTTGCAGGAGCGTGAAGATCTGATCGGCGCCTACGACAAGCTCGGTGCTCAGCCTGAGTCGCTGTCCGAGAGCCGCAAGCCCTTGCAGGAATTCTGCGGCGTGCTGGTTGATTACGTCTCCGCCGGGCACTTCGAAATCTACGAACAGCTGACGGGCGAAGCCAAGGCGTTCAACGACAAGCGTGGCCTGGAACTCGCCGAGACGATCTATCCACGCATCGACGTCATCACCGAGAAGCTGCTCGCGTTCAACGATCTGTGCGATGAAGGCAAATGCGTTGCCGAGAAATTCAAGGAGCTCGGTGGCCTGCTGCACGAGCGTTTCGAACTCGAAGACTGCCTGATTGAAGTGCTGCATACAGCACACAAGGAAGAGGATCCGGTTCAGGCCTGATCTGCTTTTCCACTAAAAACGGTGCGCCCAGGCGCACCGTTTTTTATTGCCTGATCAACTGGTCGCGCCGCGCAATTCCACCTCGAATACCAGCGGCGTGAACGGTGCGATCAGGTCACCGGCACCGTCGGCGCCATAGGCCTGATCCGATGGAATCACCAGGCGCCATTTCGCCCCCACCGGCATGTTCTGCAATGCGGTGCGCCATCCGGCAATCACGCTGTCGAGGTTGAACCACTGCGGCTGAGTGTTTTGATCGAACACCGTGCCGTCAGGCAGACGACCGATGTACAACACCTGCACTTTTCCATCGGGACCGGCCTTGACGCCAGTGCCAGGGGTCAGTTCGGTCAGCAGGATGCCATCGGCCAATTCCTTCACGCCCGGTTTGGCTTTTTCTGCGGTGAGAAAACGCTGTTCGTTTTCCATCGCGGCGTCACTCGACGGCAGTGTTTTCTGTTCGGCATTTTGCGCTTCGTGATCGGCGAGGATCTGTTCGATGCGGGCTTCACTCAGTGCCAGTGGCTTGCCCTGATAGGCTTGCTGCAAGCCTTCGACCAACGCCTGAATCTGCAATTGCGGGACTTCCTGACGCAGCCGTTCACCGAGGCTTGCGCCCAAACTGTAGGCCAGATCGTGAGCGTCATTCGCAGTGGTTTTTTCGTCAGCGTGGGCTGCGGAAAAAATCATGCAGAGGGATAAAAAAAGGTAGCGCGACATGGGCACTCTCCGTCCTGAGATGCGGTGGATTATGCCAGCGCAAACGTCTGCAACGGTGAACTGCTTTTGCCTTCATGCAGAACATTTTCACTTCGTTGCAACGCAACTGTTTCGATACTGTCAACATGACCTAGCGGCGGTAGCAGCAGAGGTCTAGTATGAGCCGCACTCACGTCAGCCAGGAGGTAAACCATGTCGGCCACCAAGAAGCCTGTAAACACTCCGTTGCACTTACTCCAACAACTCTCGGGCAGCCTGCTCGAGCATCTGGAAAACGCTTGCTCGCAAGCCTTGGCTGATGCTGAAAAACTGCTCGCCAAGCTGGAAAAGCAACGCGGCAAGGCGCAAGAAAAACTGCACAAATCCCGCACCAAATTGCAGGACGCAGCTGCCGCCGGTAAAGCCAAGGCACAGACCAAAGCCAAAGGCGCAGTGAAAGAACTCGAAGACCTGCTCGATGCCTTGAAGGATCGTCAGTCCGATACGCGCAGCTACATTCTGCAACTCAAGCGCGACGCTCAGGAAAGCCTGAAACTGGCCCAGGGTGTTGGCCGCGTTCAAGAAGCCGTGGGCAAGGTATTGTCGACTCGCTCGGCCAAACCAGCGGCCGCGCCGGCGAAGAAAGCCGCTGCGAAACCTGCAGCAGCCAAGGCGCCAGCGAAAACTGCAGCGGCCAAGCCAACTGCAAAAACCGCTGCCAAGCCAGCTGCAAAAGCACCGGTGAAAGCGGCTGCCAAACCGGCTGCGAAAACCGCTGCCAAACCTGCCGCGAAAAAACCGGCTGCGGCCAGCGCGGCAAAACCGGCGGCTAAAACCACCGCTGCAAAACCTGCTGCCGCCAAGCCGGCTGCGCGTACTGTCGCTGCCAAACCGGCTGCAAAAACCACTGCTGCCAAAGCTGCTCCGGCGAAAACCGCAGCCACCAAGCCGGCCGCTAAACCCGCTGCCAAAGTTGCGGCAAAACCAGCTGCTAAAACCACCGCTGCGAAACCAGCCGCGAAACCGGCTGTAGCCAAACCTGCTGCAAAAGCTGCGGCAAAACCGGCCGCCAAGCCTGCTGCCAAACCAGCAGTGAAAGCCGCCGCCAAACCGGCAGCCAAACCCGCCGCAAAACCGGCTGCTGCTGCAAAAACAGCAACTGCTGCCGCCAAGCCTGCTGCTGCAAAACCAGCTGCAAAACCTGCCGCCAAACCAGCCGTGAAAAAGCCAGCCGCTGCCAAACCAGCTGCCGCTAAACCGGCTACCGCGCCAGCGGCCAAGCCTGCCGCACCGGCAGCGTCGACTGCGTCAGCGGCACCTGCTGCAGCCGCCACTACCTCGACCCCTTCGGCTGCGCCATCGCCAGCCGCTGCGTCGAGCACCAGCAACAACCCGACCAGCGCTTCCTAAGTGCCGGTTGCCGCGACGCGCAGCACTTGCAGCGCGTCGCGGTTCGGGCTGGCCGCACTGCCGGCCAATCCCTCCAGCCAGGTCGTCGAGCCTGCAGCGTTTCGCGGCCACGCCTGCGCCACGCCCTCAAGCCGTGACAGCAACGCTCGCTCAGCCTCAAGCTCAAGTGATTTGATCTGCTCGCGCATGCCTTTCAGCAGCGCGTCATCCAGCGCCCGCGCCTTCCACTGCATGCGCAGTGTCCGCAGCGGCTGCACCACTTCGATATCCCACGGTTCGGTCAGCGTCTGAAGCTGGCGAGCGCGTCGTTCATCGCACATCACCCCGCGTTGCTCCAGCCACAAACCACACAACAGCAGGCACACATTCGCGCCCGCCGTTTGCAGTTGCAGGCAGGCGTCTTCCACGCCCGGGCGGGCGTAGGTGGCAAGGGAAAAGCTCCACAGGTCAGAGGACATCGTGCTACTCGCGCCAGTTGTGAGCGAAGCTGGTAGACTCCGCCGCCATTATGATCCGACTTCAGAACCTGACTTTACAGCGTGGCCCGCAACGTCTGCTAGAAGACGCCGAGCTGACCCTGCACGCCGGCCACAAAGCTGGCCTCATCGGTGCCAATGGCGCCGGCAAATCGAGCTTGTTCGCCCTGATTCGGGGTGAGCTGCATCCGGATTCGGGTGATTGCTTCCTGCCGGCCGACTGGCGCATCGCCCACATGCGCCAGGAGATCGAGACGCTCGAACGGCTTGCCGTCGACTACGTGCTCGATGGCGACCTGCGTCTACGCGAGGTGCAACGTGACCTCGCGGCCGCCGAAGCCGCGCATGACGGTGCCGCTCAGGCGCGCCTGCACGCCGAACTCGACAGCGCCGACGGTTACACCGCCGATGCGCGGGCGCGCAAGTTGCTTGCCGGTCTCGGTTTCACCAACGAGCAGATGGATCGTCAGGTCGGCGATTTCTCCGGGGGCTGGCGGATGCGCCTGAACCTGGCGCAGGCCTTGATGTGCCCGTCGGACTTGTTGCTGCTCGACGAGCCGACCAACCACTTGGATCTCGACGCGATCATCTGGCTCGAAGAGTGGCTGAAGAGCTACCCGGGCACCTTGCTGCTGATTTCCCACGACCGCGATTTCCTCGACGAAGTCGTCGATCATGTGGCGCACGTCGATCAGCGTAAAATTACCCTGTATCGCGGCGGCTACAGCGCCTTTGAACGCGCCCGTGCCGAGCGTCTGGCCCAGCAGCAACAGGCCTACGAGAAGCAGCAGGCGCAACGTGCGCACATGGAAAGCTACATCGCCCGCTTCAAGGCGCAAGCGACCAAGGCCCGTCAGGCGCAGAGCCGGATCAAGGCACTGGAGCGCATGGAAGAGCTGTCGGCGGCCCACGTCGATTCGCCGTTCGATTTCGTTTTCCGCGAGTCGAGCAAGATCTCCAGTCCGCTGATCGATCTGTCCGATGCGAGCCTGGGTTATGGCGACAAAACCATCCTCGAGAAGGTCAAGCTGCAACTGACCCCGGGTGCGCGGATCGGCCTGCTCGGGCCGAATGGTGCGGGTAAGTCGACGCTGATCAAGAACCTCGCCGGCGAGCTGTCACCGATCGCCGGGCGCCTGACCCGTGGCGAGAACACCGTGGTCGGCTACTTCGCTCAGCACCAGCTCGACTCGCTGGACTCCAAGGCCAGCCCGTTGCTGCACATGCAGCGTCTGGCACCGACCGAACGCGAGCAGACCCTGCGCGACTTCCTCGGTGGTTTCGACTTCCGTGGTGCGCGTATCGATGAGCCGGTGCTGAATTTCTCCGGTGGCGAAAAGGCCCGTCTGGCCCTGGCGTTGATCGCCTGGGAACGGCCGAATCTGTTGCTGCTCGACGAACCGACCAACCACCTCGACCTCGAAATGCGCCTGGCGCTGACCATGGCGCTGCAGGAATTCAGCGGTGCGGTGTTGGTGGTATCTCACGATCGACACTTGCTCAAGAGCACCACCGATAACTTCTACCTGGTCGCTGACGGCAAGGTCGAAGAGTTCGATGGCGACCTCGAAGACTACGCGCGCTGGCTGGTGGAATACCGCCAGCGCAACGCGCCGGTCAGCACCGCTACAGTCAACCCGGACAAGACCGACAAGAAGGCCCAGCGTCAGGCGGCGGCTGCCCTGCGTCAGCAACTCGCACCGCACAAGCGCGAAGCCGACAAGCTCGAAGCCGAACTCGGCAAGCTCCACGAGAAGCTCGCCAAGGTCGATGCCAGCCTTGGCGACAGCGACATCTACGAGCCGGCGCGCAAGAACGAGTTGCGTGACCTGCTGGCCGAACAGGCCAAGCTGAAGGTTCGCGAAGGCGAGCTGGAAGAGGCGTGGATGGAAGCCCTCGAGATATTGGAAAGCATGCAGGCGGAGCTGGAGGCGTTGTCCTGATGGACGCGTTCAAGCTGCCGCTGCCGGCGGAGTGGGTCGAGCCGATCTGGTTCACGGTGCAGATTTTGCTGATTCTGCTGGCCGGTTACCTCACTCAGCGCTTCGTCGCCAAAGGCCTGACCCGCTTGGGTGAGCGCTATCCGTTCCCGCCGCAGTTGCTGATGCCGCTGCGGGGCGTATTGCGCTGGCTGATCATGGGCAGCGCGCTGATCTTTGTCCTTGAACGCCTCGGTGTCTCGGCGACGGTGTTGTGGACGGCGCTGTCGGGCTTCGTTGCGGTGGCTGCGGTCGCGTTCTTTGCGATGTGGAGTGTGCTGTCGAACCTGCTCTGCGCAATTCTGATTTTTACCGTCGGGCCGTTTCGGCTGGGCGATATCGTTGAGCTGGTGGACACCACTGACAAGCCGGGCGTCAAAGGCCGGGTGGTGGCGATCAATCTGCTCTATACCACGTTGATCGAGGCTGAAGAGCTTGGGACTGGCAGCGCGATGGTGCAGGTGCCGAACAGCTTGTTCTTCCAGCGTTCGGTGCGGCGTTGGCGTGGGACGGATGTTTTTCCGTCGAGCGGGTTTGAGAAGTAGATTTTCAAAGCAAGATCAAAAGATCGCAGCCTTCGGCAGCTCCTACAGGGATCGCATTCCCATGTAGGAGCTGCCGAAGGCTGCGATCTTTTGCTTTTGGCCCCAAACAGCATTAGCTTTGACGACTTGTTACAGCATGAGTCGAGGTGTGCGATGGAGCTTCAAACATGGCTGGCGTTTTTCGCTGCCTGCTGGGTGATCAGTCTTTCCCCGGGTGCTGGCGCCATTGCGTCGATGTCCAGCGGTCTGCAATACGGTTTCTGGCGCGGTTACTGGAACGCCCTCGGCCTGCAGATCGGTCTGGCCGTGCAGATCGCGATTGTCGGCGCCGGCGTTGGCGCGATTCTTACGGCGTCGGCCACGGCTTTCCATGCAATCAAGTGGTTTGGTGTCGCCTACCTGATCTATCTCGCCATCAAACAATGGCGTGCGCTGCCCATGGACATGAGCGATGACGCGGCCGTACGGCCCATCGGCAAACCGCTGGCGCTGGTGTTCCGTGGCTTTCTGGTGAATATCAGCAACCCCAAGGCGCTGGTGTTCATGCTGGCGGTGCTGCCGCAGTTCATCAATCCGCACGCGCCGCTGCTGATTCAGTATGTGGTGATCGGCGTGACGATGGTCTGTGTCGATCTGATCGTCATGGCGGGCTACACCGGGCTGGCGTCGAAGGTGCTGCGTTTGCTGCGCACACCGAAGCAGCAGAAGCGCATGAACCGCACGTTTGCCGGGCTGTTCATCGGCGCTGCGGCGTTTATGGCTACCTTGCGTAAAGCCGCCGCATAAATCGCACAGACAAAAAAAGGCGACCTACAAAGGTCGCCTTTTTTATGGCCTGCGATTTACTCAGCGCAGAATCACGGGTGGCGTATCCGCCGGCAGGTTATTGCGTTGAGCCGGCTCGCGCGATGGCTCGTAACCGCCGCTACCGAGTTGCTGGCTCAATTGCCCTGCGACATCCTCACCCAACGCCTTCGACACATCACGGACCACGCGCGGGCGGTTCAGCGATACATGGATATCCCGACCGTTCACCAGTTTGGTGTCCTGCGCTTCACCCATCGCGGTGAAGGCGGAGATGATTTCGTACGTCCTGGTGTTGATCAGGCTGAAATCGGCGACCAGGGTCAGCGCGAGCACCGCCGAATAGCTGTCGGTGTTCGCCAGCTCGTTCATGTCCTGGGTGAAGTCGATGTCGGAGACCGTGCCGAACAGCACATAGTCGGCGCCCTTGAAGCTGCCAGCCTTGATCCGCTGGATCACGTCGTAGATGTCACCCTTGGACGACGCGGTGTACGGCTTGCCCTGCACCAGCTGGAACATGCCGGTACGAAGCATTTCGCCCTTGATGTCGCCGGTGAATCGGCGCAACTCGGTCTGTTCGATGTAGCTGTTGCGCGTCTCGTATTCTTCATGGCTGGACGAACCGCTGGCGCCGTAATAGCTCTCCTGATGATCGCTCTGCGCCGAAATAGTGTGGATGTATTGCTCCACGCGCGCTTCGTACGCGAGGTCGGCGACGGCGACTTTCGGCGCCGCCTGCACGCTGAACGCGCAAGCCATAGCGATCATGCCAATCCATGTGCGCATCGATTAACGCTCCGTGGTTTTGCGGATTTCTTTTTCGTCCATCCATTCGGCCAGACCGCTCTCGACATCGATCAGTTGCAGGCTGAATTTGTAGAAGACGTCCTTGTAATCGCTGCTGCGCTTGACGATCGAGCTGATCGACCCTTCAAGACGGTATTTCGCCGCGATCATGTTGCCAGTCTTGGCCACGGTGCTCTTCTTGTACAGGCCACTCTGGTTTTGCAGCTTGAGGTGGTCAATCTGGCTCTGCATCGCCGTGTTGTCGCTGGCAAAGCGCGCGACACCGGTCTTCATCAGTTGGGTCTTGATGCTGGTGGTGATCTCGCGAGTGTCGATGTACTCGCTGGTCTTGTTCATCACGTCGTAGACCTGAACCACCGGACGCCCTTGCAGAACCCCTGACTGAGCCAGCGACCGGGTCATCGACTCGGCGATCATCTGCAGGTCGGTGGAACCGAATTCGTTGGTGACGGTTTCAACCGCTTTCGGGTCGCCGTAGCTGATGTTACCGCTGCCCAGGGTCGGCGAATTGTCGACGCATCCGGAGGCCAGCAGGGCGAAAACGGCGAGGCAGGAAACGCGTGCAAACATGGCAATGCTCTCTGGAACGGAAGGGGGTGTCGGGCTCAAGGCGTCTGCAGTTCCAGACGGAAGTCCACGGCTTTTGGCGTTGGGGCGATGCTCTGGAGGAAGCTGTTCTGTCCGCCGTAGATCAGCTGGGGTTTCCAGACTTCTTCGTCGGCAACCGGAAAGCCTTCTGCGCCGAGCCAGGCGAACCGGTAATATAAGGTCTTGTTGCGCTTGTCGGTGTTGCTCAACTGGACGCCGACGGTCATGAAACCGTTTTCGCGGGCGACGCGCATATTGCCGATCGCGATATTTTTCAGCTCACCCATGGCCACGACTTTGCTCGCGGCGCTGCCCGGTGCGGGCGGCGGCGGGGGCGGCGTTGCGCAGCCGCTGGCCAACAGGGCGAAAGCGCTAATCGCGACGAATTTGAAGCGCATGCAAAGACTCCGTTCTTCAGGTTGTCCGGGGCGGGCGACAGGGCGCGCGCCGATGCTCGGCAGATTGACGGTCTGCCTGATTTTCTTCAAGCGCCAACGCCTGTCTATTTCAAGCCCGGTGCTGGTTCCGTCGACGCTACGTAAGCCGTGCCGATGATAAATAACCGGTCGCCGAATGCCCGCAGGTTGATGACCTGGTGATCACGATCAATGCGTACGGTCAGCGTACCGGTGGAGTTGGGTACGTTGATCGTGTGATTGCCCTTTTTCAGGCGTAGCCGCGCTACCAGGGTTTTGTCGGGCAAGGTGCGCCAGGTGCGGGTGTCAGCCTCTTCGAGCGGATCTTTGCGGGTCACGACCAGTGAGGCCTTGGTGGGGTTTTGGCTGTTGTAATCGGCCTGGGCGACGGCATCCAGGTTGGCGCGGAACCTCGCCGATCCAATGATATCGGGCATATCATCACGCAAGGTGCGCGTCGCCATGTCGGTCACGCTGTTGATGAGGTTCAAGGGGCGTTTGCGCGCATCGACCTTGATCGAGTCGAAAAACGGCGTGACCGTATCCGGCACCATCACCGGGAAGGAAATCGGCGCCTCGATGACCAGGTTTTCATTGAGCTGCACCGGAATCAGCACTTTGACCGATGCGCGGGCGGGGGCCAGGCCGCTTTGCACCACGATCAACACGTCGCTTTCGTCAGCCTTTGCTGGCGGCTTGTCGAGATCGCGCAACGCTTGCTCGAGAAAAGGCACGTTGGGGCGCAGTTCGATGGCCTGCCGATAGCCCGGTGCAGCCAGATCTCGCTCGCCCAGGGCCTCATAGGTGAAACCGGCCAGATAATGGCTGAACGCACTCTGATAACCGTTCTTCAACTCGATGACCGAAGGCGCATCAAGAAGGGTCACCGGGTAGCCGCGCAGATCCTTGTATTGCACCTTGATGCCCTGAGCCTTGGCTTGTTCTTCGACCTCTTCGTACTGGCGCTCGCGCTCGCGGGCGATCAGTGCTTCGCGTTCGTGGGTTTTCTTGATATCGGTGCGGGCGCCTTCGAAGTCGTCGACGGACAATTGGTTGAGGGCCATCTGCGTGGTCAGCATGACCTTTTCGTAGTCATAACCGTTGTAGCGCTGCAGCTTGTCATTGACCAGCATGACGCCCAGCTCCCGGCCTAATTGGCCGAGGAATTTCATCGGTGCGGACGACACGGCGTCTTCGCGCTGGACGATCATCTGGTCAGCACTGCGCCAGGCCATCTGGCTCTCCGGCAGCAAGTTGCCGACGCTGAGGACTGCGCCTTTTTCGAAGTAATAGAGCAGATCCTTGGATTCCCACGGGTTGTTCCACTCGATCAGGTACAGCGCACCATCGACATTGCCCATCATCAGTTGATCGGTGGTTTGCTGCATTTCCTGGTCGTAATCGCGGAAGGCGGCGCATCCGTTGAGCTGCACAATGACACTGAGCAGCGCAGTCAGCAGTAGGCAGTGACGCATGACGGTGGCTTCTTCCTTGGGCGCAAAGGGGCTGACGTGACGCATTATATGGATCAGTGCTGGCAATGTGCTTGGCTGTTTTACACAGCGCATGCTCGGCCTGTCAGGTGCCATGCCCTCATGGTTTGCGTTAGGCTTGCGGCCTCGCCGCTCAACTCAATCCGGTGCCCCGATGAATCAACTGATGGCCATGCGTGCGTTCCGTTGCATCGTCGAGTGCCGTGGATTCAGCGCCGCCGCCGAACGCCTCGACACCACGCACTCGACCATCTCCCGGCAGTTGCAGCAACTGGAAACCGCACTCGGCACACGCCTGATCAATCGCAATACCCGTCGCTTCAGCCTGACCACGGCCGGGCAGCAGTATTACCTCGCGTGCGTGGACATCATTGACCGCCTCGACCAAGCCGCCGTGGCAGTCGGGCAAACCCATGAAAGCCCCAGCGGCGTTTTGCGCATCAGCGCGCCGATGGTGATCGGTACGCTCGAGTTGGCGAACTGGTTGCCGGCGTTTCAGCAGCGCTATCCCGAGATTGAAGTTGATCTGTCCTGCGATGACCGCTTCGTCGATCTGATCGCCGAAGGCTTCGATGTAGCGCTGCGCATTTGCGAGCCACTTGAGGATTCGACCTTGGTCGCGCGCTTGCTGACGGTGTCGCCGATGTTGCTGGTGGCCTCGCCGGCTTATGTGGCCCGACATGGCTTGGTGCACCAGGCAAGTGAATTGGCCGGGCATCAATTGCTGGCCTTCGCCGCTGCCAACGATTGGCAACTGAGCGACGCGCGCGGGGTAATAACACCAGTCAAAACCCAGGGGCGGTTCAAAACCGATTCGATCAGTTCGCTGCACGCCGCCGCGCTGGCGGGTGTCGGCATCGCGGCGTTTACCCGGGCAACGGTGCAGGACGACTTGTTGAGTGGGCGATTGGTGCAGCTCCTGCCCAACATCACCCTCGGTCAGCGGCACTATTACGCACTGTATCCGCACGCCCGGCATGTCGCCCTGAAGGTGAAGGTTTTTGTCGAGTTCATGACCGAGCACTACCGCAACATGGCGACGCCTTTGCGCTAAATGCCGACAAAGCTTGAGGGAAATGCCTGCGAAGTGAACAATATGTAACTTCGCATTTCCTTTTGAGACCTGTTCATGACTGCCTCGTCCCGATTTCTGGCCTGGCTGGTGTTCCCGTTGTGCGCGCTGAGCAGCTTCAACCTGCTGGCCGATACCGTGGAAGGCGCCCCGCAAGCGCTGCACCTGCTCGATTACATCAGCGCGGATTATCCGCCGACGGTCGAGGCTGGAAAAGTCGTCGATGATTCCGAATACCGTGAGCAACTGGAGTTCACTCAAGCGCTGCAAGGGCTGATCGCCGCGATGCCGGCCAAGCCTGAACAGGCCGCGCTGGAGCAGGGCGTCAGAGCCTTGCGCGCGGCGATCGGGGCGAAGCAGGACGGTGCGGAAGTCGCCCGTCAGGCGCGGCAACTGGGCGCGCAACTGGCGGTGGCGTATGAAGTCAGTCAGGCGCCGATCATTACCCCGGATCCGACCCGCGGCGCACCGCTGTATGCGCAGAATTGCTCGGTGTGCCACGGTGACAGCGGTGCCGGCGACGGTCCGGCAGGTCTGGGCATGACCCCGGCACCGGCCAATCTGCGTGATGCCGCGCGGCTGGATAACCTGAGTCTTTACGCGATCTACAGCACCCTCGGCCAAGGTGTCGAAGGCACTGATATGCCGGCGTTCGCCGATCAGCTCGATGACCGCCAGCGTTGGGATCTGGCGACGTACATCGCCGGGTTCAGCGCCGATGCCACTGCCGCCAAAGCCGAGAAGACTTACAACCTCGCCGATCTGGCACGCCAGACCCCGGCTGAAGTGCTGGCTGCCGAAGGCGTGTCAGCCGCAGCGACTTTCCGCGCCCAGCGTGCGCAACCACCGCAGGTCAAGCGTGGTCCAGCGCAGTTGCTCGACTACACCGCCGCGACGCTCGACAAGAGCCTGGCCGCCTACCGCGCCGGCGAGCACGATCAGGCCTACGACCTGTCGGTAGCGGCGTATCTGGAAGGTTTCGAACTGGTCGAAAGCTCGCTGGATAACGTCGACGCCAACGTGCGCAAAGACACTGAGAAATCGCTGATGGCTTACCGTCAGTCGTTGCAGGACGGTTTGTCGGTCGAGCAGGCCGAGCAGCGTCTGGACGCGGCCAAAGCCAAGCTCAAGGAGTCAGCCGGTTTGCTCGGCAGCGATGGCCTGAGCTGGTCGCTGAGCTACATCTCCGGTCTGCTGATTCTGCTGCGCGAAGGACTCGAAGCGATTCTGGTGTTGGCGGCAATCCTCGCGTTCCTGCGCAATACCGGCCAGCAATCGGCGGTGCGCAGCGTCAACGTCGGTTGGGGCCTGGCACTGCTGGCGGGCCTCGGCACCTGGGCGCTGGCCGCGTATGTGATCGACGTCAGCGGTTCGCAGCGTGAATTGCTTGAAGGCGCGACGGCGCTGTTTGCCAGCGTCATGGTGCTGTGGCTCGGCGTGTGGATGCATGATCGTCGTCACGCGGCGGCCTGGCAGGATTACATCAAGAGCAGCCTGGTCGGCGGTGGCGGGCGTTTCGGGTTTGCGATTCTCGCGTTCTTCTCGGTCTATCGTGAACTGTTCGAAGTGATCCTGTTTTACGAAACCCTCTGGCTGCAGGCTGGCCCGGCCGGGCATGACGCGGTGCTGGCGGGCGGGGCGACAGCGCTGGTGCTGCTTGTCGGCCTGGCCTGGGTGATTTTGCGCGGGTCGGCGAAACTGCCGCTGACGTTGTTCTTCAGCATCAACGCGGCGCTGCTCTGTGCACTGTCGGTGGTGTTTGCCGGGCATGGCGTGAAGGCGTTGCAGGAGGCGGGGATTTTCGGTACGCGGCCGGTGGCGTTCTTTGAATTCGATTGGCTGGGGATTCATGCCGATGCGTATTCGTTGACGGCGCAGGCGGTAGCGATTGTGGCGATTGTGCTGTTGTATGGGCGTAGTTGGGTGGCTGAGAGGAGGCGGGTCGTCGCCTAAAAAGCATTCGCTGGTGCTCATAATCGCGGGCAAGCCACGCTCCCACAGGTTTAGCGTTAACCTTGTGGGAGCGTGGCTTGCCCGCGATGCTTTTTGGAATGAGGAAACGATGATGCGTGTATGGATCGATGCCGACGCCTGCCCACGGGCGGCCAAGGATCTGGTGGTGAAGTTTGCCCTCAAGCGCCAGTATGAAGTGGTGCTGGTCGCGGGGCAGCCGCAGATCAAGCCGGGGCTGGCCATCGTCAAGCTGATCGTGGTGCCGAGCGGCCCGGATGCCGCGGACGATTATCTGGTCGAACACGCGGTGCCGGGTGAGCTGGTGATTTGCAGCGACATTCCGCTGGCCGACCGCCTGGTGAAGAAGGGTGTCGCGGCGCTGGATCCGCGCGGCAAGGAGTTCGATGCGCAGAACATGGGCGAACGGTTGGCGGTGCGCAACCTGTTCACCGACTTGCGTGAGCAAGGCCAGATGAGCGGCGGCCCGGCGCCGTTTGGTGATCGCGAGAAGCAGGCGTTTGCCAATGCATTGGACCGGATCCTCACGCGCCTGACCCGTAAACCCTGAAAAGATCGCAGCCTGCGGCAGCTCCTACAGGGGCAGCGCATGACGCAACATCACGGCGCGACACGAAACCTGTAGGAGCTGCCGAAGGCTGCGATCTTTTGATCTCAAACGTCGTTTTCGTGGGTCAGTTCGAGCACCCGGTCAACCAGCTTGTTGATCCCCGAAGCCGCTTCGCTGATGTTCTGCGCCAGCATATAAGCCGGGGTCGTCACCAGTTTGCGTGCCTTGTCTTCGATGATCTCGCTCACCGCGCAGTCTTCGTGGGTGGCGCCCATCTTGTTCATCGCCGTGGCGGTGTCGGCGTCGTTGCCGATGGTGCAAGTCACGCCAGGGCCGTAGATCTTCGCCGCGAGTGCCGGTGAAATGCACATCAACCCGACCGGTTTGCCGGCCTCGGCAAACGCTTCGGCCAGCGCCAGCACTTCCGGCTGCACGGTGCAGCCTGCGCCTTCGACAGCGAAGTTGGAGAGGTTTTTCGCCGCACCAAAACCGCCGGGCACGATCAGCGCATCGAAGTCGTCGACATCGGCCTCGCGGATGTCCTTGATGTTGCCACGGGCAATGCGCGCCGATTCCACCAGCACGTTGCGCGACTCGGGCATTTCTTCGCCGGTCAGGTGATTGATCACATGCAATTGCGCGATGTTCGGGGCGAAGCACTGCACCTGGGCGCCGCGTTGGTCGAGACGCAGCAGGGTGATGACGCTCTCATGGATCTCGGCGCCGTCGTACACGCCACTGCCGGACAGGATCACTGCAACTTTTTTGCTCATGGGTTTCTCTCCAGATTCATGGCGCTAAATGTCCACTAAATTGTCGCGTGTTGCCATAGGGTTAATCCGTGGCTGCGCCTAGGATCTATTGCATACGTTTGCGAGCGGGGCGCGTCATGGATTTCATTCTGTATGCGGTGCCGTTTTTCCTGGTGTTGATCGCGGTGGAGCTGCTTGCCGACCGTTGGCGCGGGGTCAGCAACTATCGCTTGGCCGACGCGGTGAACAGCATCAGCACCGGCGTGCTCTCGACCACCACCGGGCTGCTGACCAAAGGCGTCGGGCTGCTGACTTACGCATTTGCCCTCAAGCATCTGGCATTGCTCAGACTTTCGGCGGACAGCGTCTGGGTCTGGATTTTTGCCTTCGTCCTCTACGACTTCTGCTACTACTGGCTGCACCGCCTGGGCCACGAGCGCAACATCCTCTGGGCGGCGCATTCGGTGCATCACCAGAGCGAGGAGTACAACCTTTCCACCGCGCTGCGCCAGACCAGTACCGGGTTTCTGCTCGGCTGGATTTTCTACCTGCCGATGGCCGTGTTCGGTGTGCCGTTGCTGGTGTTCGTCAGCGTCGCGGCGCTGAACCTGCTTTATCAATTCTGGGTGCACACCCAACACATTCCCAAGCTCGGCTGGTTCGAGTGGTGCTTCGTTACGCCGTCCAATCATCGGGCTCACCATGCACAGAACGCTCTCTACATGGATCGCAACTACGGCGGGGTGTTCATTCTTTGGGATCGGCTGTTCGGCACGTTTCAGGAAGAGGACGACAACGAGCCAGTGATTTTCGGCGTGACCACACCGCTGGCGAGCTGGAATCCGCTGTGGGCCAATCTGCAGTTTTATGCGCAATTGTGGGATGACGCGCGGCGGGCCGAGAGACCGTGGGACAAACTGCGAATCTGGTTCATGCGCACCGGTTGGCGGCCGGCGGATGTCGCAGCGAAGTACCCGATGAACAAGCCGGATCTGGCGCAGTTCCGCAAATTCGAGGTGCCGCTTGGGCGTCGTCAGCAGGGGTATGTAGCGGTGCAGTTTTGCGTCTACATCGCGCTGGGCAGTTATCTGATGAACCTCGAACGCGGCTTGCCGAGCGCCGCGCTGTTGCTTGGCTGGGGGGCGGTAGCGTTCGGTGTGTTTGCGTTGGGCGTGGCCCTGGAGAATCGCCCGTGGGCATTGCAAGTCGAGTTGCTGCGGCTGGCGTTGAACGTGCCGCTGGTGTGGCTGGCGCCGCTGGTCGGTCTGTGGCCGGCCAGCCCGCAAATGTGGGTCGGCCTGCTCGGTTACAGTCTGATCAGCGTTATCGGGTTATACCGCTGTCGCCGGCAGGTTACTCGGTGGGCGTCTTAGGTTCAGCGGGGTTGGCCTGTTCGGCCTTCAGCTGTTCAGCCTTGGCCGCTTTGGCGATTTGTTCGTCCTGGTAAACCTGTTTGGCCAGCCGCGCATTCTTGAAGCGGCGGCGCAGCCACAGGCCAACACCTAGAATCAACAGCGCACCCAATACCCACAGCTCGTACTTCTTGATGCTGCCGAGCATGCCTTCCAGCACCGCACCGAAGTGATAGGCAGCGGCGGCGAGGGCGCTGGCCCAGATCGCCGCGCCAATGCCATTGAGCAGCAGATAACGTCCCGGCGGATAACCTGACAGGCCGATCGCCACCGGCATTACCGTGCGCAGACCGTAAACGAAGCGGAAGCTCAGGACCCAGATGTCCGGATGCTTGCGGATGTGTTCCAGCGCGCGGTCACCCATCATCTGCCAGCGCGGTTTGCGCGCCAGCAACTTGCGCCCGTGCTTGCGGCCGAGGAAGTACCACAGCTGATCGCCGGCATAGCTGCCGAAGAACGCCACGACCACCACCATGTTGATGTCCATGTATCCACGGAACGCGAGGAAGCCCGCGAGCACCAGAATGGTTTCGCCTTCGAAGAACGTGCCGAGGAACAAGGCAAAGTAGCCAAAGTCATGCAGAAATTGTTGGAGCATTGTCTGGGTGCTGGCGAAATGAACGCGCAGCCTAACCCTTCGGACACATTCATGAAAGTGTCCAAATGTGTCTCGACGTGAACAATTCCTACACTGAGAATGGAATGCGGCTACACGTCACAGGTCTCACACAACTGTCATCTGTTCGTCATAATGGCCGTCTATAACTGTCACGCTCGCCCGTTTGCGCGGGCTCAGGAGTCCGCCGTGAGCTTTACCCCAGCCAATCGTCTGTTCCCAGCCACGCGCCTGCGCCGCAATCGCCGTGATGATTTTTCGCGTCGGCTGGTGCGGGAAAATGTCCTGACGGTCGATGACTTGATCCTGCCGGTGTTCGTGCTTGACGGTGAAAACCGCCGCGAAGCCGTGGCCTCGATGCCCGGGGTAGAGCGGCTGACTATCGATTTGCTGCTCGAAGAGGCGGCGAACTGGGTCGAACTGGGTATTCCGGCGCTGGCGCTGTTCCCGGTCACCCCTCCAGAACTGAAATCCCTCGACGCCGCTGAAGCCTGGAACCCCGAAGGCATCGCCCAGCGCGCCACCCGCGCCCTGCGTGAGCGTTTCCCGGAACTCGGCGTGATCACCGACGTGGCGCTCGATCCGTTCACCACCCATGGTCAGGACGGCATTCTCGACGAAGCAGGCTACGTGCAGAACGACATCACCGTCGACGCACTGGTCCGCCAGGCGTTGTCCCACGCCGAAGCCGGCGCGCAGGTTGTCGCACCATCGGACATGATGGACGGTCGCATCCAGGCGATCCGCGAAGCGCTGGAAATCGCCGGTCACGTCAACGTGCGGATCATGGCTTACTCGGCCAAGTACGCCAGCGCCTACTACGGGCCGTTCCGCGATGCGGTGGGTTCGGCGTCGAACCTCGGCAAAGCGAACAAGGCCTCCTATCAGATGGACCCGGCCAACAGCGACGAAGCGCTGCACGAAGTCGGTGCGGACTTGTCTGAAGGCGCGGACATGGTCATGGTCAAACCGGGCATGCCGTACCTGGACATTCTTTTCCGGGTAAAAGATGCCTTCAAGGTGCCGACCTTCGTCTACCAGGTTAGCGGCGAATACGCCATGCACATGGCGGCGATCCAGAATGGCTGGTTGAGCGAGGCGGTGATTGTCGAATCACTGACCGCCTTTAAACGTGCCGGTGCTGATGGCATCCTGACTTACTTTGCTGTCCGTGCCGCTCAATTGTTACGAGAGCAGAAATAGCCCTCCCAGGAACATTCGATGAATACCGAAGGACTCACTGAAGTTGCCGTAAAAGAAGCTCAACCGGTGGTCGAGCAAATCACCGAAACCCCGCCGGAACTCGAGCCTGCGCCGCCCGCGCCGGTGGCCGAACCTGCGGCGGCGGTGCCAGCCATCGCCATTCCCGGTCTGGATGACAGCAGCCTGTACATCCACCGCGAGCTCTCGCAACTGCAATTCAATATCCGTGTGCTGGAGCAGGCACTGGACGAGTCCTATCCGTTGCTGGAACGCTTGAAGTTCCTGCTGATCTTCTCGAGCAACCTCGACGAATTCTTCGAAATCCGCGTTGCCGGCCTGAAGAAGCAGATCACCTTCGCCCGTGAACAGGCCGGTGCCGACGGTCTGCAACCGCATCAGGCGCTGGCGCGGATCAGCGAGCTGGTGCACGGTCACGTTGATCGTCAGTACGCGATCCTCAATGACATCCTGCTGCCGGAGCTGGAAAAGCATCAGGTGCGCTTCATCCGTCGCCGCAACTGGACGGTCAAGTTGAAGACCTGGGTGCGTCGCTATTTCCGCGACGAGATCGCGCCGATCATCACCCCGATCGGCCTCGACCCGACGCACCCGTTCCCGTTGCTGGTGAACAAGAGCCTGAACTTCATCGTCGAGCTGGAAGGTATCGACGCCTTCGGTCGCGATTCCGGCCTGGCGATCATCCCGGCGCCGCGCTTGCTGCCGCGGATCATCAAGGTGCCGGAAGAAGTCGGCGGCGCCGGCGACAACTATGTGTTCCTCTCGTCGATGATCCACGCCCACGCCGATGACCTGTTCCAGGGCA
The DNA here is from genome assembly GCF_044748825.1 of Pseudomonas sp. NPDC089741. Taxonomy (NCBI): domain Bacteria; kingdom Pseudomonadati; phylum Pseudomonadota; class Gammaproteobacteria; order Pseudomonadales; family Pseudomonadaceae; genus Pseudomonas; species Pseudomonas sp. NPDC089741. The sequence continues at coordinate 382,672 of NZ_JBIVGT010000002.1, read as the reverse complement.
TGAAGGTCAAGGGCTGCTACCAGTTCCGCCTGACCCGAAATGCCGACCTGGCGCTCGACTCCGAAGATGTAGAAGACCTCGCCCGCGCGCTGCGTGGCGAGTTGTTCTCGCGTCGTTACGGCGATGCGGTGCGTCTGGAAGTCGCTGACACTTGCCCGAAACACCTCTCGGATTATCTGCTCAAGCAGTTCAACCTGAGCGAGAGCGAGCTGTATCAGGTCAACGGCCCGGTCAACCTGACGCGGTTGTTCAGCATCACCGGTCTGGACAGTCATCCGGAGCTGCAATACACGCCGTTCACCCCGCAGATCCCGAAACTGCTGCAGAACAGCGAAAACATTTTCAGCGTGGTCAGCAAGCAGGACATCCTCTTGCTGCACCCGTTCGAGTCGTTCACCCCGGTGGTCGACCTGCTGCGCCAAGCGGCGAAAGACCCGCACGTACTCGCTGTGCGTCAGACCCTTTACCGTTCTGGCGCCAACTCCGAGATCGTCGATGCGCTGGTCGATGCCGCGCGTAACGGCAAGGAAGTCACGGCGGTCATCGAGCTGCGTGCGCGCTTCGACGAAGAGTCCAACCTGCAACTGGCCAGCCGTCTGCAAGCGGCCGGTGCGGTGGTGATTTACGGCGTGGTGGGCTTCAAGACCCACGCCAAGATGATGCTGATCCTGCGTCGCGAAGCCGGCGAGATCGTCCGTTACGCGCACCTCGGCACCGGTAACTACCACGCCGGCAACGCCAAGCTTTACACCGACTACAGCTTGCTGACTTCCGACGACGCCTTGTGCGAAGACGTCGGCAAACTGTTCAGCCAGTTGATCGGCATGGGCAAGACCCTGCGCATGAAGAAGCTGTTGCATGCGCCGTTCACCCTGAAAAAGGGCATGCTCGACATGATCGCCCGCGAGACGCAATTTGCGCTCGACGGCAAACCGGCGCACATCATTGCCAAGTTCAACTCGCTGACCGATCCGAAGATCATCCGCGCGTTGTACAAGGCCAGCCAGTCTGGCGTACGCATCGATCTGGTGGTGCGCGGCATGTGCTGCCTGCGTCCGGGCATCGCCGGGGTTTCGCACAACATCCATGTGCGCTCGATCATCGGCCGCTTCCTCGAACACACCCGCGTGTTCTACTTCCTCAATGGCGGCGACGAGCAGATGTTCCTCTCCAGCGCCGACTGGATGGAGCGCAACCTCGACAAGCGCGTCGAGACTTGCTTCCCGGTCGAAGGCAAAAAGCTGCTGACCCGCGTGAAGAAAGAACTCGAGCTGTACCTGACCGACAACACCCACAGCTGGAGCCTGCAGTCGGATGGCCGTTACATCCGCAACACGCCGACCGGCAACCAGAACCCGCGCAGCGCGCAGGCGACATTGCTGGAACGACTGGGCAGCCCGATTTTGCCGGTGAGCAGCTAAAGCCAAGAGCAAAAGCCCCTCATCGGAACGCCGCCCGCCTAACCCTCCCCCAGAGGGAGAGGGGACTGACCGAGGTGAATGTCAGGGTTACGCCGACTTGCAATACCGAGCCGAACTCAGGATTTGAAAAGCCCACAAATCGGCTCCCTCTCCCTCGGGAGAGGGCTGGGGTGAGGGGAAGGCCCAGCTCCAATTTCAAGCCGAACCCAATAAAAAAGGCGATCCCTGAGGATCGCCTTTTTTATACCTGTCATTCACAAATTTGCTGGGTATCAGTGAACCGTGAGCACAATCCCCACCCGCGTCAGCCAATCCGCCTCAAGCCCGAAATCCGCCTGGGTCAGCTGATTTTCGTCCAGCCAGTTTTCCGGGAATTGCACATCCAGGGTATTGCCCTTGGCGTGCAACACCACCTGCGGCATCGCTTGGGTGCCACGAATGTGATGGAACAGAATCGCAAAGCGCAGCAGCACGCACAGGCGAATCAGCTTGTCACCGTCGTCACCGAAATCGGCAAACTTGTCCTTGGGAATGTTGCGCCGATGACCGCGCACCAGCAGGGCGAGCATCTGCTGGTCTTCGCGGGAGAAGCCGGCGAGGTCCGAGTGCTCGATCAAATAAGCGCCGTGTTTGTGATAGTGATAATGCGCAATATCGAGGCCGACTTCGTGCACTTTAGCTGCCCAGCCAAGGAGTTCGCGCCAGATGCCGTCATCCAGCTCCCAGTCCGCCGCGACCTGATCGAACGCGTGCAAGGCTTTGCGCTCGACTCGAGCGGCCTGTTGCAGATCGACGTGATAGCGCTCCATCAACGAGGTCAGGGTGCGTTCACGCACGTCTTCGTGATGATGACGGCCAAGCAGGTCATAGAGCACGCCTTCACGCAGCGCGCCGTCGCAGTGGTCCATGCGTTGCAGTTCGAGGGCGTCGAAAATCGCTTCGAGAATCGCCAGACCCGCCGGAAAAATGGTCCGGCGATCAGGCTTGATGCCTTCGAAGTCGATCTTGTCGACATCACCCAGTTTGAACAGACGACGCTTGAGCCACGCCAGACCTTCGGCGTTGACTTCGCCAGTGCCGTGACCGCCAGCCTTCAGCGCCAGGCCGATGGCGCGGATGGTGCCCGAGGAGCCGATGGCTTCATCCCAGGTCAGGCGATGCAGGGCGTGCTCGATGCTCATGATCTCCAGCCGCGCTGCGGTGTACGCCTGGGCGTAGCGGGCCGGGGTGATCTTGCCGTCCTTGAAATAGCGCTGGGTGAAGCTGACGCAGCCCATTTGCAGGCTTTCGCGCAGCAGCGGCTCGAAACGCTGACCAATGATGAATTCGGTACTGCCGCCGCCGATGTCGGCGACCAGACGTTTGCCCGGAGTGTCGGCGAGGGTGTGCGACACGCCCAGATAAATCAGGCGCGCCTCTTCACGGCCGGAGATGACTTCCACCGGATGGCCGAGGATTTCTTCGGCGCGATGGATGAATTCGAGGCGGTTGCGCGCTTCCCGCAGGGCGTTGGTGCCGACGATGCGCACGGCGCCCAGCGGCATACCGTTGATCAGTTGGGCAAAACGCTTGAGGCAATCGAGGCCGCGCTGCATCGATTCTTCGTTGAGCTTGCGCTCATCGTCGATGCCGGCAGCCAGCTGAACTTTCTCGCCGAGACGCTCGAGAATGCGGATTTCGCCGTTCTGGGCTTTCGCCACGACCATGTGAAAGCTGTTGGAGCCCAGGTCGATTGCGGCGATCAGGGACAGATTCTTGGCTTGGGATTGCGGCATGGTCAGGGGGTCTCGGTCGATAACCTCGACATCGTGCCACGATCAAACGCTGGCGCCAACGCGCACGGCGCAAACCGGATCGTTCCCACGCTCTGCGTGGGAATGCAGGCCGGGACGCTCCGCGTCCCAAAAGCGGACGCAGAGCGTCCGGTGAGGCATTCCCACGCAGAGCGTGGGAACGATCAGACAGCTTCTGTGGCGAGGGAGCAAGCTCCCTCGCCACAGAAGAGGTGCGGATCAATTGACGGCTTCTACAGTGCCAATAAAGTTCGCCAGCTCCGCCGTCTGCGGATTGGCAAACAACACCTTCGGATCCCCCACCTCATGCACCTTGCCATGGTGCATGAACACCAGTTTGTCGCCCACCTCGCGGGCGAAGCGCATTTCGTGGGTGACCATGATCAATGTCATGCCTTCCCTGGCCAATTGGCGCACCACGCTGAGCACTTCGTTGACCAGTTCCGGGTCAAGCGCCGAGGTGATCTCATCGCACAGCAACACTTTCGGCGACATCGCCAATGCCCGGGCAATCGCCACGCGTTGTTGCTGGCCGCCGGACAGGCGATCCGGAAAGGCATCGAATTTCTCTCCGAGGCCGACGCGCTCCAGCATTGCGCGCGCCAGTTCCGCTGCCTTGGCTTTTGGCACTTTCTGCACCACCTGTGGCGCGAGCATGACGTTCTCGCCGACGGTGAGGTGCGGGAACAGGTTGAACTGCTGAAAAACCATACCGACTTTCTGCCGCAAGCTGCGCAAATCAGCGCGGGCAGCGTCGAGGTATTCGCCATCGACTTCGATCACGCCGTCGTTGATCGATTCCAGGCCGTTAAGCGTGCGCAGCAGGGTGGATTTGCCCGAGCCGCTGCGGCCGATGATCGCCACCACCTGGCCTTCTTCGACGCTGAGGTCGATGCCTTTGAGTACGTGGTGATCGCCGTAGTATTTATGCAGGGCGGAAATTCTAAGCAGAGGCATGCAGTCTCCTTTCCAGGTAGCGCGCACTGAGGGACAAGGGGTAGCAGAGCAGGAAATAGCCGAGGGCGACGAGGCCGTAGACCATGAACGGTTCAAACGTGGCGTTGGCGAGCATGCCGCCGGTCTTGGTCAGCTCGGTGAAGCCGATGATTGAGGTCACGGCGGTGCCTTTGACCACTTGCACCGAAAAACCCACGGTCGGCGCCACGGCAATCCGCAGCGCTTGCGGCAGGATCACGTAGCGCAGTTGCTCCAAGGGATTGAGCGCCAGACTCGCCGAGGCTTCCCACTGGCCATTGGAGATCGACTCGACGCAACCGCGCCAGATCTCTGCCAGATAGGCGCTGGTGAACAAGGTCAGGGCAATCGCTGCGGCCATCCACGGCGAAATCTCGATTCCGGCCAGCGCCACGCCGAAGAACACCAGAAACAGTTGCATCAACAGTGGCGTGCCCTGGAACAGCTCGATCCAGGTGCGGGCGATGTTGCTCGACACAGCGTTTTTTGAAATGCGCATGATCAGGATCAGCAGCCCGACGAGGCCGCCGCCGATAAACGCCACCAGCGACAACGCCAACGTCCATTGCAGGCCAACGAGCAAATTGCGCAGGATGTCCCAGAAGGTGAAATCGCTCATGCGCGGCTCCCGCTTCGACTGATGTAGCGGCGACCGATCCAGTTGAGCAACTGGCGGATCAGCAGCGCCATGCACAGATAGAGCAGCGTGGTCAGCGCGTAGGTTTCAAAGGCGCGGAAGTTGCGCGACTGAATGAAGTTGGCGGCGAAGCTCAGCTCTTCGGTGGCGATCTGCGAACACACCGCCGAACCGAGCATGACGATGATGATCTGGCTGCTCAGCGCCGGCCAGACCTTGCCCAGCGCTGGCAGCAAGACCACGTGGCGGAACGCCTCGAAGCGGGTCATCGCCAATGCTGCTGCGGCTTCCAGCTGCCCGCGCGGGATCGCCTGGATGCCGGCACGGATGATCTCGGTCGAATAGGCGCCGAGGTTGATCACCATCGCCAGCACCGCCGCCTGCCATTCGGAAATCTGCACGCCAAGCGACGGCAGGCCGAAGAAGATGAAGAACAACTGCACCAGAAACGGCGTGTTGCGGATCAACTCGACGTAAACGCCGAATAGCGTCGAGAACGGGCGAATCTCCCACGCCCGCATCAGCGCCCCGACAATCCCGAGGCCGACCCCGAGCACCGCACCGATGGCGGTCAGCTCAAGGGTAAACAGCGCTCCGCGCAGCAGCAGGTCGGTGTTTTCCACCACCGGCATGAAATCGAACTGATAAGCCATGAAGGTCTCCCGCGCAGTCGATCAGAGATCGGCCGGCAGCGGCTCTTTCAGCCAGGTCTGCGAATTCTTTTCCAGCGCGCCGTCAGCCTTGGCGCTGGTCAGGATGTCGTTGACCTTGGCCAGCAGCGCCGCTTCGTTCTTGTTCACGCCAACGTAGACCGGCGAATCCTTGAGCTTCACTTTCAGCGCCGGCACGCGTTTCGGGTTCTTCTCGCTGATTGCGACCATCACCACGTTGCCGCTGGCGATCAGGTCGACCTGGCCTGCGAGGTAGGCGGCGATGGTCGAGTTGTTGTCTTCGAAGCGCTTGATGGTCACACCTTCGGGAGCGACCTTGGTCAGCTCGATGTCTTCGATGGCGCCACGGGTGACGCTGATGGTCTTGCCCTTGAGGTCATCGAGGCTCGTAATCGCGGCGTCGGGCGGGCCGAACACGGCGAGGTAGAACGGTGCGTAGGCATGGGAGAAGTCGATGACCTTCTCGCGTTCGGGGTTTTTGCCGAGGCTGGAAATCACCAGGTCGACTTTGCCAGTGGTGAGAAACGGGATGCGGTTGGTGCTGTTGACCGGGGTCAGTTCAAGTTTGACCTTGAGTTGCTCGGCCAACAGTTTTGCCGTGTCGATATCGAGGCCGCGCGGCTTCATGTCCGGGCCGACCGAGCCGAACGGCGGGAAGTCCTGAGGTACAGCGACTTTCAGTGTGCCGCGTTTGACCACGTCGTCGAGACCGTCGGCATTTGCGGGCGCCTGACAGAGCAGCAGGCCGGCAAACAGGGAAGCGAGGAGGGCGCTGTAACGCTGGGTCATGGACAATCTCCGGATCGGCGGGAAGTGATTTCTGTGATCGGACAGAGCATGCGCCGTGCCAATAGGCGGCCTTGGTAGCGGCAGGCCGCGGTTTCAGCGGGTTTGTTCGGTCTTACTGGTCTGAACAGTCAGGTTGTTTTTCGCACTGCCATGGCGCATCGGCCCCAAGCGTCGAACCCCGCTGGGGCACGACTTGCCGGACTCCTCGAATAGCTTTACAACTAGCCGCACATTGGCCCGGTGCGTCTGAAAAACCATGAACTCGATTTCCCGTGCGGTACCCGAAGTGGCGCTGCAAGCGATCCGCAAACTGATCAGCGAACAGGGCTTCGGCCCCGGCGATGCCTTGCCGTCGCAACGGGATCTGGCGCTGCAACTCGGTGTCAGTCGGGCATCGTTGCGTGAAGCGTTGTCATCGCTGAGTGCGCTGGGCGTGGTCAGTATTCAGCCGGGCAAGGGCGTTTTCGTGCAGGCGCCGGTGGAGTTGTCACGCGGCGATAGCGCGCCGGGCTGGTCGTTCGCGGCGCAGGCGTCGCCATTGGATATCTTTCAGTTGCGCTATGCGCTGGAGGGTTTCGCCGCAGGGCTGGCAGCGGTGACGCTGAGCACGTTCGATCTGGACGCGCTGGAAGACAATGTTGCGGCAATGCGCGAGCAATTGAAGGCCGGCGACTTTGAAGCCGCCGCGAAACTCGACTTCGAATTCCACCGGCGCATTCTGCTGGCGAGCGGCAATCAGGCGATGCTGAGCATCCTTACCGCCAGTGCCGAGATGTTTCTCGAGAGCCAGAAACTACCGTTCATCCGTGCCGAGCGCGCCATGGAAACCTGGCAGGAACACCGAAAAATCCTTCGTGCCCTCGCTCGCCGGGCATCCGCTGCTGCGCAAAAAGCCATGCAGGAACACGTGCGCAATGCGGCCCTGCGCACCGGGATCGCCTTCATCGCCCCCGCCACGGCGTGACTTGAGCTATACCCAAACTCATGGGGCACCATAGCAAGACTCAATCATCTGCGGCTTCCTGAACACAGGAAGGGCGGCTATGATGGGCCACGTTTTTTTGCTTACAACCTGGAGAATTCCATGAGCAGCGATCTTATCAAACACGTTAGCGACGCTAGCTTCGATGCCGACGTACTCAAGGCCGAAGGCGCTGTCCTGGTCGATTACTGGGCTGAATGGTGCGGTCCTTGCAAAATGATCGCTCCGGTACTGGACGAGATTGCCGAGACTTACAAAGGCAAGCTGACCGTTGCCAAACTGAACATCGACGAAAACCAGGAAACCCCGGCCAAGCATGGCGTGCGTGGTATCCCGACCTTGATGCTGTTCAAGGACGGTGAAGTCGCTGCGACCAAAGTCGGCGCGCTGTCGAAGTCGCAACTGGCAGCTTTCCTCGACGCCAACATCTAAGCGTCGCAGTAAAGTGCTTAAAAAAAAGCCCCGCAAATAGCGGGGCTTTTTGCGTATTCAGGGCTAGACGCTCCGAAACTCAGGTGGTACATTCGGCCCCGCACTGGTTTCTCCATTGCCCCCTGCTAGCCGTCGCCGACGCACTCCTTTTCGAATTAGTTCGCGATCCTGTCGCCTTCTCCGCGGCGCGGCCTCATTAAGCCAAAAGCTTAATTTCCCCCCCTCCATAAAGGATTACGTCATTCCTCTATGAATCTGACTGAACTCAAGCAAAAGCCGATTACCGAACTGCTCGAATTGGCCGAACAGATGGGCATAGAAAATATGGCCCGTTCGCGCAAGCAGGACGTGATTTTCTCCCTGCTGAAAAAGCACGCTAAAAGCGGCGAGGAAATCTCCGGTGATGGCGTGCTGGAGATTCTCCAGGACGGCTTCGGCTTCCTGCGCTCCGCTGACGCTTCCTACCTGGCCGGCCCGGACGATATCTACGTCTCGCCAAGCCAGATCCGCCGCTTCAACTTGCGCACCGGTGACACCATCGTTGGCAAGATCCGCCCTCCGAAGGAAGGCGAGCGGTATTTCGCTCTGCTCAAGGTCGACACGATCAACTTCGATCGTCCCGAGAACGCGAAAAACAAGATTCTCTTCGAGAACCTGACCCCGCTGTTCCCGACCGTGCGCATGAAGATGGAAGCCGGTAACGGTTCCACCGAAGACTTGACCGGTCGTGTGATCGACCTGTGCGCCCCGATCGGCAAAGGCCAGCGTGGTCTGATCGTTGCGCCGCCGAAAGCCGGTAAAACGATCATGCTGCAAAACATCGCAGCGAACATCGCCCGTAACAACCCTGAAGTTCACCTGATCGTGCTGCTGATCGACGAGCGTCCGGAAGAAGTAACCGAAATGCAGCGCACCGTGCGCGGCGAAGTGGTTGCCTCGACTTTCGACGAACCGCCGACCCGTCACGTCCAGGTTGCCGAAATGGTGATCGAGAAGGCCAAGCGCCTGGTCGAACACAAGAAAGATGTGGTGATCCTGCTCGACTCCATCACCCGTCTGGCCCGTGCCTACAACACCGTGATTCCAAGCTCCGGCAAGGTCTTGACCGGTGGTGTCGATGCTCACGCCCTCGAGAAGCCAAAGCGTTTCTTCGGTGCTGCGCGTAACATCGAAGAAGGCGGCTCGCTGACCATTATCGCCACCGCGCTGGTTGAAACCGGCTCGAAGATGGACGAAGTGATCTACGAAGAGTTCAAGGGTACCGGCAACATGGAATTGCCTCTGGATCGCAAGATCGCCGAGAAGCGCGTGTTCCCGGCGATCAACATCAACCGCTCCGGCACCCGCCGCGAAGAGTTGCTGACTGCCGACGACGAACTGCAGCGCATGTGGATTCTGCGCAAGCTGCTGCACCCGATGGACGAAGTCGCTGCCATCGAGTTCCTGGTCGACAAGCTGAAAACGACCAAGACCAACGACGAGTTCTTCCTGTCGATGAAGCGCAAGTAACATCGCCGGCTGAGCCGATAAAAATGGCGTCCCTATGGGGGCGCTATTTTTTTGCCCGGATTTTGACTGGATTTTGTCTCAGCGATGGGACGATGGTGATCTGGTAAGGTCTGTGCCTTGCAGAATGAGCAGCAACGTACGAGACCGTTTCCGGGTAAGAGATTCCGGCTGTACAAATAATAACCAACTGATTGGCATTAAAGATTTATGAGTACACTCGCTTATCGAAGGGATATCGACGGCTTGCGGGCAGTCGCGGTCATCGCCGTGGTGCTGTTCCATTTTGGCGTCCCGGGGTTTACCGGCGGTTTTGTCGGGGTTGACGTGTTTTTCGTCATTTCCGGCTACCTGATCACTTCGATTATCTGGAACCAGCGTCAGGCTGGACGGTTCAGCTTCGTCGAGTTCTGGGCACGCCGTGCGCGGCGGATTCTGCCGGCGCTGTTCGCGATGATCATTGCGGTGCTGGCGGTGGGCTGGTTCCTGCTGGCGCCCAAGGATTACGAAGAGCTGGGGCGCTCAGTGCGCTATCAGGTGCTGTTCGTCTCGAACATCCTGTTTATGCGTCAGGACTGCTATTTCGACGTCGCCTCTGACCTCAAGCCGATGTTGCACACCTGGTCGCTGGCGGTTGAAGAGCAGTTCTACATCCTCTTCCCGCTGCTGCTGGCGGTGCTGTCGAGTCGCCTCAAGCACTGGCGACTGGCGCTGTTCGCGATTCTGCTGGTGTCCTTCGGTCTGAGCGTGTGGGCGGTCAGTCACCACCCGGAAAAAGCCTTCTTCCTGCTGCCAATGCGCGCCTGGGAACTGCTCGCCGGGGCTATGCTGGCGGTCGCGCCGAAGCATGCCTGGCGCTTGAAGCCGATGGCGGCGCAACTGTTGAGCCTGCTCGGCATGGGCCTGATCCTGCTGGCGGTGTTCGGCTACAGCAAAGCCACACCATTCCCCGGTGCGGCGGCGCTGCTGCCTGTGCTCGGTGTGGTGCTGCTGATTTTCGCCAACGGTCATCGCGAGACTGTTGTTGGTCAATTGTTGAGCAGTAAGGTGATGGTCGGTTTCGGCCTGATCTCTTATTCCTGGTACCTGTGGCATTGGCCGGTGTTCGTGTTTTCCAGCTATGCCAGCGTCGAGGAAATCAGCGCGCTCGATAACGCCGGATTAATTCTGCTGACGCTGGTGCTGGGTTATCTGTCGTGGAAATTCATCGAAACGCCGTTCCGCGAGCGCCGTTTGCTCGCCGGTCGTCGGCCGATTCTGATCGCTGGCGCCCTCGGTGTGCTGGTGCTGGCGCTGGCCGGGCAAACCCTGCGCTGGACCGATGGCTTGCCGTGGCGTCTGTCCGATCAGGCGCTGCAATATGCCCGTGGCCACGACTGGCGGCCGGAGCTGATGGCGTGCCTGGCGGACGACAAGACGCCTGATGACAAACTGTTCTGTCATTACGGCGTGGCCGACGTGCCGGCGCAAGCGATGGTCTGGGGCGACAGTCACGCCACGGCACTGATTCCGGTGTTTGATGACGGTGCGAAAGCCCACGACGTCAGCGTGATTCTCGCCAGTTCACCGGGCTGCATTCCGGTGGAGGGTCTGGAACATGGCCCGGTATGTGCGCATTTCAACCGCCGGATCGAGCAGGCCCTGAAAGAGAAAACCGTCAGCGATGTGGTGCTGGTCGCGCGCTGGAGCCTGTACGTCTACGGTGCAGCCAATGGCGACCTGGGCCACGTGCTGAGAACCCCCGACGGTCGTTACGATCGCGCCGCTGCCGAGCAACGTCTGGCCGCTGGCCTGCGCACGCGCGTTGCGCAACTGCGTGCCAGCGGCCATCGGGTCTGGCTGGTCAAAGAGGCACCATTGCAGCCTTTCAGCCCGCCATATCGCCTGACGCGCCTGGCGATGCTGGATCGTTCGGTCGAAGGCGTCGGTCAACAAGTGGCCATTCACCACGAGCGCCAGGTGTTCATCAGCCAGCTGTTCGCCGAGCTGGCCAAAGACCCGGCGGTGCGTGTGGTCGATCCTGCGCCACGCCTGTGTGATGAAAAGGGACTCTGTCACGCAGAACTCGACGGCTACTCGCTGTACACCGACGATAATCACCTGTCGGAAGTCGGCGCGCGCCTGGTGGCACCGATCATGGAGCCGCTGTTCATCAGCCTGCAAGGCCGGGAAAACCTTGGCAAAGCCCGGACGAATGCAGCCAAGTAAGCAGCGACAGGCTGCCACAGGGCTGCATAGCAGGTAGGATGTACGCCTATTTTGAGGGTGCCATCGTCAATGAAATTCAAGGATCTTCGGGATTTCGTGCAGCAGCTTGAGCAGCGCGGAGAGTTGAAACGCATCCAGATTCCCGTCTCGCCGGTGCTGGAGATGACTGAGGTGTGTGACCGCACGCTACGGGCCAAAGGCCCGGCGCTGCTGTTCGAGAAGCCGACCGGCTACGACATTCCGGTGCTCGGCAACCTGTTCGGCACCCCCGAGCGGGTGGCCATGGGCATGGGCGCCGAGTCGGTCAGCGAGCTGCGCGAAATTGGCAAGCTGCTGGCGTTCCTCAAGGAGCCCGAGCCGCCGAAGGGCTTGAAAGACGCGTGGTCGAAGCTGCCGATCTTCCGCAAGATCATCTCGATGGCGCCGAAAGTCGTCAAAGACGCGGTGTGCCAGGAAGTGGTCATCGAAGGCGACGACGTCGATCTGGCGATGCTGCCGGTGCAGACCTGCTGGCCCGGCGACGTCGGCCCGCTGATCACCTGGGGCCTGACCGTCACCAAAGGCCCGAACAAGGACCGCCAGAACCTCGGCATCTACCGTCAGCAAGTGATCGGCCGCAACAAGGTGATCATGCGTTGGCTGAGCCACCGTGGCGGCGCGCTGGATTACCGCGAATGGTGCGAGAAGCATCCGGGCCAACCGTTTCCGGTGTCCGTGGCGCTGGGCGCGGATCCGGCGACCATTCTTGGCGCCGTGACGCCAGTGCCGGACAGCCTGTCCGAATACGCTTTCGCCGGTCTCTTGCGCGGTAACCGCACCGAACTGGTCAAGTGCCGTGGCAATGACCTGCAAGTGCCGGCCACCGCCGAAATCATCCTCGAAGGCGTGATCCATCCGGGCGAAATGGCCGATGAAGGCCCGTACGGCGACCACACCGGTTACTACAACGAAGTCGACAGCTTCCCGGTGTTCACCGTCGAGCGCATCACCCACCGGATCAAACCGATCTACCACAGCACTTACACCGGCCGTCCGCCGGATGAGCCGGCGATTCTCGGCGTCGCACTGAACGAAGTGTTCGTGCCGATCCTGCAAAAGCAGTTCCCGGAGATCACCGACTTCTACCTGCCGCCGGAAGGCTGTTCGTACCGCATGGCCATCGTGACCATGAAGAAGTCGTATCCGGGGCACGCCAAGCGCGTGATGCTCGGTGTCTGGTCGTTTTTACGACAGTTCATGTACACCAAGTTCGTTATCGTCACTGACGACGATATCAACGCCCGTGACTGGAACGACGTGATCTGGGCCATCACCACGCGCATGGACCCCAAGCGCGACACGGTGATGATCGATAACACGCCGATCGACTACCTCGACTTCGCCTCGCCGATCTCCGGCCTGGGTTCGAAAATGGGCCTCGATGCCACCCACAAGTGGCCGGGCGAAACCACTCGCGAGTGGGGTCGCGTGATCGTCAAGGACGACGCCGTCACCCAACGGATCGATGCCATCTGGAATCAGTTAGGAATAGATTGATGCGTGTAACCCTGCAGCCCTCCGGAGCAGTGCTTGAGATACAGCCCGGTGAGCGGATTCTCGATGGTGCGCGGCGCCTGGGCTACGAATGCCCGCAAAGCTGCCGCAACGGCAATTGTCACGTGTGTGCGGCGCTGCTGGTCGAAGGCCGCGTCGAACAGGCCGGCAAGGTGCATGACCACGGCGAGTTCTACACTTGCATAGCCGAGCCGCTGGAAGACTGCATCCTGCTGTGGGATGGCGTGCTCGCGTTGGGAGAACTGCCGGTGCGCAGCCTGTCATGTCAGGTCATCGAATGCCGCGACGTCGGTGGCGACACCTGGCGCGTGCGTCTGCGTGCGCCGGCCGGCAAGCCGCCGCGTTATCACGCCGGGCAGTACCTGATGATCGAACGTGAGAACGGCGAGAAGTCGGCGTTCTCCATGGCTTCGGCACCGCACGGCGGGCGCGATCTGGAAATCCATGTGCTGGCGCGCGAAGCCAGTGCACTGAGCCTGATCGAACAGCTGCAACGCAATGCGATGGTGCGTGTCGAGCTGCCATTCGGTGATACGCATCTGGCCGAGCTGCCCGACGGGCCGCTGGTGTTGGTTGCCGCCGGCACCGGCATGGGCCAGATTCACGCGCTGATCGAACACTGTCGCGCCAACGGCTTCAAACATCCCGTGCATCTGTACTGGGGCGTGCGTCGTCCGGAAGATTTCTATGAGATCGAACACTGGGACGAATGGCTGAAGTTGCCCAACCTGTTCCTGCACAAAGTCGTCAGCGATCAATGCGGTTGGGAAGGGCGCTGCGGCATGCTGCACGAGGCGGTTTGTGAAGACTTCCCGGATCTGAAACCGCTGCACGTCTACGCGAGTGGCTCGCCGGCCATGGTCTATGGCACCCTCGACGCCTTGGTCGAAGCCGGGATGGATGCCCATCAAATGCGTGCGGATGTGTTCGCCTACGCGCCTCGTCCCTGAATCCGTTATAACTCTCTATATAGCCGATCGGTATTTATGTAATTGCATAAATACCGCTAGGTTATATATCAATCAGGCAATCAATTAAGAACTGTGCCATGGCACTCAAATTGCCTTAAAACATATGTGCCTTATTGTTACAGCGGTGCGTTCTATTAAGTAATTCTTCACCCGCGGGGAGCTGAACGCTATTCGCCATGAGCGCCATTGAAAACGCTTTTCTGAATTTGAATTACCCTCCGCGGCTCGATCTAGGGCCGCAGCTGACGCACGAACAACTTCTCGCTTCCATGCAATCGACCATGGCGCGCCACAAGGGCGGGCCGGTGTGGCTGTTCGCCTACGGTTCGCTGATCTGGCGGCCGGAATGTTCGGCGGTGGAGCGGGTGCGCGGACGTGTGCATGGCTACCATCGCGGCTTGTACCTGTGGTCGCACGAGCATCGCGGTACGCCGGAGTTGCCCGGCCTGGTGTTTGGTCTGGATCGCGGCGGTTCGTGCAGCGGCTTTGCTTATCGCTTGCCGGAAGACAATCTCGATGCGGCGCTGTACGCGCTGTGGAAACGCGAGATGCCGGTGCCGTCCTATCGGCCACACTGGCTCAACTGCCGTCTCGCCGACGGTAGCCAGGTGCAGGCCTTGGGATTTGTGTTGGAGCGGCACCTGCCCAGCTATGCTGGCAACTTGCCGGATCACGTGCTGAGCCAAGTGTTTGCAAGCGCCAGCGGGCGTTACGGCACCACTCGCGATTATGTCGAGCAGACCGCACACGCCCTGCGCAGCCACGCCATGCCAGACCGCAATCTGGAGGCGCGGCTCAAGCGCTGTAAATCACAGACCGATCAAGCGACCGCTTCACGGCTCTGACTGGCAACTTGCTTGTGCCACAGGGTCGGGGCGAGGAAGGCCATCGACAGCAGGCAAGCGCCCACCAGCAGGACAAAACCACCGTCCCAGCCGAAATGGTCAACGGTGTAGCCCATTGCCGCACTGGCCGCGACCGAACCACCGAGATAACCGAACAGACCGGTGAAGCCTGCGGCAGTGCCAGCGGCTTTCTTCGGCGCCAGTTCCAGCGCCTGCAGGCCGATCAGCATCACCGGGCCGTAGATCAGGAAGCCGATCGAGAACAGCGCGATCATGTCGACGGTCGGGTTACCGGCTGGGTTCAGCCAGTAGACCAGGGTCGCGACAGTCACCAGCGCCATGAACACCATGCCGGTCAGGCCACGGTTGCCACGGAAGATCTTGTCCGACATCCAGCCGCACAGCAGCGTGCCAGGAATACCCGCCCACTCGTAGAAAAAGTACGCCCACGAAGTTTTATCGACGGTGAAGCCCTTGGCTTCTTTCAGATAGGTCGGTGCCCAGTCCAGCACGCCGTAGCGCAGCAGGTAGACGAAGACGTTGGCCATGGCGATGTACCAGAGCATTTTGTTGCGCAGCACGTATTTGACGAAGATCTCTTTCGCGCTGAATTCGTCTTCGTGGCTGTCGTCGTAGCCTTCCGGGTAGTCGTTCTTGTACTTCTCGATCGGCGGCAGGCCGACCGATTGCGGGGTGTCGCGCATGGTGATGAAGGCAAACACCGCGACGCCCAGCGCCACCGCTGCCGGTACGTAGAACGCCGCGTGCCAGTCGTTGAACAGGCCCATGCCGAGCAGGAACAGCGGGCCGATCAGACCGCCGCCGACGTTATGCGCCACGTTCCACACCGACACCACGCCGCCGCGTTCCTTCTGCGACCACCAGTGCACCATGGTCCGGCCACTTGGCGGCCAGCCCATGCCCTGGGCCCAGCCGTTGATGAACAGCAGGATGAACATCATGGTCACGCTGGACGTTGCCCAAGGCGCGAAACCGAACACGAACATCACTCCCGCCGAAACCAACAGGCCGAACGGCAGGAAGAAGCGCGGGTTGGAACGGTCGGACACCAGGCCCATGAGGAATTTCGACAAGCCATAGGCGATGGCAATCGCCGACATCGCCAGACCCAGATCGCCACGGCTGTAGCCTTCGTCGATCAGGTACGGCATGGCCAGGGAGAAGTTTTTGCGCAGCAGGTAATAACCCGCGTAGCCAAAGAAAATACCGGCGAAGATCTGCCAACGCAGGCGTCGGTAAGTGCTGTCTATTTTTTCTTCAGGCAGTGGAGCCTGATGTGCGGCAGGACGAAAGAAAGCAAACATTCAAGAGCTCCAGATTTCTTGTTTTGACTGCGGATGCGAATGTTACAGTTTCGTTACCGAAAATAGCACCGGTCCGCATCGGCAAAACAGCGGAAAATGTTGGAAGTCGCGCGTTCCATTACGAACCTGTCGCTCAGCTGTAAGAACAGGGCGTTTTTGTAGCGTCCGCAATTTTCTGTCTTAGACTCGCGATCAATAAGCCGATTGATTGCCCAGAGACGAATGATGGCCCCGAGGATTCGCAGGTTACTGCCGAGATTGTTGATGGTGATTGCCGTCACCGTTTCAGTTTTGGTGTTGAGTTTCGCCCAAGGCTCGGCGGCGCCGGGGCTGCGCAACGCCACCGTGCTGATTATTCGCCATGCTGAAAAACCGGAGGTGGGGCGCGAACTCAACGCTCGCGGCGAGCAGCGCGCTGCGGCTTACGCCGACTATTTTGACCCGCTGAAGCTGAACGGTCAGACACTCATCCCGCAACGCCTGATCGCCACGGCCGACAGCGCGCAAAGCATCCGGCCTCGGCAGACGCTGATCCCGCTGTCGCAACGCCTGCAATTGCCGATCGAACAACCCTTTGCCAATAACGACGTCGACAAACTGGTCAATCAGTTGCGCGCGAGCAATCAGGCGAACACCGTGCTGATCGCCTGGCATCACGGCCACATCAATAAACTCATCGCAGCGTTCGGCGGCAATGGCCCGGCACTGATCGGCCAGCCGAAGTGGCCGGTGGATGTTTACGACTGGCTGATTGTCTTGCGCTTCGATGACAAGGGGCAGCTCATCGAATCACGCAGCGAGAAGGTTCAGGAACAACTGATGCCGGGCGACCTCGCAGCGTCGCCCGGCAGTTGCAGGGGCTGCGTCGTGCTCAGCGCACCTGCACCACCACCTTGCCCACTGCCTTGCGCTGGCCAAGGTCATTGATTGCTTGCGCCGCATTGCTCAGCGGATAGACCTGCGACACCAACGGCTTCAATTTGCCCTCGGCGAACCAACTGAACAACTGCTGGAAGTTCGCCGCGTTGTCCTGCGGCTGGCGCTGGGCGAATGAACCCCAGAACACGCCGAGTACCGCCGCGCCCTTGAGCAACGCGAGGTTGACCGGCAGTTCCGGGATGCGTCCGCTGGCGAAGCCGACGACCAGCAGGCGACCGTTCCAGGCGATGGCGCGGATGGCCTGATCGAACAAGTCACCGCCGACCGGATCGTAAATCACATCAGCGCCCTGGCCGTCGGTAAGACGTTTGATCTCATCCTTGAGGCTGGTTTCGCTGTAGTTGATCAGCTCATCGGCGCCGGCAGCCTTGGCCACCGCCAGTTTCTCGGCGCTGCTCGCGGCGGCGATGACGCGGGCGCCCATGGCTTTGCCGATTTCCACGGCTGCCAGGCCAACACCGCCGGATGCGCCAAGCACCAACAGGGTTTCACCCGCTTGCAGGTTGGCGCGTTGCTTGAGCGCGTGCATCGAGGTGCCGTAGGTCATGCTGAAAGCGGCGGCGATGTTGAAGTCCATCGACGGCGGGATCGGCAGCACGTTGTAGCCCGGCACCGCGACCTGTTCAGCGAAACTGCCCCAGCCGGTCAGGGCCATGACCCGGTCGCCGACCTTGAGATGGCTGACCTTTTCGCCGACTTCGCGCACCACGCCAGCGGCCTCACCACCCGGCGAGAACGGGAAGGGCGGCTTGAATTGGTACTTGCCCTCGATGATCAGCGTGTCGGGAAAGTTGACCCCGGCGGCGTGCACCTCCAGCAGGATTTCGTTCTTCTTCGGGGCGGGGCTGGCGACGTCTTCCAGCACCAGCGATTCGGCAGGGCCGAAGGCTTTGCACAGCACGGCTTTCATCAGGGCTATTCCTTTGGGAGTGATGGCCGATAAGTGTAGGTGTGTCAGTCAACGGGTCAACGAGCATGCCCGACCCTGATAGTCAGCCATAAGCTTGTGCTTGCGCGCCGTGTCGTTATGCTAGGCCGCAAACCGGATAAGGAGCGAATTGTGAAAGCGTGGATCATGTTGTTGCTGGCCCTGTCTCTGCCTGTGGCAGCGCTGGCCGAAGAAGCCAAAGAAGGCGAAGCGCCGAAGGTGAGCTACATCACGCTGAGCCCGCCGTTCGTGGGTAACTATGGGCTGGATGGCACGCCGAAGCTCAAGGTCTACAAGGCCGACGTGGCACTGCGCGTGACTGGCGAGGAGTCGGCGAAACTGGTCAAGGCCAACGAACCGTTGATCCGCAATCAGCTGGTGGCGCTGTTTACTCAACAGACGACCGAGGCGATGGGCAGCATCGAAGGTAAAGAGAAGCTGCGTCAGGAAGCCTTGAAGCAGACCCAGCAAGTGATGAATGACGAGACCGGCAAACCGGTGGTTGAAGATCTGTTGTTCAACAACCTGATCATTCAATAAGTCATTTGTCCGGGCTGGCCTCATCGCGAGCAGGCTCACTCCTACAGTTGGAATGCGTTCCCCTGTAGGAGTGAGCCTGCTCGCGATGGCGATGTTTCAAGCAACATATTCCTCAGGGTTTGAGTGCAATTACCGCCGCCCACTGTTCAGGTGTGACCGGCATCACCGACAACCTCGAACCCTTCTGCACCAACGGCATCTCCGCCAACGCGGTCTGCTGCTTCAGATAGTCCAGCTTCAACACCCGCGCAAACGTCTCGACGTGTTCAACGTCAATCGCACTCCACGCATTCTTCTCTGGCGTTGCCTTCGGGTCGAAGTAATGACTTTCCGGCTCCAGTGCGGTGGGATCCGGGTACGCCGCCTCGATTATCTTGCCGATTCCGGCAATTCCCGGCTCCGGGCAGCTGGAATGGTAGAAAAAGAACTCATCACCCACCGCCATCGAGCGCAGGAAGTTACGTGCCTGATAGTTGCGAACCCCGTCCCAGCGCGCTTTGCCAAGCTTTTCCAAACCTTTGATCGAGAGTTCGTCGGGTTCGGATTTCATCAGCCAATAGGCCATGTCTTGTGCTCCTGAAACGGTCATTGGGCAGGTTGTCGGGCAATTTTATGACAAACCGACGGTCGGTTGACGTCAGCGTTTGCGCAGAGGTTCACGTTGTCGCAAAATGCCGGCCTTTAAAGCTTGACGCTGCTGCACGGCCTACGAACGGAAACCGCTGCTGTCATCGTGATGATGTGCCTTGAGGGGGGCAATCGATGAAACGCAAACCGGATTTACTATGGACTTTGGTAATTTTGTTTGGCTTGGGCGTGGTGACCACCGGTTACGCGCAAAGTCTGTGGACAACCAAGGCTGACGCGCCGATCGAAGTCGCGCAACAGGTTCAACAGTCGACAGCTTTCAAGCGCTGATACTGCCTTTTCGACGCCGCTGATCTGCGCGGCGTCCTATCCTGCGAAATACCACGCCTTGTCGCTGACCGTGCCTTGTAACGGTACATCCCAGGTTGCCTGCGCCAATCGCTCGACCTTCTGACATTCATGGGCCAGCCCCAACAGCGTCGGCTTGCGCCAGCCCTTGCGGCGGGCCAGATACGCCAGGCTGCGATCATAAAAACCGCCGCCCATGCCCAGTCGCCCGCCGACATCGTCAAATCCAACTAAAGGCAACAACACCAGATCCAGCGCCCAGACCTTGCGTTGCTGCGCCAGATTCGCCCGTGGCTCAAGAATACGGAAGCGATTGGGTTTGAGTTTCTCGCCGGGGCGAATCCGTTGGAAAACCATTTTGGTTCGCGGCCAGGCGCTGAGTACCGGCAGATAAGTCGACTTGCCCCGACGCTGCGCTTCACGCAGCAGCAGGCGCGGATCGATTTCACCGTCGGTGGGTAAATACAGAGAGATATGTTTCGCCCGGCGAAACTGCGGGTCTTGTGCCAATTGCCGGTAGAGGCCTTTGGCGGCCTCGCGTTGCTCGCTTTTGCTCAGCGAGCGACGTGCCTTGCGCAGCAGGCGGCGGAGTTGCGGGCGGGGCAGCAGCGCGGGTTCGGTCATGGTTCGGCTTCGGCAGGTTGGACGAAAACGTACGCATAAAAAATCCGATGGCGGTTTTCACCGACATCGGATTCGAATCAGGCTCCCCGGATGAACCGCTGTCAACTTAGCCCTTGAACCCGAAAGTTCAAGGTGGAAGATGCAGTAGACTTTAAGGCTTTCCGTCTAGCGGACATGCACACCAGCCCAACGTGCAACTTCCAGGGTAGTGCGAATCGGCTCAGGGACATCGTCAACTGGCAAGCACCCCAGGGAGTGCCGCGAGTATACCGCAAGCGGCCAATCGAATCAGCCCTTGGTGGTGGTCTGATCGTCGGCGAGCACCAGATCGACACGATCGAGCAAGTCGCGCACCTGTTCACGGGTCGAACCACTGGCCTGGATGTCCGGTCGCTCTTCTTTGTGCAAGAGGTCGTGAGTGATGTTCAACGCGGCCATCACAGCAATGCGATCGGCACCGATGACTTTGCCGCTGCTGCGGATCTCGCGCATCTTGCCATCGAGGTAGCGCGCGGCGCTGACCAGATTGCTGCGTTCTTCCTGCGGGCAGATGATCGAATACTCTTTGTCGAGGATCTGCACGGTGACGCTATTGCTTGAACTCATGAGTCTTGCTCCAGGGCCTTGAGGCGCGAAATCATCGATTCGACCTTACGCCGGGCGATTTCGTTTTTTTCAATGAGGTGAGCGCGTTCCTCGCGCCAGGTTTTTTCCTGAGCTAGTAAGAGTGCGTTTTGACTCTTTAGTTGCTCGACTCGGCCAATCAGCAGTTCGAGTCTGGCCATCAGCGCTTGCAGGTCGGTGTCTTCCATTGTGTCCACTGAGTTGGAGTCTGTCTGATGGGATAGCTGGCGGACAGCCTTTAATAGTCTTGGCGAGTCTGTCGATGTAGGATACAAGGCCTTCATTCTAGACATAGCGCCGTCTGGCGCCTAGCTGCCCATGACCATTGCGAATTCCCCGTACCAAGCCTTTGCCACCCTGCTGACTTCCAGCGGCCACAACGTCTCGCCTGCCGAACTGCATGGCGTGCTGCTCGGACGCAGTTGCGCCGGTGCCGGCTTCGATAACGAAGGCTGGTTGATCGACGCCGCCGAACTGCTCGAAGGCGACATCCAGGACAACGTCCGCAACGCCCTGATCGGCCTGCAGGAGATGGTCAAAGGCGAACTGACCGGTGACGACGTCACTGTCGTTCTGCTGCTGCCGATCGATGACGCGCCACTGGCCGAGCGCGCCGCTGCACTGGGCGAGTGGTGCCAGGGCTTCCTCAGCGGTTTCGGCCTGAACTGCCGCGACAGCAGCATGCTCAGCACTGAAGCGACTGAAGTGCTGCAGGATCTGGCCGCCATCTCCCAGGTGCAAGACGCCCTGGAAGAATCCGATGACGGCGAGAGCGACTACATGGAAGTCATGGAATACCTGCGCGTCGCGCCGCTGCTGCTGTTCTCGGAAACCCGGAAGGCCGACGTGCCGCCAGCCGCCAAACCGTCGCTGCATTAATCGCGTGCCAGGGAAAGCCATCTGCCCATGACCCATATCCCCAAAGCGGAGTACAGCCGTCGCCGCAAGGCCCTGATGGCGCAGATGGAACCCAACAGCATCGCGATTCTGCCCGCCGCCGCGGTGGCGATTCGCAACCGCGACGTCGAGCACGTCTACCGCCAGGACAGCGACTTCCAGTACCTCAGCGGCTTTCCCGAGCCGCAGGCTGTCATTGTCCTGATGCCCGGCCGCGAGCACGGTGAGTACGTGCTGTTCTGCCGTGAACGCAACGCCGAACGTGAATTGTGGGACGGCTTGCGCGCAGGTCAGGAAGGCGCTATCCGCGACTTCGGTGCTGACGACGCTTTCCCGATTACCGACATCGACGACATTCTCCCGGGCCTGATCGAAGGTCGCGACCGGGTGTATTCGGCGATGGGCAGCAACCCCGAATTCGACCGCCACCTGATGGACTGGATCAACGTGATCCGCTCCAAGGCGCACCTCGGCGCGCAGCCACCGAACGAATTCGTTGCCCTGGATCATCTGCTGCACGACATGCGCCTGTATAAATCGGCGGCAGAAGTGAAGGTGATGCGCGAAGCCGCGCGGATCTCGGCGCAGGCGCATATTCGCGCGATGCAAGCCAGTCGGGCCGGGCTTCACGAGTACAGCCTCGAAGCCGAACTCGATTACGAATTCCGCAAGGGCGGAGCGAAGATGCCGGCCTACGGGTCGATCGTCGCCGCCGGGCGCAACAGCTGCATCCTGCATTACCAGCAGAATGACGCGTTGCTCAAGGACGGCGATCTGGTGCTGATCGACGCCGGTTGCGAGATTGACTGCTACGCCAGCGACATCACCCGCACCTGGCCGGTCAACGGCAAGTTTTCGCCCGAACAGAAAGCGATCTACGAATTGGTACTGGCCTCGCAAGAAGCCGCATTCGCCGAAATCGCCCCGAACAAGCACTGGAATCAGGCGCACGAAGCCACGGTCCGGGTGATCACCACAGGCTTGGTGAAGCTCGGATTGTTGCAAGGTGAAGTCGACGAATTGATTGCCAGCGAAGCCTACAAAGCGTTTTACATGCACCGCGCCGGCCACTGGCTGGGCATGGATGTTCACGACGTCGGCGAGTACAAGGTCGGCGGCGAATGGCGCGTGCTGGAAGTCGGCATGGCGCTGACCGTCGAGCCGGGTATCTACATCGCCCCGGACAATCAAAACGTCGCGAAGAAATGGCGCGGCATTGGCGTGCGCATCGAGGACGACGTGGTCGTGACCAAGACAGGCTGTGAAATCCTCACCACCGGCGTACCGAAAACCGTCGCTGAAATCGAAGCGCTGATGGCGCAAGCAAGGACACACGCGGCATGAGTCGAGTCAATCTGGCAATCATCGGTGGCGGTCTGGTCGGCGCCAGTCTGGCGTTGGCCCTGCAGGCCGGGGCCAAGGCGCGTGGCTGGAAGATCGTGCTGATCGAGCCGTTCGCCCCCGGCGACAGCTGGCAGCCAAGCTACGACGCGCGCTCGTCGGCGCTGTCCTTTGGCTCGCGGCAGATTTATCAACGCTTGGGCGTGTGGCAGGAAATCTCCCGCCGCGCCGAGCCGATCAAGCAGATTCACGTCTCTGATCGTGGCCGTTTCTCCACCGCGCGTCTGTCGGCGATGGAAGAGGGCGTACCGGCACTTGGTTATGTGGTGGAAAACGCCTGGCTCGGCCATTGCCTGTGGCAGCACGTTGATAAAGACGTGATCAGCTGGCGCTGCCCGGCGGAAGTCACGCGCATGGAACCGCTGCCCGACGGCTATCGCCTGACCCTCAACGATGAAACCACGCTGGAATGCGACCTCGCCGTACTCGCCGATGGCGGTCGTTCCGGTCTGCGCGAACAGCTGGGCATCAACGTGCGCAAGCGTCCGTACAACCAAAGCGCGCTGATCGCCAACATCACCCCGAGCGAAGCGCACAACGGCATGGCTTTCGAGCGCTTCACCGACGAAGGGCCAATGGCGCTGCTGCCGCTCCCGGACAACCGTTGCGCCTTGGTCTGGACCCGTCTGGGTATGGACGCGCAGCGTCTGGCCGATCTGAGCGAACGCGATTTCCTCAGCGAATTGCAGGGCGTGTTCGGTTACCGCCTCGGTACGCTGAAACAGGTCGGCGTGCGGCATTTGTATCCGCTGACGCTGGTCGAGGCCGAAGAACAGGTGCGCTCGCATCTGGCCGTGCTCGGCAACGCGGCGCACAGCCTGCATCCGATTGCCGGGCAGGGTTTCAACCTGTCACTGCGCGATGCCGATGCCCTGGCTGCTGCGTTGCTGGCGAGCGACAAGCCGCTGGGCGATTTCGCCACGTTGCAGGCCTATCGCGAGCGTCAGCGTCTTGATCAGGATCTCACCGTCGGCTTCTCCGATCAGGTCACACGCCTGTTCGGCAGCACGCAGCCGCTGGTGTCGCTGGGGCGCAACATCGGTTTGCTTGGTCTCGATTTGCTGCCGCCAGCTAAACGCTGGTTTGCGCGGCAGGCCATGGGGTTGGGGACGCGTCCGGATGCTTAAGTGGTTGACTAGAAAATTCGGCAAAGCGCGGTTGATGCGCTGGGTGATGACGTTTTACCCGCCGTACCTCGGTGCTGGCGTGCACGTTCGGCACATCAGCGATGACTTCCGCGATGTTCAGGTGTCGATGGGTCTCGGCTGGTACAACCGCAACTACGTCGGCACTCAGTTCGGTGGCAGCCTGTATTCGATGGTCGATCCGTTTTTCATGCTGATGCTCATGGAAAACC
The DNA here is from genome assembly GCF_044748825.1 of Pseudomonas sp. NPDC089741. NCBI lineage: Bacteria > Pseudomonadati > Pseudomonadota > Gammaproteobacteria > Pseudomonadales > Pseudomonadaceae > Pseudomonas > Pseudomonas sp. NPDC089741. The sequence continues at coordinate 358,317 of NZ_JBIVGT010000002.1, read as the reverse complement.
TCGGCTCGAAATATATCGTCTGGGACAAGGCTGCCGACATCGATTTCATCGCGCCGGGCAAAGGCCCGGTGTTCGCCCGGTTCTCCATCGACGAAACCTTGCTCGGCGAGATCCGCCGGCAGACCGCCAATGGCGAGAAATACCTGCCGCAGTTGCAGGTCGACATTCATGACGGCGCCGGCAATCTGGTGGCGCGGGTCGGGAAAACCCTTTACGTGCGGCTCAAGCCGCAAGCGAGACAGGCTTAAAGCATGGAAATGCGCGCAGATCTGCTGATAGTCGGAGCCGGAATGGTCGGCAGCGCCCTGGCGTTGGCGTTACAGGACAGCGGGCTGGAAGTCCTGCTGCTCGATGGCAGCCCGCTGAGCGTTAAACCCTTCGACGCCGACGCTGCGTTTGAACCGCGCGTGAGCGCGTTGTCAGCGGCGAGCCAGCGGATTCTCGAACGCCTCGGCGTCTGGGACGGCATCGCCAAACGCCGCAGCAGCCCGTACACCGACATGCACGTCTGGGACGGCAGCGGCACCGGGCAGATTCATTTCTCGGCGAGCAGCGTGCACGCCGAAGTGCTCGGCCATATCGTTGAAAATCGCGTGGTGCAGGATGCCTTGCTCGATCGCTTGCACGATTGCGATCTGGGCATGCTCGCCAATGCGCGGCTGGAACAGATGCGCCGTTCGGGCGATGACTGGCTGCTGACGCTGGCCGATGGTCGTCAGCTACGCGCTCCGCTGGTGATTGCCGCTGACGGCGCCAACTCGGCCGTGCGCCGGCTGACCGGCGTGGCGACTCGCGAGTGGGATTACCTGCATCACGCCATTGTCACCAGCGTGCGCAGCAGCAAACCGCACCAGATGACTGCATGGCAGCGCTTCACCGATCACGGGCCGCTGGCGTTTTTGCCGCTGGAGCGTGACGGGCAGCAGGATTGGTGTTCGATCGTTTGGTCGACCACACCGAGCGAAGCCGAGCGCTTGATGGCGCTGGATGAAGCGGCTTTCTGCCGAGAGCTGGAGCGCGCCTTTGAGGGGCGTCTCGGCGAAGTGATCAGCGCTGATCCGCGACTGTGCGTGCCGCTGCGTCAGCGTCATGCCAAACGTTATGTGGCGCAAGGGCTGGCGCTGATCGGCGATGCGGCGCACACCATTCACCCGTTGGCGGGGCAGGGTGTGAACCTTGGTTTCCTTGATGCGGCGGTGCTGGCCGAAGTGCTGTTGCAAGCGGCGGAGCGCGGTGAGCGTCTGGCGGATGTGAAAGTGCTGAGCCGTTACGAGCGTCGGCGCATGCCGCATAACCTCGCGCTGATGGCGGCGATGGAGGGCTTTGAGCGGTTGTTTCAGGCGGATCCGTTGCCGGTGCGCTGGTTGCGTAATGCCGGGTTGAAGCTGGTGGAGCAGATGCCCGAGGCGAAAGCATTGTTTGTGCGCGAAGCCCTCGGGTTGACCGGTGATCTTCCGGCCCTCGCCAAACCCTGAGATTTTCGTTGTTGCTGCTGACCTCATCGCGAGCGGGCTCACTCCTGCATTTGAAATGCGTTCCCCTGTAGGAGCTGCCGAAGGCTGCGATCTTTTGATGTTGTTTTTAAGATCAAAAGATCGCAGCCTTCGGCAGCTCCTACAGGGGGTGTGGTCAACTGTGCAACATCTGGTAACTCCTTCAAAAAGAGTTCGATTGAGGTGGTAAATGTGAGTCCTTATCATTTGGCCCACATTTCCCGACCGAGAGACCACTCCCATGTTGGCACCCAAGCGTCTTCTGACCGCACTGGCCCTGACCCTGATCGGCAGCACAACGGTCCAGGCCGCTGATGAGGTGGTGGTTTACTCGTCGCGCATCGATGAGCTGATCAAACCGGTCTTTGATGCCTACACCGCCAAGACCGGGGTGAAGATCAAGTTCATCACCGACAAGGAAGCGCCGCTGATGCAGCGCATCAAGGCCGAAGGTGAAAACGCCACCGCCGACCTGCTGCTCACCGTCGACGCCGGCAACCTCTGGCAAGCCGAGCAGATGGGCATCCTGCAGCCATTCACCTCGAAAACCATCGACGCCAATATTCCCCTGCAATATCGCTCGTCCACCCACGCATGGACCGGCCTGAGCCTGCGCGCGCGGACCATCGCTTACTCCACCCAACGCGTGAAGCCGGGCGAACTGACCACTTACGAAGCGCTGGCCGACAAGAACTGGGAAGGGCGCCTGTGCCTGCGCACGGCGAAGAAGGTCTACAACCAGTCGCTGACCGCGACCATGATCGAAGTTCACGGCGCGACGAAGACCGAGGAAATCCTCAAGGGCTGGGTCAACAACCTGTCGACCGACGTGTTCTCTGATGACGTCGCTGTGCTCGAAGCGATCAACGCCGGCCAGTGCGACGTTGGCATCGTCAACACTTACTACTACGGTCGCCTGCACAAGCAGAAGCCGGAGCTGCCGGTGAAATTGTTCTGGCCAAACCAGGCCGATCGCGGCGTGCATGTGAACCTGTCGGGCATCGGCCTGACCAAACATGCGCCGCACCCGGAAGCCGCCAAGGCTTTGGTTGAGTGGATGACCACGCCGGAAGCGCAGAAGATCTTTGCCGACGTGAACCAGGAGTTCCCGGCCAACCCGGCGGTGGCGCCTTCGCAGGAAGTGGCGGCGTGGGGCAAGTTCATTGCTGATACGTTGCCGGTGGAAGTGGCGGGCAAGCGTCAGGCTGAGGCGATCCGCATGATGGATCGGGCGGGTTGGAACTGAATCGTTTCGAAAGATTTGTTTGATTCAAAAACCAGCCCCTCACCCCAGCCCTCTCCCAAGGGCGAGGGAGCCGGCTTGTGTTGTTTTCGACACTTGAGTTCGGCTCGATATTTCAGGTCGGCGTAAATCGAAAGAGCACCTCGGTCAGTCCCCTCTCCCTCTGGGAGAGGGTTAGGGTGAGGGCAGCAATCTCAACCTGAAACACCTCATCCAAGAACACCCCATTCCCTCCAGAGACCCAAAAGTGGCCCACCCCGCCCAACGCCGCTGGTACCCCATCGTCTTCGCCATCGCCGCGTTGGTGCTGCTGCCCCTGAGCGTTCTGCTGCTCTCCTGGCAGACCATCGATCAACAAATCTGGTCGCACCTGTGGCAAACCCAGATGCCGCGCCTGCTCGGCAACACCCTGACGCTGGTACTCGGCGTTGGCGTTGGCGTAACCCTGCTCGGCGTCAGCCTCGCCTGGCTCACCAGCCTCTGCGAATTCCCCGGCCGGCGCTGGCTCGACTGGGCGCTGATGCTGCCGTTCGCCATCCCCGCCTACGTGCTGGCCTTCGTCTTCGTCGGCCTGCTCGATTTTGCCGGCCCGGTGCAAACCCTGCTGCGTGAATGGTTCGGCAGCGGCCTGCGTCTTCCCCGGGTACGCTCCACCGGCGGGGTGATTATCGTGTTGGTGCTGGTCTTCTATCCCTACGTCTACCTGCTGGCGCGCACCGCGTTTCTCGCCCAAGGCAAAGGCCTGATGGAAGCTGCGCGAGTGCTCGGTCAATCGCCATGGCAGGCTTTCTGGCGTGTGGCGTTGCCGATGGCGCGTCCGGCCATCGGTGCCGGTGTGGCGCTGGCGCTGATGGAAACCCTGGCGGATTTCGGCGCGGTGTCGGTGTTCAACTTCGACACCTTCACCACGGCGATCTACAAAACCTGGTACGGCTTCTTCAGCCTGTCGAGCGCGGCGCAACTGGCCAGCCTGTTGCTACTGGTGGTAATGCTGGTGCTGTACGGTGAACGCCGTGCGCGCGGCGCGAATCGGGCAAGTAACGAGCGGCCCCGGATCAAGGCGTTGTACCACCTGCGTGGATTCAAGGCGTTCGCGGCGATGAGTTGGTGCGGCCTGGTCTTCGCCTGCGCCTTCGTCATTCCGATGCTGCAACTGATCGTCTGGTTCTGGCAGCGCGGCCGTTTCGATCTCGATGAACGTTACGTCGGGCTGATCGTCCACACGCTCTACCTCGGTGGCATGGCCGCGTTGATCACCGTCAGCGTCGCGCTGCTGCTGGCGTTCGCCCGGCGACTGGCGCCGACGCCGGCGATCAACTCCGGCGTTGGCCTGGCCAACCTCGGCTACGCGCTGCCGGGCTCGGTGCTGGCGGTGTCGATCATGCTGGCGTTCAGTTATCTGGATCGCGAGCTGGTGATTCCGCTTTCGGGCTGGCTCGGTGGCGCAGGCAAACCGCTGTTGCTCGGCAGTCTGGCTGCACTGCTGATGGCTTATCTGGTGCGCTTTATCGCGGTCGCTTATGGCCCGCTGGAAAACAGTCTGGCGCGTATACGGCCATCTTTGCCCGAAGCAGCACGTAGCCTCGGAGTCAGTGGGCCACGACTGTTTTTCAAAGTGTATCTGCCACTTTTGCTGCCCGGCACGTTGAGCGCGGCGTTGCTGGTATTCGTCGATGTGCTCAAGGAAATGCCCGCGACCCTGCTGATGCGCCCGTTTGGCTGGGACACGCTGGCGGTGCGGATCTTCGAAATGACCAGCGAAGGCGAATGGGCGCGGGCCTCGTTGCCGGCGTTGACCCTGGTTCTGGTCGGGTTGTTGCCGGTCATCGGCCTGATCCGGCGCTCGGCGCACCGAAACACTTAGTCGTCAGTCCTGAATCATGCGGCTACAATGCGCGGCATTCGGTGCGGTTCGTCTGACAGACCCGTTCGCTGAAATCGGCTGAGAGCCTTCTATTTCAAGGCTTTCACCCGTGCAGCGGCTGTCCGCACCTTCGCCACGCCCGGAAGGAGAAACCCATGGGACAGCGTACGCCTCTCTATGACCTGCATCTCGCCCTCGGCGCGAAGATGGTCGATTTTGGCGGTTGGGACATGCCACTGCATTACGGCTCGCAGGTCGAGGAGCACCACGAAGTGCGCCGCGATTGCGGGGTGTTCGATGTATCCCACATGACCGTGATCGACGTCACCGGCACCCAGGCCAAGGCCTGGCTTCAGCATTTGCTGGCCAATGATGTCGAGCGCCTGCATCGCCCCGGCCGTGCGTTGTACAGCACCATGCTCAACGAGCATGGCGGCATCGTCGATGACATGATTGTCTACCGTCTCGATGACGCTTATCGCCTGGTGTTCAACGCCTCCACCCGCGATCAGGATCTGGCGTGGATGAATGCCCAGCTCGGCGGTTACGACGTGCAACTGCACGAGCGCTCCGAGCTGGCGATGCTCGCCATTCAAGGCCCGCAGGCCCGGCAGAAAATCGCCGAACTGGTCACCCAATCGCGCGCCACGCTGATCCAGCACCTGAAACCCTTCGAAGGCTACACCGACGGTGACTGGTTCATTGCCCGCACCGGTTACACCGGTGAAGACGGTCTGGAAATCTGTCTGCCGGCCAATCAGGCGCCGGGGTTCTTCAACGATCTGGTCGGTGCCGGCATTTCCCCGATTGGCCTCGGTGCCCGCGACACTCTGCGCGTCGAAGCCGGGATGAACCTCTACGGCCAGGATATTCATCAGGACGTTTCGCCGCTGGCGTCGAACATGGCCTGGAGCATTGCCTGGGAACCGGCCACACGCCAGTTCATTGGCCGCGCCGCGCTGGAAGCGGAAAAAGCCGCCGGTGTTGCGCACAAACTGGTCGGCCTGGTGCTCGAAGAGCGCGGTGTCTTGCGTGCCCATCAGGTGGTTCGTATCGCCGATGTTGGCGAAGGGGAGATCACCAGTGGTAGTTTCTCTCCTACGCTAAGCAAATCGATTGCCCTGGCGCGTGTTCCGATGGCAACCGCCGACCGCGCCGAAGTGGAAATCCGTGGCAAATGGTACCCGGTACGGGTGGTCAAACCGACCTTCGTACGCCATGGCAAAACTTTGATCTAACCTTTTCCGGCGGGCACGACCGCTGACAATTTCTCGAGGACACCGAAGATGAGCGATATCCCTGCCGACCTGCGTTTTGCCGAAAGTCATGAATGGGCACGTCTGGAAGCCGACGGCACCGTCACCGTGGGCATCAGCGATCACGCGCAGGAAGCGCTGGGCGATGTGGTGTTCGTCGAGCTGACCGAAGTGGGCAAGGTCTTTGCCGCTGAAGATCAGGCCGGTGTCGTTGAGTCGGTGAAAGCCGCCTCCGACATCTATTCGCCGATCAGCGGTGAAGTCATCGCGATCAACGAAGAGCTGAGCGGCTCCCCGGAACTGCTGAACTCCGACCCGTACGGCGCTTGGATCTTCAAGATCAAGCCAAGCGACACGACTGAGCTGGACAAGCTGCTCGACGCTGCTGCCTACAAAGCCGCCATCGGCGAGTAATCCGCGTACGTGTAGGCGCTGCCGCAGGCTGCGATCTTTTGATTTTATAAAAGACAAGATCAAAAGATCGCAGCCTGCGGCAGCGCCTACAGGGTGCGATGCAGGACGGTTTTTACTGCGGCCACCGAGCGTTCGACGTCGTCCTTGGACATGGCGGTAAACATCGGCAGCGACACGATCAGTCGTCCGGCCCGCTCGGCCACCGGCAACATCCCTTCCTTGAAACCGCGCTCGCGGTACAGACTCAACAAATGAATCGGCGGGTAGTGATAGCCGATACCGATACCCTGCGCCTGCATCTGCTCCATGAAAATCGCCCGCGCCGGCAAGCCATCTGCACGTTCTGGCAATACCAGCTGAAACAGATGCCAGTTGCTGTGGGTGAAGTCCGCCGGCGGCAGTTGCGCGCCATAAACAGCTTCGAAGTCATCACCGAAACATTTGAAGTAGTGGCGGGCCAGTTCACGCCGATGCGCGGTCAGGCTTTCGATATGAGCGAATTGCCCGAGGCCGATGGTGGCTGCAACGTCAGTCATGTTGAACTTGCCGCCCAGCACATCGACGTCCAGGCCGTCGAAGCCGTTGCGGGTGACGCCCTGCAAGCGGTACTTCTCCGCCAGTCGCGCCTCTTCGGGGGTATTCAGCACCAGGCAACCGCCCTCGGAGCACGTGACATTCTTGTTCGCCTGAAAACTGAACGACACGAAATCGCCGGTAGCGCCAATGCGCTGGCCATTCCAGCTCGATCCCAAGGCCTGCGCGGCGTCTTCGACAATGCGCAGGTTGTGTTTGCGGGCAATCGCGTAGAGGCGATCCATGTCCACCGGTAAACCGGCCAGATACACCGGAATCAGCGCTTTGGTACGTGGCGTGATTGCCGCTTCAAGCTGATCCAGATCGATGTTGCGGGTCAGCGGATCGATGTCGGCAAATACCGGCGTGGCGCCCACCTCAAGGATCACGTTGGCGGTGGCCACCCAGGAAATCGGCGTGGTGATCACCTCGTCGCCGGGGCCGATGCCGGCAATGCGCAAGGCGATCTCCATGGTGCAGGTGCCGGAATTGAAGGTGCGCACCGGGCGGCCGCCAAAGTATTCCGACAGTTGTGCTTCAAACGCCTGCACCTTCGGCCCGCTGGTGATCCAGCCGGAGCGCAGGACGTCGCCGACGGCGGCAATTGTCGCTTCATCAATGACGGGTTTGGAGAATGGCAGGAACGGCAGTGGGCTCATGAGGCTTTGATCATCCGCGGGTTGAACGCCTGAAGCAGGCGCCACAGCATGGCCCGGAACACCCTCGGCCGCCAAGCCGTGTGCGTCGGTATCGGCTGCTATGCTGGTTTGACCGTGTTGCATTGACGCCGAGCGCCAGCCAAGAGAGAGCCCGTCATGTCCCAGTTGCCGTCCCTGAGCCAGTTACGCGACCCCGACGCTTTTCTGCGCCGTCACCTCGGCCCCGACGCCGCCGAACAGCAGGCCATGCTCGACAGCCTCGGCCTCGGCAGTCGGGTCGAACTTATCGAACAAACCGTACCGCCCGGGATCCGTTTCAACCGCGCGCTGGATCTGCCGCCGGCGCTCGACGAGCAAGCCGCGCTGGCCAGGCTGCGCGGTTACGCGGAGCAGAATCAGCTCTGGACCAGCCTGATCGGCATGGGCTACCACGGCACTCTCACGCCAACCGTAATCTTGCGCAACGTCCTCGAAAATCCTGGCTGGTACACCGCCTACACGCCGTATCAGCCGGAAATTGCCCAAGGCCGACTCGAAGCGTTGCTGAATTTTCAGCAACTGACCATTGACCTTACCGGGCTGGAACTGGCCAATGCCTCATTGCTTGATGAGGCCACCGCAGCTGCCGAAGCCATGGCACTGGCCAAACGCGTGGCGAAGTCGAAGAGCAATCTGTTTTTTGTCGATGAGAACTGCCACCCGCAGACCCTTTCCGTGGTGCGGACTCGTGCCGAAGGCTTTGGCTTCGAGCTGATCGTCGACGCTGTGGATAACTTGCAACGGCACCAGGTGTTTGGCGCGCTGCTGCAGTATCCCGACACCCACGGTGAGATCCGCGATCTGCGGCCGTTGATCGATCATCTGCACGCGCAGCAGGCGTTGGCTTGCGTTGCAACCGATCTGTTGAGCCTGTTGTTGCTGACGCCACCGGGTGAACTGGGCGCCGACGTGGTATTCGGCTCGTCGCAACGTTTTGGTGTGCCGATGGGCTACGGCGGGCCGCATGCCGCATTCTTTGCCAGCCGCGAGGAATATAAACGGGCGATTCCGGGGCGGATCATCGGTGTGTCGAAAGATGCCCGAGGCAACGTGGCGCTGCGCATGGCCCTGCAAACCCGCGAGCAACATATTCGCCGGGAGAAGGCCAACTCGAACATCTGCACGGCGCAGGTGCTGTTGGCCAATATCGCCAGTTTCTATGCGGTGTATCACGGGCCGCAAGGCTTGAAACGTATCGCCCAGCGCGTGCATCGGTTGACCTGCATCCTGGCGGCAGGGCTTGAGCGTCACGGGATCAAACGGGTCAACGAACAGTTTTTCGATACGCTGACGCTGGAAGTCGGCGGTGCGCAAACCGCGATCATCGACAGCGCCCAGGCTGCGCAGATCAACCTGAGGATTCTCGGGCGTGGTCGAGTCGGGCTGAGCCTTGATGAAACCTCTGATGAAACCACGGTCGGCAAACTGTTCGATGTCCTTCTGGGCGCTGATCATGGACTGAGCGTCGACGATCTCGACGCCGAAGTTCTGGTTTCCGGGATCCCCGACAACCTCCAGCGCAAAACCGCGTATCTGCGCCACCCGGTGTTCAACGCCCATCACAGCGAAACCGAGATGCTGCGTTACCTCAAGCAACTGGAGAACAAGGATCTGGCGCTCAACCAGTCGATGATCCCGCTGGGCTCCTGCACCATGAAACTCAACGCCACCAGCGAAATGATCCCGATTACCTGGCCGCAATTCGCCAACCTGCACCCGTTTGTGCCCCGCGAGCAAGCTGTCGGCTACACCTTGATGATCGAGGAACTGGAGCACTGGCTGTGCGCGATCACCGGCTTCGATGCGATCTGCATGCAGCCCAACTCGGGTGCGCAGGGCGAATACGCCGGGCTGCTGGCGATCCGCAAATACCACGAGAGCCGGCAGCAGGGTGGGCGCGATGTGTGTCTGATTCCCTCGTCGGCCCATGGCACCAACCCGGCCTCGGCGCAAATGGTCGGGTTGCGGGTGGTGATCGTTGAGTGCGACGAGGCTGGCAACGTTGATCTTGAAGATCTCAAGAGCAAAGCTGCCGAGGCGGGGGCTAAGTTGTCGTGCCTGATGGCGACCTATCCGTCGACCCACGGTGTGTACGAGGAGGGCATCAGCGAAATCTGCGAAGTTATCCACAAGCACGGCGGCCAGGTGTACATGGACGGCGCCAACCTCAACGCGCAAGTCGGACTGGCGCGGCCGGCGGACATCGGTGCCGATGTCTCGCACATGAATTTGCACAAGACCTTTTGCATTCCTCACGGCGGTGGCGGTCCGGGCATGGGGCCGATTGGCGTGCGCGCTCATTTGGCGCCGTTCGTCGCCAATCACCCGGTGGTGCCGATTGACGGGCCGCATCCGCAGAACACCGCGGTCAGCGCGGCGCCGTGGGGCAGTGCGAGCATTTTGCCGATCAGCTGGATGTACATCGCCATGATGGGCCCGCAATTGGCCGATGCCAGCGAGGTGGCGATCCTCGCGGCGAATTACCTGGCGCAGCATTTATCCGGCGCGTTCCCGGTGCTGTATACCGGGCGCAACGGGCGGGTCGCGCATGAATGCATTCTGGATCTACGGCCATTGAAAGCGCAGACCGGGATCAGTGAGGAGGACGTCGCCAAGCGTTTGATGGATTACGGCTTTCACGCGCCGACCATGTCCTTCCCCGTGCCGGGGACGTTGATGGTCGAACCGACCGAGAGTGAATCCAAGGCTGAGCTGGACCGGTTTATCGGTGCCATGTTGAGTATTCGTGCGGAAATCAGCGAAGTGCAAAACGGCAACTGGCCGGCGGAAGACAACCCGCTGAAACGCGCGCCGCATACCTTGGCGGATGTCACCGGGGTTTGGGAGCGGCCTTACAGCATCGAGCAGGGCATTACCCCGGATGCGCACACCAAGGCACACAAATACTGGCCGGCGGTGAATCGGGTGGATAACGTTTATGGGGATCGCAATCTGTTCTGCGCGTGCGTCCCGGTGGACGATTACCGCTGACCTCGCAGAGCACACAGATCCCATGCAGGAGGTCGCGTTTGAGGCGCAAATCCGGGCAAAAAAATGCCGCTCGTTTGAGCGGCATTTTTGTTACTCGGAAGCCACAGCGTTCTTCGCCAGAATCGCATTGGCCAATTCCATGTCCGTGGCCTGCAGGCCCGGATTGTCGGCGCGGACTTTCTGCATCGCCGCTTCCAGATACGGCCCGCGAATGCCGCCGTCACTGGCGACGAAGCTGCCAGCGTCATCCTGCGCGGCAATGATCAGCTTGTGATCCTTGAAGGTCAGGTAAGTGGAACCTGTGGTCGCACCGGACGAAATGACGTTACGCCAAAAGCTGTCCGCCATGGCCGAACCAACGGGAAGGGACAGCAAGGCCAGCGTGGCGACAGCAAGTTTGAGACGCATGATGAGGTGACTCCTGGGGGTTAACTACGGCGTTGGATTGCCAATCCCCCGATCCAGTTCCATGACGGGCTATTTCAGCTCACTCTGCGGCGTCACCCGCAGCACCTCTTCAACTGTGGTCAGGCCCGCCGCGACTTTCTGCGCGCCGGACAGGCGCAGGCTGCGCATGCCTTCCTTGAAGGCCTGGCGCCGTATCGCCGTGAGGTCGGTGTCCGGGGTGATCAAGGCTTTCAGGCTATCGCTCAGTTGCATGATTTCGTACACCCCGGCACGGCCGTGATAGCCGGTGTCGCGGCATTCGAGACAGCCGATGGCGCGTTGCGCATGACTCGGCAGCGGTGCCTGCCAAGGGCGGGTCAAGGTTTGCCAGTCTTCCTCTTCCAGGGTCAGCGGCGCCTTGCAGTGCGGGCACAGGGTGCGCACCAGACGCTGGGCCATGACCCCGAGCACGGTGGCTTTGATCAGGTAATGCGGCACGCCGAGTTCGAGCAGCCGACTGATCGCGCTGGGTGCGTCGTTGGTGTGCAGCGTTGAAAGCACCAAATGCCCGGTGAGCGCGGCCTGAATCGCCATTTCAGCGGTTTCGAGGTCGCGGATCTCGCCGATCATGATGATGTCCGGGTCTTGCCGCATCAGCGCACGCACGCCGGCGGCGAAGCTCAGGTCGATGTTGTGCTGCACCTGCATCTGGTTGAACGCCGGCTCGACCATCTCGATCGGGTCTTCGATGGTGCAGAGGTTGACCTCCGGCGTTGCCAGTTTTTTCAGCGTGGTGTAGAGCGTGGTGGTCTTGCCCGAACCGGTCGGCCCGGTGACCAGAATGATGCCGTTGGGCTGGCGGGTCATGTCCTGCCAGCGCCGCAGGTCGTCGGCGCTGAAGCCCAGTTGATCGAAATCCTTGAGCAGCACTTCCGGGTCGAAAATCCGCATGACCATTTTTTCGCCGAACGCGGTGGGCAGCGTTGATAACCGCAACTCCACCTCGCCGCCGTCCGGGGTCTTGGTCTTGACCCGGCCGTCCTGGGGTTTGCGCTTCTCGGCGACGTTCATCCGCCCGAGGCTTTTCAGGCGACTGACGATCGCCATGGTCACCTGCGGCGGGAATTGATAGACGTTGTGCAGCACGCCATCGATGCGAAAGCGCACCGTGCCTTGCTCGCGCCGGGGCTCGATGTGGATATCGCTGGCGCGCTGCTGGAAGGCGTACTGGAACAGCCAGTCGACGATGTTGACGATGTGCGCGTCGTTGGCGTCCGGCTCCTGATCGCTGGCGCCGAGGTTGAGCAACTGCTCGAAGTTGCCGAGGTTGCCACCCTGTTGATCAGCATTGCTGGCGCCGCTGACCGATTTCGCCAGGCGAAAGAACTCGACACTGAAACGCTGGATGTCCGCCGGGTTGGCCACCACCCGTTTGATCGGCAGCTTCAGGACATGGGTCAGGTCGGCTTCCCAGGCATTGACGTAGGGCTGGGCGCTGGCCACGGTCACCGAATCGCGGTCGACCGCTACCGCAAGAATCCTGTGCCGTTGTGCAAAGGCGTAGGACATCAAGGGGGTGATCGCGGCGACGTTGATCTTCAGCGGGTCGATGCGCAAATACGGCTGGCCGGCCTGTTGCGCCAGCCATAGGGTCAGGCTTTCGAGGTCGAGGTGTTTGCCCGGACGGCTGAGGTCGTCGAGTTGCTGGCTGGCGATGAATTCCAGCGGATGCATCTGGCCATGGGCGGCGTGCCGGCGACGGGCATTCAGCGCCTGCTCCGCCGACTCCTGGCAGATAAACCCCTGGGCGACCAGTTCACGCAACACATCGTTGAGTTCGAGCCTGCGGTCCTGAGTGGCGAGTTGAACGGACATGCGGGCTTCCTTTTGAGCGACATTGCGCAAAAGGATAGTCGTGGCCGCGCAGACCGTTGGGCCACTACCCGACGAAGCCGTTGCCGGATTTGTCAGCCGGCCGCTTGTGCACGGCCATCCCAAGCGCTGTCGGCATTTTGCAGATTCACCGAGCAGACGCTGATCAGGTTACGAAGTTTTTCCGCGATCACTTGCGCGCGATGCCAGCTGAAACCGCCCATGACGATGTCGATCGACAGCAAGTCGTCCATCCGCTGCACGTTGACCTGTTCCGGCGTGAGGAACTGCAACGCGAACAGGTTGAGCACGCGCACCAGCAAGTCCGGCTCGGCTTCGGCGAGGATCTGATATTGCGCCAGGCAGTGGGCGTTGCTGACGTTCCAGACGTCGGCGCGGTGCGGGGCGCTGTTCACGGCTTCAAGATGCGGCATGGTGGGTCTCCAAAATAACTGGAGGAATTTTTACATTCAGTGGCGGGCATTTCTTGGCTATGATCGGCGTTATTGGCGATTGATCGACTAAATCAATTCGCAAGGAATTAGATTGGAGGTTTTTTTATGCACAGCGAGCTGGACAGCTACGACCGCAAGATACTCGCCCTGCTGCAAGAGGACGCTTCACTGTCCAGTGCGCAGATCGCCGAACAGGTGGGCCTCTCGCAATCGCCGTGCTGGCGGCGGATTCAGCGGATGAAGGAAGAGGGGATCATTCGTGGCCAGGTGGCCTTGCTTGATCGCAAGAAGATTGGCCTGAACACGCAGATCTTCGCCGAGATCAAACTCAACGCGCACGGACGCTCGAACTTCACCGAGTTCACCGAGGCGATTCGCGGGTTTCCGGAGGTGCTGGAGTGTTACGTGCTGATGGGCGCAGTGGATTTTCTGTTGCGCATTGTCGCGGCGGACATCGAGGCGTATGAGCGGTTTTTCTTTGAAAAGCTGTCGCTGGTGCCGGGGATACAGGAAGTGAATTCGATTGTGGCGTTGTCGGAGATCAAATCCACGACCAGCCTCCCGGTTTAGTACGGCGGGCCTTTGTGGCGAGGGGATTTATCCCCGTTGGGCTGCGAAGCAGCCCCAGCTCTTCAATAAAAGCGGGGCCGCTGCGCGCGCCAACGGGGATAAATCCCCTCGCCACAGGGGTGTTACATGCGCAGGAGCATTTTCCATGCGCGATTCTGGTAAACCGCAATCGCCTGCTGCTTGCGCGCATCGAGCAGTTCGTCAGTGATCGTCGGCTCGTTGGCCAGTTGCGCCAGCTTGTTCAGCTCGCCGTACAAGCGATCCATTTCCGGGATCTCCAGCACGTTGCGCGCGTGGTGCAGCCAGACCTGAATGCGTTCGATACGCGGCAGTTGCTCAGCCAGATCTTCCGGCTGCTGCTGATAACGCTGCAATTGCAGGGCCGTCGCTTCTTCGCCCAAGGTGCGCGGCAACCAGCTGTGCAATTGCGCGCCGCCCTGACGGTTACCACGTACGTTACGGTCGGCGGTCCAGGTACGGGCCAGCAACCAGCGCGAAGTGCTCAGCGAGAACAGGCCCCAGCGCGGGTCTTCGAGTTCTTCGAGGAACTGCTCTGGCGCAGCTTTGCGCACGTCTTCGTCTTCGATACCGGCCTGCACCAGTGGGCGCCAGTCTTCCAGCAAGGCATCCAGGGCAACGCGCAGATCATGGGTGGACTGACGCGGTGCGGCCTGGCCGAGGCTGCTGAGCAGCGCGCGCATTTCGGCGAGGTTCTCGACCCAGTCGAGCAACAGGCGCCAGTGGCCATTGAAACGATATTGTTCAGCCAGACGCTGGCTGCTGCCGAGCAAGTGCCAGCTCAGCGCAGCGAAGGCGTCGTCGAGCTGGGTTTCCGCGGTCAGCTCCGGCGCCGGCAGGCTCAGCGAATAGCTGTTGGCGTCGTACAGACGATAACCGCGTTCAGCCTTGCTGATGTCGCACGGCATCAGCGCGAGGGTTTCGGCCAGTTCGGCAGCCAGTTCCAGCAGCGCGGCAGGCTCGCCTTCGCGCAGTTCCAGTTCCAGCTCGCAGATTTCTTCTTTCTGTTTGCCGACTACAACGTGACCGAGATCCAGCGCGGCTTCGATGACCACTTTGGTCTTGCCACGGCCCCAGGCGATTTCGGCGCGTTCGCGGACGAAATCGGTGGTGAAGATCGGCTTGAGGGTTTTCTTGTCCAGTTCGGCCAGCGACTCGGGCCAGCATTCGCCGTCGAGTTTCTTCACGTCGAGTTTGGCTTTCGGCAACTTCCAGTCGTATTCATTACGCTCGGACAGACCGGCGACGCTCTGGCCACGGGTCTTGAGGGTCTGAATCACTTCGTCACCGTCCTTGCGCAGGCGCAGGGCGACTTTGGCCTGGGCCAGATCGCGCTCAGGGGTGTCGAAGTACTGGTTCATCAACTCACGGCGTTCCCAGCCACTTTTGTTGCGTTTTTTCAGTAGCGGGTGCTCGCGCAGGGCGGCGAGGGTTTCGCGGCTGACGCGGAGTTTGATTTCGGTTTCTTTCTGCATGGCCGGAAAATCCAGGATCGGGAGCGCAGCCGGGGAATATGTGGCTGCCAAGGCCGTGCAGTGTACAGGACTGATTCGTCCTACGCCCTGCGGCGGTTTATTCCTGACGCCGGATGGTTCTATGATGGACTTCAAATCGGGAGTTGGAGTCAGCGATGCCTTTGCCGTCCATGCAAGACCAGTTCGCTGCGCTGATCGCCGCGCCGTCGGTCAGCTGTACCCAACCGAGCCTCGATCAATCCAATCGGGCGGTGATCGATTTGCTCGCTGGCTGGCTGGGGGATCTGGGTTTCAGCTGCGATATCCAGCAGGTCAGCCCCGGCAAATTCAACCTGCTCGCCAGTTTCGGCAGCGGCCCCGGCGGGCTGGTGCTGGCCGGGCACAGCGACACGGTGCCGTACGACGATGCGTTGTGGCAGACCGATCCGCTGAAGCTCACCGAAGTCGATGGCCGCTGGGTCGGTCTGGGCAGCTGCGATATGAAAGGCTTCTTCGCGCTGATCATCGAAGCCGTGCAGCCTTTGCTCGATCAACCTTTCAAACAGCCGCTGCTGATCCTCGCCACCTGCGATGAAGAAAGCTCGATGTCCGGCGCCCGGGCGCTGGCCGAGGCGGGACGTCCGCTGGGCCGCGCGGCGGTGATCGGCGAGCCGACCGGGCTCAAGCCGATCCGCATGCACAAAGGCATCATGATGGAGCGCATCGATATCCTCGGGCAGAGCGGCCATTCGTCGGATCCGCGCCTGGGCCACAGCGCCCTTGAAGCGATGCACGATGCGATCGGCGAACTGCGCGGCCTGCGCCTGTTGTGGCAACGTGAATTCAACAACCCGCAGTTCAGCGTGCCGCAACCGACGATGAACTTCGGCTGCATTCATGGCGGCGACAACCCCAACCGTATCTGCGGCCAGTGTTCGCTGGAGTTCGACCTGCGGCCATTGCCGGGCATGGACCCGAAAGTCCTGCGCGCGGAGATTTTGCGCAAGCTCAACCCGGTGGCCGAGCGCCATCAGGTGAAGATCGATTACAAACCGCTGTTCCCGGAAGTACCGTCGTTCGAGCAGTCCGAAGACGCCGAACTGGTGCGCATCGCCGAAAAGCTCACCGGTCACAGCGCCGAAGCAGTAGCGTTCGGCACCGAAGCGCCTTATCTTCAGCGCCTCGGCTGCGAAACCATCGTCCTCGGCCCCGGCGACATTGCCTGCGCGCATCAGCCCGGCGAGTACCTTGAAATGTCACGTTTGCAGCCTACCGTGCATCTATTACGGCAACTGATTGAACATTACTGCCTGAAGCATTGAACGCCTCCCTTGTAGGAGCTGCCGCAGGCTGCGATCTTTTGATTTTGTTTTGAAGATCAAAATCAAAAGATCGCAGCCTGCGGCAGCTCCTACAGGGGGTAGTCGTTAAATTAGTGGGAATCCAACCCGTATTCATGAGGAGAGCGCGCGTGTCGCCAAGCCTGTTCCGACGATAACCATCAGCCCGCTGTGCGTTTTTCGTTTCGCCCCTTTTTCCGGCTGCTATTTATTACAGGCCCAGGTTCATGCCCGAATACGTCAATTGGCTTCGTCACGCGTCCCCCTACATCAATGCCCACCGCGACTGCACCTTCGTCGTCATGCTGCCCGGCGACGGCGTTGAGCATCCGAATTTCGGCAACATCGTCCACGACATCGTTCTGCTGCACAGCCTTGGCGTGCGTCTGGTGCTGGTGCACGGTTCGCGCCCGCAGATTGAAACCCGCCTCGCCGCCCGCGGCCTGACTCCGCATTACCACCACGGCATGCGCATCACTGATGCCGCGACCCTGGAATGTGTAATCGATGCCGTCGGCCAGTTGCGCATCGCTATCGAAGCGCGACTGTCGATGGACATGGCTTCGTCGCCGATGCAGGGCTCGCGTCTGCGCGTGGCCAGCGGCAACCTGGTGACGGCGCGGCCGATCGGCGTGCTCGAAGGTGTCGACTATCACCACACCGGCGAAGTGCGCCGGGTCGATCGCAAAGGCATCAACCGCTTGCTCGATGAGCGCTCGATCGTGCTGCTGTCGCCGCTGGGCTACTCGCCGACCGGTGAAATCTTCAATCTTGCCTGCGAAGACGTCGCTACTCGCGCCGCCATCGATCTGGGCGCCGACAAGCTGCTGCTGTTCGGCGCAGACCTCGGCCTGATCGATGAAAACGGCCGGTTGGTGCGCGAATTGCGTCCACAGCAAGTGCCGGCGCATTTGCAGCGTCTGGGCAGCAGCAACTATCAGGCGGAATTGCTCGATGCCGCCGCCGAAGCCTGCCGTGGCGGTGTGGCGCGCAGCCATATCGTCAGTTACGCCGAAGACGGCGCGCTGCTGACCGAGCTGTTCACCCGTGACGGTGGCGGGACACTGGTTGCGCAAGAGCAATTCGAACTGGTGCGTGAGGCGGCGATTGAAGACGTCGGCGGTTTGCTCGATTTGATCAGCCCGCTGGAAGAGCAGGGGATTCTGGTACGGCGTTCGCGCGAAGTGCTGGAGCGTGAAATCGAGCAGTTCAGCGTGGTCGAGCGAGAAGGCATGATCATCGCCTGTGCGGCGCTGTATCAGATTGCCGACTCCGATGCCGGCGAGCTGGCGTGCCTGGCGGTGAATCCGGAGTATCGCCATGGCGGTCGCGGTGATGAGTTGCTGGAGCGCATCGAAACCCGTGCGCGGGCGCAGGGTTTGAAGACCTTGTTCGTTCTCACCACACGTACCGCGCACTGGTTCCGCGAGCGTGGGTTCGAGCCAAGCAGCGTTGAACGACTGCCAGCGGCACGGGCATCGCTATACAACTATCAGCGCAACTCGAAAATCTTCGAAAAGACCCTGTAACCGAGTTGCTCCATTCGCGAGCAGGCTCGCTCCCACATTTGGAACGCGACTTCCTGTGGGAGCGACGGTGCGACGATTCGACCTGCTCGCGAAGCTTTTATTGCGCCACGAACTTCGCGCTGACATACGGTGAATAGTCCGGCAGCACTGTTTCAACCTTGCCCTGTTCCTTCAAGAATTTCGCCGTCTCACCAATCGCCTTCGCCGTGCCGCCGTCCAGCAGCGCGGTGGTTTGCTGTGCCTTGGCATCCGGGAACGTGGAGCCTGCGAGTAATTCCGGCACGTCGGCGGCGTTGGCACCGGTCAGTTTGGCGATTTTCTGTACCGGCTCGGAGTCGGCTGTCCAGCGGTCTTTATGGCTCGCGTAATCGGCAAACGCGTCTAGAGTGACCTTGGCAAATTTGGCCACGACCTCAGGATGCTTCTCGGCAAAGTCCTTGCGCGCAACCCACACTTCGAAGGTCGGCGCGCCCCACTGACCGACCTGCGCCGCATCGGTCAGGGTCTTGCCGGTCTTGCGGATTTCCCCCAGCGCGGGCGACCAGACAAACGCCCCGTCAATATCGCCACGCTTCCACGCGGCGGCGATTTCTGCGGGTTGCAGGTTGACCACTTTGACTTTCGAGGTGTCCAGGCCCCAGTGCTTGAGCGCACCGAGCAGGCTGTAATGGGAGGTAGAAACGAACGGCGTGGCGATGGTCTTGCCGACCAGATCCTGCGGGGTATTGATGCCGCTGCCATTGCGCACCACCAAGGCTTCGGCCGCATTGATCTGAGCCGACACGATGAACGCGACGATCGGCAGATTACGCGATGCGGCGGCGGCCAGCGGGCTGGAACCGAGATTGCCGATCTGCACGTCGCCGGAAGCGATGGCTGTCACAACTTCCGGGCCGCTGTTGAAGCGGCGCCAGTCGATTTTTTCGCCGATGGTTTTCTCGTAGACGCCATCAGCCTGCGGGACTTTGCTCGGGTCGATACCGGTCTGGTAGCCAACCGTGAGGTTTGCAGCCTGGGCCGAGAACGAAATCATCGCTGACACACAAACTGTAACAAATTGACTAGATAGTGCGCGTTTGGCCATGATGGCGTCGCCTTTTGGATAGGGATTGACGTGATTTGGATACGTCAACGCTAAGCGATCTAAAAAAGGGCGCACAAATACCATTTAGGAATGAGCTTAGTAGCCGATATCCTGTATCCCGGTGCGGGTAGCCATTACTAGGCCATATTCCCGAATAGTATTAAAAAGAATGAAATAATTCTTTTTGGGGTTAACAGGAAATCAGTACTGTGCAGGGACCAAATCACTGCGATTAGACCTTGGTCGTAGACATACATGGTTACGATTGACTTGTCGGTCACGGTCTGGCGCTAATCGCGCATCTTAGGATCCAGGGCAATAGACCCAGGACCAGGAACACAAAAATTAGAAACGAGAGGAGCTTTACATGAACAAGTCCACCTTGGCCCTGGCTGTGGCCGTAGGGGTTTTGGCGCAGCAGGCAGGCGCCGCCGGTTTCATCGAAGACAGCAAGGCCACCTTGGGGCTGCGTAACTTCTACATCAACACTGACAACCGCGACAGCGCTGCCAAAACCGCTTCGGGCGTGCAGAGCAAGAACGAAGAATGGGGCCAAGGCTTCGATCTGCGTTTCATCTCCGGTTACACCCAAGGCACCGTCGGCTTCGGTATCGACGCCATCGGCCTGCTGGGCGTGAAGCTGGATTCGGGCGGCGGCACCAACGGCGCCACTGCGACTTCCTACGGCGGCACCGTGTTCCCGAGCAAGTCCAACGGCGAAGCTGTTGATAACTTCTCGAGCCTGGGCCTGACTGCCAAAGCCAAGATCTCCCAGACCGAACTGAAGCTGGGTACTCTGCAGCCGAAGAACCCGGTCATCGTCACCAACGACGGTCGTCTGCTGCCACAAACCTGGCAGGGTGGCCAGATCACTTCCGGCGACATCAAGGACCTGACTCTGGTCGGTGGCCAGATCGAAGCCGTGAAAGGTCGTAACTCCAGCAACAACGAGCAACTGTCGATCGGTGGCGCCAACAGCCCAACCATCAGCGGTCGCGACAGCAACAAGTTCATCTACGCCGGTGGTGACTACAAAATCACCAAGGACCTGACTGCCCAGTACTACTACGGCAATCTGGAAGATTTCTACAAGCAACACTTCCTGGGTCTGGTGCACAACTGGGCAATCGGCCCGGGCGTGCTGAAGTCTGACCTGCGTTACTTCAACAGCTCCGACGACGGCGCCAACGGCAATACCCCTGCTTACTACAGCAGCGGTAACTACACCGGTACCGCTAGCGGTCGCGGTAAAGTCGACAACAACCTGTACAGCGGCCTGTTCCTGTACACCGTTGAAGGTCACACTTTCGGTGGCGGCTATCAGGTTTCCAACGGCAGCAGCGACTTCCCTTGGCTGAACCAGGGCGACGGTTCGTCGAACTACACCATCACCGACATGCAGATCCAGAAGTTCGGCCGTGCCGGCGAGCGCACCTGGCAAGCACGCTACTCGTATGACTTCGCTAAAGTCGGCCTGCCAGGCCTGACCGCCGGTATGGTTTACCTGCGTGGCGATAACATCGACACCGTGGGCACCAACGGTCGTGAAAACGGCAATGGCCGCTCCGAGTGGGAACGTGACTTCACCGTTGGCTACGTGATTCCAGAAGGCCCGGCGAAAAACCTCGGCTTCATGTGGAAAAACGCTACCTGGCGCAACGACATCCCAGGTCAGCGTGACCAGGATGAAAACCGCCTGATCGTCAGCTACTCGATCCCGCTGCTGTAATAGCGCGTCTCGATTCGTTGATGTAAAAAAAGCCCCGTCCGGCATCGCGCCGGACGGGGCTTTTACGTTTTCGAGTCAGGCTCACCCCCGTAAGCCTGTCCCGAAATTCCCCTCTTTACAGCAACTCAAGGCCTTCTCGAACCTTGCGGCCGATGTTCGTCGGGATGCCGCCGAGCGTCCAGTGAACAGATGTTTAATATTCTTTTAAGGTCTAGATATCTATTTATTTATTCTTTTTCATGATGGCAAATCCCGAGCTACAGTTGAGGTCTCCAACAACTCATCAGGAGCAGCACCATGAGCCTCAGACTCGGCGACATCGCCCCCGACTTCGAACAGGATTCCAGCGCCGGCAAGATTCGTTTCCACGAGTGGCTGGGCGATAGCTGGGGCGTGCTGTTCTCCCACCCGGCGGACTTCACCCCGGTGTGCACCACCGAGTTGGGCTTCACCGCCAAACTCAAAGATGAATTCAGCAAGCGCGGCGTCAAAGCCATTGCACTGTCGGTCGACCCGGTGGATTCCCACCACAAATGGATCGAAGACATCAACGAAACCCAGAACACCATCGTCAACTTCCCGATCCTGGCGGATGCCGATCGCAAGGTTTCCGATCTGTATGACCTGATCCACCCGAACGCCAACGACACACTGACCGTGCGTTCGCTGTTCGTGATCGATCCGAACAAGAAGGTTCGCCTGACCATCACCTATCCGGCGAGCACCGGGCGCAACTTCCACGAGATTTTGCGGGTGATCGACTCGCTGCAGCTCACCGATAACTACAAGGTGGCCACGCCGGCCAACTGGCAGGACGGTGATGAGGTGGTGATCGTGCCTTCGTTGAAGGATGAGGAAGAGATCAAGCAACGCTTTCCGAAGGGCTATCGGGCTGTTAAGCCGTATCTGCGCCTGACGCCACAGCCGAATCGTTAAGATCAAAAGATCGCAGCCTGCGGCAGCTCCTACAGGAGTACGCCGCTTTCTGTAGGAGCTGCCGAAGGCTGCGATCTTTTCGAGGCATCCACATAGCAGGGGATTTCAGGCCGTTTCGACGGCCTTTTTTTCGTCCTGAACAATGTAAATCGTATATCTCCTAAACGCATAACCAAATGAATAAATATGATTTATGGATATATAAATCAACTGGTAAGGTCACTCCCATCAAAGCGAGATCGCAACCCGCGAATCGCCTGTAACGCTTAAGGAATTGTCTCGATGCTGGTCGTCTCACTCGGTGGCAGTCCCAGCCTGCGCTCCCGTTCCGGGGTGCTGCTGGAACGCTCGCAACGCTGGTTGCAGGCTCAAGGGGTGGAAGTGGTGAGTTATCAGGTTCGGGACTTCCCGGCCGAAGACTTGCTCCACGCGCGCTTCGACAGCCCGAAGGTGCTCGACCTGCTGCAACAGATTGAAAACGCCGATGGCCTGCTGATCGCCACACCGGTTTACAAAGCGTCTTTCTCTGGCGCGTTGAAGACGCTGCTGGATTTGCTCCCAGAGCGTGCCTTGAACCACAAGATTGTTTTGCCAATGGCCACTGGCGGCAGCATCGCCCACATGTTGGTGGTCGATTACGCGCTCAAGCCTGTGCTCTCGGCGCTGAAAGCCCAGGAAATGCTCCAGGGAATTTTCGCCGAGGACAGCCAGATCGCTTACGGCGAAGGCAGTGCTGCGGCGCAACTGGCACCGGCGCTGGAGCAGCGTCTGCACGAAGCGCTGGATCAGTTTGTCGGCGCCATGGCGCGCCGGCCGAAGCCGCTGGAACCGGGCTTGTTGAACGAACGTTTGCTGAGTGCTCGCTGGAGCATTTAAGCCACACCAGAACTTGATGTAACTCACCTTACTTCGCCGCTAACGGCCAAGCAGGTGCAGCCAAAACCCAACAGCAAAAAAGGAGAGCGCTATGCGCACTGTATTTTTGCGTCGTGGTCTGGTCGCTCTGTTTGCTGCGGCTGTCACCTTCGGCGCCATCACTCAAGCTCAAGCCGAGACATTGCGGATCGGTTATCAGAAGTACGGCACGCTGGTGCTGCTCAAAGCCAAAGGGACTTTGGAAAAACGTCTGGCTGCCCAAGGCGTCGACGTGCAATGGACTGAGTTCCCCGGCGGCCCGCAGTTGCTGGAAGGCCTCAACGTCGGCTCGATCGACTTCGGCGTCACTGGCGAAACCCCACCGGTCTTCGCCCAGGCAGCCGGCGCCGATCTGCTCTATGTCGCCTACGAACCGCCGGCACCAAACAGCGAAGCGATCCTTGTGCCGAAAGACTCGCCGATCAAATCGGTGGCCGACCTCAAGGGCAAGAAAGTCGTGCTGAACAAAGGCTCCAACGTCCACTACCTGCTGGTGCGTGCGCTGGAAGACGCCGGTCTCAAGTACACCGACATTCAAACCGTATTCCTGCCGCCGGCCGATGCTCGCGCTGCGTTCGAACGTGGCAGCGTCGACGCCTGGGTCATCTGGGATCCGTACCAGGCCGCTGCCGAGAAACAACTGCAGGCACACACCCTGCGCGACGGCAAAGGCATCGTCGACAACCACCAGTTCTATCTCGCGACCAAACCCTATGCACAGAAAAACCCTGAGGTGATCAAAGCCCTCGTTGAGGAAGTGCGCGCCGTCGGCGAGTGGTCCAAAGCCAACCCTGAAGACGTGACCCAACAAGTCGCGCCACTGCTCGGCCTGCCGGCAGACATCACCCTGACCTCGGTGAAACGCCAGGGCTACGGCGCGCTGTTCCTGACCCCGGAAGTGGTCGCCGCGCAGCAGAAAATCGCTGACACGTTCTACCAGCTCAAGCTGATTCCCAAGCCACTGAGCATCAAGGATGTGATCTGGACACCACCGGCCGCTGTGGCCAAAGCGCTGTAATTCGAATCCCCAAGGAGACCACTCCATGAGCCTCAATATCTTCTGGTTCCTGCCTACCCACGGCGACGGCCATTACCTTGGCACCGCCGAAGGCGCTCGCGCCGTTGACCACGGTTATCTGCAACAGGTCGCGCAAGCGGCGGATCGTCTGGGTTTCGGTGGTGTGCTGATTCCCACCGGCCGCTCCTGCGAAGACTCGTGGCTGGTGGCGGCGTCGCTGATTCCGGTGACCCAGCGCCTGAAATTCCTCGTTGCCCTGCGCCCCGGGATCATTTCCCCGACGGTCGCGGCGCGGCAGGCAGCCACGCTCGATCGTTTGTCCGGCGGTCGTGCGCTGTTCAATCTGGTCACCGGTGGCGACCCCGAAGAATTGGCTGGCGACGGTCTGTTCCTCAGCCACGAAGAACGCTATCAAGCCTCGGTGGAGTTCACTCGCATCTGGCGCCGTGTGCTCGAAGGCGAAACCGTTGATTACGACGGTCAGCACATCAGCGTGAAGGGCGCGAAGTTGCTCTATCCGCCGATCCAGCAACCGCGTCCGCCGCTGTACTTCGGTGGCTCGTCGGAAGCGGCGCAAGACTTGGCCGCCGAACAAGTGGAAATGGTTCTGACCTGGGGCGAGCCGCCAGCAGCGGTGGCCGAGAAGATCGCACAAGTGCGCGCCAAAGCCGCCAAGCTTGGCCGCACCGTACGCTTCGGTATTCGACTGCACGTGATCGTCCGTGAAACCAACGCCGAGGCGTGGCAAGCGGCGGATCGGTTGATCTCGCATCTGGACGACGACACCATCGCTCGCGCCCAGGCTTCGCTGGCGCGTTTCGATTCCGTCGGCCAGCAACGCATGGCCGCTCTGCACGGCGGCAGCCGCGACAACCTCGAAGTCAGCCCGAACCTCTGGGCCGGCGTTGGCCTGGTGCGCGGCGGTGCCGGTACGGCCCTGGTTGGCGATGGCCCGACCGTGGCGGCGCGCGTGAAGGAATACGCCGATCTGGGCATCGACACCTTTATATTCTCCGGTTATCCACACCTTGAAGAGTCGTATCGCGTCGCTGAACTGCTGTTCCCGCACCTCGACATCGAGCGTCCGGAACTGCCGAAAAGCGCCGGTTATGTCAGCCCGTTCGGCGAGATGGTCGCCAACGACATTCTTCCCAAAGCCGCGTCGCAGAGCTGAGGCGCGCCATGAAGAAATTCATCCACAGCCTCGCGCCTTGGGCGTTGCCGGTGTTGTTGCTGGCGGTGTGGCAGTTGTCGGTGTCGGCCGGTTGGTTGTCGACACGGATTCTGCCGGCACCGGTGGCGGTGATCGAAGCCGGCGTGAGCCTGGTGCGCAGCGGCGAAATCTGGACGCACCTGGCGATCAGTGGCTGGCGCGCGGCGCTCGGTTTCACCATCGGCGGCAGCATCGGTCTGGTCCTGGGCTTCATCACTGGCCTGTCGAAGTGGGGCGAGCGCCTGCTCGACAGCTCGGTGCAGATGATCCGCAACGTGCCGCACCTGGCGCTGATCCCGCTGGTTATCCTGTGGTTCGGCATCGACGAGTCGGCGAAGATTTTCCTGGTGGCGTTGGGCACGTTGTTCCCGATCTACCTCAACACTTATCACGGCATTCGCAACGTCGACCCGGCGTTGGTGGAGATGGCGCGCAGTTATGGCCTCTCCGGTTTCAGCCTGTTCTGGCAGGTGATTCTGCCGGGCGCGCTGCCTTCGATTCTGGTCGGTGTGCGCTTCGCCCTGGGCTTTATGTGGCTGACGCTGATCGTCGCGGAAACCATTTCCGCCAGCTCGGGCATCGGCTATCTGGCGATGAACGCCCGGGAGTTTTTGCAGACCGACGTGGTGGTGCTGGCGATCCTGCTTTACGCGGTGCTCGGCAAACTCGCCGACCTCGCCGCTCGTGGACTTGAACGTGTGTGGTTGCGCTGGCACCCGGCCTATCAGGTTGCCAAAGGAGGTGCAGCATGACTGCTCAACAACCGCCACGCCTGCTGCGCGGGATTCCGCTGGCGGTGCGCAACCTGCAGAAAACCTTTGGCGCGCGGCAGGTGCTGCGTGACATCGATCTGCATATTCCGGCGGGGCAATTCGTCGCGGTGGTCGGGCGCAGTGGCTGTGGCAAAAGTACTTTGCTGCGCTTGCTCGCGGGGCTTGATCAACCGACTGGTGGTGAACTGTTCGCCGGCTCTGCGCCACTCAGTGACGCACGGGAAGACACCCGGTTGATGTTCCAGGAAGCGCGTCTGCTGCCATGGAAAAAGATCATCGACAACGTTGGCCTTGGGCTCAAGGGCAACTGGCGTCAGCAAGCACTGGATGCGCTGGACGCGGTCGGTTTGGCGGATCGCGCCGATGAATGGCCGGCAGCCCTGTCCGGCGGGCAGAAGCAACGCGTCGCCCTGGCCCGGGCGTTGATCCATCAACCGCGCCTGCTGTTGCTCGACGAACCGCTCGGTGCACTGGACGCGCTGACCCGCATTGAAATGCAGCAACTGATCGAGCGTCTGTGGCAGCAACACGGCTTCACCGTGCTGCTGGTGACCCACGACGTCAGTGAGGCGGTAGCGATTGCCGATCGGGTGATTCTGATCGAGGACGGCGAAGTCGGCCTCGACCTGCATGTCGACCTGCCGCGCCCACGGGTACGTGGTTCGCATCGCCTCGCAGCGCTGGAAACCGAAGTGCTCAACCGAGTTTTGTCCCTGCCTGGCGAACCGCCGGAGCCGGAACCTGTTTCACCCCTGCCTACGCAATTGCGTTGGGCGCAATAACTCAAGTTTTATCAACGACAGGAATCAATGCCATGACTATTAAAGCCATCAACGTGCGCAACCAGTTCAAAGGCTCGATCAAGGAAATCGTCCTCGGCGACGTGCTGTCGGAAATCGACGTGCAGACCGCTTCGGGTATCGTCACTTCGGTGATCACCACCCGTTCGGTCAAGGAGCTGGAACTGGTGGTGGGCAGCGAAGTGATTGCCTTTGTGAAATCCACCGAGGTGTCGATCGCCAAGTTGTAAGCCGGTGAGTAAAAAACAACCCCGGAGGGCGTGAGCCCTTCGGGGTTTTTGTGTCTTGAAGAGCAAAAGATCGCAGCCTTCGGCAGCTCCTACAGGGGATTGCGTTCCAATGTGATCGTTCCCACGCTCCGCGTGGGAATGCCTCTAGGGACGCTCCGCGTCCAGTGACGCGGAGCGTCACGGGCTGCATTCCCACGCAGAGCGTGGGAACGATCATGTCTCAGCGTTTAGGCAGATACGGCGGCAGATACAGGCCGATATAGGCATCAAACACGCGCATCCCTTCCTCCGCCATGCGCGGTGTGATCTGCCCGTGCTGCTGCACCGAACGCGCGTAAACCCGGTCACCCAACTCCATTGCCAAGGCAAACACATCGACATCCTCCGGCAGCCTCGGCAACTCGAAGTGATGATCGAACAGCTTGTGCATCAGGTCACCCAGCTCAAGGTCGTGCTGGCGGTCAGCCTGCGTCACTTCGGTCAGACCATGTTGCGCGAGGATCAACTGGCGAGCAGCGGCATCTTCGCCGTAGATCTCCAGCATGCGTTGCTCGACCAGCCGTGACAGATCACGCCAGTCGCGCAAGGCATCGTGATCGATCGGCGCTTGCAGGCAGGCACGGAATGCGGCGTGCACATCCGCCGTCAGCGCTTCGAGCAACGCCGGCACACTGGCGAAGAAGTGATACACGGAGGAGGGTGGAATCTGCGCGCGCTCGGCGACGCTGTAGATCGACAGACTCGCCACGCCCTCGGCGGCCAGCAGCGTGCGTGCGGCATCGAGTATCGAATCGATCCGTGCCTGGCTGCGGGCACGGGGTTTGCGAACGGGGGCGGGTCGCGTCATGGAAGTCTCCTGCGGGGCAGCGGGCATTGTACGAGCCGTGTTCCGTGTTGTCTGCCAGTACCCTGTGGCGAGGGGATTCAGCGAAACGTCGCACCGCCCCGTTCGGCTGCGCAGCAGTCGTAAACCCTGAGAACTGGTTATTCCTGACACACCGAGTGGGATGGTTTTGGGGCTGCTTCGCAACCGAACGGGGCGGTGCGACGTTTCGCTGAATCCCCTCGCCACAGGTTTTGTGTTTGGCCATAAAAAAACGCCATGGGCTGAATCAGCCGACGGCGTTCTGTTTGGCGCTACAACCGCTTACACGGTATGCAGATACCAGTTGTACTCAAGGTCGGAGATGGAGTGTTCGAACTCCTCCAGCTCGCTTTCCTTGCAGGCGACGAAGATATCGATGTACTTCGGATCGATGTACTTGGCCATCACCTCGCTGTCGTCCAGCTCGCGCAGGGCATCGCGCAAGTTGTTCGGCAGACTTTGCTCGTTCTGCTCGTAGCTGTTGCCTTCGACTGGCGCGCCCGGTTCGATCTTGTTGGTCAGACCGTGGTGCACGCCGGCCAATACCGAAGCCATCAGCAGGTACGGGTTGGCGTCGGCACCGGCCACGCGGTGTTCGATACGTACGGCATCGGACGAGCCGGTCGGTACGCGAATCGCCACGGTGCGGTTGTCGAGGCCCCAGCACGGCGAGTTCGGCACGTAGAACTGTGCGCCGAAACGACGGTAGGAGTTGACGTTCGGGCAGAGGAAAGCCATCTGCGCGGGCAGGGTCTCGAGCACACCGCCGATCGCGTGACGCAGCGCGGCGTTCTGCTCGGGATCCTCGCTGGCAAAAATGTTTTTGCCTTCTTTATCCAGAATCGAGATGTGTACGTGCAGACCATTACCTGCCTGGCCCGGATAAGGCTTGGCCATGAAGGTGGTGTCCATTTCATGGTCGTAGGCGATGTTCTTGATCAGACGCTTGAGCAGTACTGCGTAGTCGCACGCCTTGATCGGGTCGGACACGTGATGCAGGTTGACTTCGAACTGCGCCGGGGCGCTTTCCTTGACGATCGCGTCAGCGGGGATGCCCTGCTCTTTCGCGCCTTCGAGGATGTCTTGGAGGCAATCGACGTATTCGTCGAGGTCGTCGATCAGGTACACCTGAGTCGATACCGGACGCTTGCCGGACACCGGCGAACGCGGCGATTGCGGACGACCGTTCACGTTGTCCTGGTCGATCAGATAGAACTCGAGTTCAAACGCGGCGCAGATAGTCAGGCCGAGGTCATCGAATTTGCGCACGACGTTGGCCAGCACTTCACGCGGGTCAGCGAAGAACGGCTGGCCTTCGATCTCGTGCATGGTCATCAGAAGTTGTGCGGTTGGGCGCTTCTGCCACGGCTCGATGCTCAGAGTGCCGGGGATCGGATAGCAAATACGGTCAGCGTCGCCGATGTCCAGACCCAGGCCGGTGCTTTCCACCGTGGAACCATTGATATCGAGCGCGAAAAGCGAGGCCGGCAGGTTGATGCCTTTTTCGTAAACCTTATGAAGACTGGTGCGTTCGATGCGCTTGCCGCGCACCACACCGTTCATATCCGCAATCAGAAGGTCGACGTACAAAACCTCAGGATATTTCTTAAGGAATGCGTTTGCTTCGTTGAGTTGAACGGTACGCAGAGGGACCGACATGATGCACCTATTTAGCTGTTAATTATTATGTTCACTACTGTTTCGCCGAGCCAGTCAACCCGAACGGCAAAGTGAAGTCAATAGCGAACAGATGGCCGCTCAGGGTTTATTTTTCGGGCTTTTTTTAACACTTGCGTGCCAATACAGGCGCCAGAGCCCCGAGAATCATGAAGATATGATGAACGGCGTTTAGAATTTTTTACATGGCAGTTGTTAATTAAAATCAACGAGGCTAAGCTCCGGAAAAGCTCGTTCAAGTGTCAAACTTCGAGGTGAATAAAAATGGCATTCAAGCCATTGATCGGCGTTACTGCGTGCGTCAAACAGATCGGCCTGCACCCCTATCACATCAGCGGCGACAAGTACTTACGTGCTGTCAGCGTTGGCGCCAACGGGCTGCCAGTGGTCATTCCTTCCCTTGGCAACCTGACTGAAATCGAAGACCTGCTCGGTCAACTCGACGGTCTGCTGCTGACCGGCTCGCCCTCGAACGTGGAACCCTTCCACTATCAAGGCCCGGCCAGCGCACCCGGCACGGATCACGATCCGGCGCGGGATGCCACCACCCTTCCTTTATTGCGTGCAGCCATTGCGGCGGGCGTTCCGGTGCTCGGCATTTGCCGTGGTTTCCAGGAAATGAACGTGGCGTTCGGCGGCAGCCTGCATCAGAAGGTGCATGAACTGCCGGGCATGCTCGATCACCGTGAAGCCGACAGCCCGGACGTGGCCGTGCAATACGCACCGGCCCATGCGGTGACCGTGCTCGCTGGCGGTGTGTTCGAAGCGCTGGGGTTGCCGGGCGAGTTCCAGGTCAACTCGATTCACAGCCAGGGCATCGACCGCCTCGCGCCCGGCCTGCGTGCCGAAGCGGTGGCGCCGGACGGATTGATCGAGGCGGTCTCGGTCGAGCACAGCCCGACCTTCGCCCTCGGCGTGCAATGGCACCCGGAATGGCAAGTGCTCGACAACCCGAATTACCTGAAGATTTTCCAGGCGTTCGGTGCGGCTTGCCGACAACGGGCGGCGCGGCGCAACCAGCGCTGACATCAGCCAGCAATACATAACGATTTACTGCCCCCATGAATGTCGGGTGTGCCTTTGCGCATCCGTCATCCGTGAAAGACAACACCCGTAATAACAACAAGTACGACCCAGGCAGCCAGGACGGCGGCGCCGACCAAGTCAGGGCAACCCACTGAAAATGTGGCCCCTGTAGGAGCTGCCGAAGGCTGCGATCTGTTGATGTTGTTTGTAAAAAACAAGATCAACAGATCGCAGCCTTCGGCAGCTCCTACAAGGCCATGTGTGAGGGGGATGGTTGTTCCTGGCTTGCAATCCACTTAAGCCCGGCCACATTGGCCAGGCGACTGAAACATGTTGGGAGTTTCACATGGCAAACGCCTCCAGCACTTACAGGAAGGCTCTTGAGGGTCATCAGCAACCGAAAAAGGTTCTGGTGAAAGTCGATCGCGTCACCAAGAAGTTCGACGAAACCACCGCAGTGGATGACGTGTCCCTGGAGATTCATCAGGGTGAAATCTTTGCCCTGCTCGGTGGCTCCGGTTCGGGCAAATCGACCTTGCTGCGCATGCTCGCCGGTTTCGAGCGCCCGACTGAAGGGCGGATTCTGCTCGACGGCGTGGACATCACTGACATGCCGCCGTACGAGCGGCCGATCAACATGATGTTCCAGTCCTACGCGCTGTTCCCACACATGACCGTTGCGCAGAACATCGCCTTCGGTCTCAAGCAGGACCGTTTGCCGGCCAGCGAAATCGACGCCCGTGTCGATGAAATGCTGCGCCTGGTGCACATGACCCAATACGCCAAACGCAAGCCGCATCAACTGTCCGGCGGTCAGCGTCAGCGCGTCGCCCTCGCCCGTTCGCTGGCCAAGCGTCCGAAGCTGTTGCTGCTCGACGAGCCGATGGGTGCGCTGGATAAAAAGCTGCGTTCGCAGATGCAACTGGAGCTGGTGCAGATCATCGAGCGCGTCGGCGTGACCTGCGTGATGGTGACCCACGACCAGGAAGAGGCCATGACCATGGCCGAGCGCATCGCGATCATGCACCTCGGCTGGATCGCGCAGATCGGCAGCCCGATCGACATCTATGAAGCCCCGGTGAGCCGCATGGTCTGCGAGTTCATCGGCAACGTGAACGCCTTCGACGGCACCGTGGTGGAAGACCTTGAAGGTCACGCGATCATCCACAGCCCGGACCTGCAGCAAAAGATTTACGTCGGTCATGGCGTCAGCACCTCGGTGCAGGACAAGTCGGTCACCTACGCGATCCGTCCGGAAAAAATGCTCGTCAGCACCACCCAGCCGGAGTTCCGCTACAACTGGTCCGAAGGCAAGGTGCATGACATCGCCTACCTCGGCGGCCACTCGGTGTTCTACGTCGAATTGCCCGGCGGCAAGATCGTCCAGTCGTTCATGGCCAACGCCGAACGCCGTGGCGCGCGTCCGACCTGGGACGACAAGGTCTACGTGTGGTGGGAAGACGACAGCGGCGTGGTACTGCGCTCATGAAAACCTTCAATCAGCAATTCCTGCGCCTGGTGCCCAGCGGACGAAAACTGGTTATCGGCATCCCGTTCATCTGGCTGTTCCTGTTCTTCATGCTGCCGTTCTTCCTGGTGATGAAGATCAGCTTCTCGGAAGCCGCGTTGTCGATCCCGCCGTACTCGGAGATCTACACCTACGCCGAACAGAAATTCCAGCTGATGCTGAACATCGGCAACTACACCATGCTCGGCGAAGACGAGTTGTACCTGTCGGCCTACCTCGGTTCGCTGAAGGTCGCGGCGCTGAGCACGCTGATGTGCCTGGTGATCGGTTTCCCGATGGCCTACGCAATCACCAAGACTGGCAAGGAAACGCAAAACGTCCTGCTGCTGCTGATCATGATGCCGACCTGGACCGCAATCCTGATCCGCGTTTACGCGTGGATGGGCATCCTCAGCAACAACGGTCTGCTCAACGCGTTTCTGATGTGGACGGGGCTGACCGATCACCCGATCGAGATCCTCAACACCAACACGGCCGTCTACATAGGTGTGGTTTACGCCTACCTGCCGTTCATGGTGTTGCCGCTCTACGCCAACCTCGTCAAGCACGACGGCAGCCTGCTCGAAGCCGCGTCGGATCTGGGTTCGAGCAACTTCAACAACTTCTGGAAAATCACTGTGCCGCTGGCCAAGAACGGCATCATTGCCGGGTGCATGCTGGTGTTCATTCCGGTGGTCGGTGAGTTCGTGATTCCGGAATTGTTGGGTGGCCCGGAGACGCTGATGATCGGTCGCGTGCTGTGGCAAGAGTTCTTCAATAACCGCGACTGGCCGGTGGCGTCTGCGCTGGCGGTGGTGATGCTGTTGATCCTGATTGTGCCGATTCTGCTGTTCAACCGCAGCCAGGCCAAAGAGATGGAGGCACGAGGATGAAACGCTTCGGTTTTTCCAAGTTCATGTTGATCTTCGGCTTGATGTTCATTTATCTGCCGATGCTGATTCTGGTGATCTACTCGTTCAACGCATCCAAACTGGTGACAGTCTGGGGCGGCTGGTCGGTGAAGTGGTACGTCGGCCTGCTCGACAATACGCAACTGATGGGCTCGGTGGTGCGCTCGCTGGAAATCGCCTGCTATACCGCCGTTGCCGCCGTAGCGCTGGGCACCCTCGCCGCCTTCGTCCTGACTCGCGTGACGCGCTTCAAGGGTCGTACGCTGTTTGGTGGCCTGGTGACCGCGCCGTTGGTGATGCCTGAAGTGATCACCGGTCTGTCGCTGTTGCTGCTGTTCGTGGCCATGGCGCAGTTGATCGGCTGGCCGCAGGAGCGTGGCATCGTCACGATCTGGATCGCCCACACCACGTTTTGTGCAGCCTATGTGGCGGTGGTAGTCTCCGCCCGCCTGCGCGAGCTGGATCTGTCGATCGAAGAAGCGGCGATGGATCTCGGTGCGAAGCCGTTCAAGGTGTTTTTCCTGATCACCATTCCAATGATCGCGCCATCTTTGGCAGCGGGCGGGATGATGTCGTTCGCCTTGTCGCTGGATGATCTGGTGTTGGCGAGCTTCGTTTCCGGTCCGGGTTCGACGACGTTGCCGATGGAGGTGTTCTCGGCGGTGCGTCTGGGCGTGAAGCCTGAGATCAACGCGGTGGCGAGCCTGATTCTGCTGGCGGTTTCCTTGGTGACCTTCCTGGTCTGGTACTTCGGCCGCAAGGCAGAGGCCAACCGCAAGCGGGCAATTCAGGAAGCGATGGATCAGACGGCGAACGAGTCGTGGCAGCAACCGGCAACGGCGACTGCCTAAGCAACACTGATGAACAACTGTGGCGAGGGGATTTATCCCCGTTCGGCTGCGCAGCAGTCGTAAAACCTGAATACACAGTTTTCAGGTTGAACTGCAAGGGGCTGCTTCGCAGCCCAACGGGGATAAATCCCCTCGCCACAAGGTTATGTGTACAGCTGGTTTGTGCTTTTGATTAAAGTTTTTGAATAAGAAGAATGGAGTTGTACCGATGAAAATGTTTGGCAGGACTCTGCTGACACTGTCCTTAATGGGCGCAATGGTCATGGGCGCCCAGGCCAACGACAAGGTGCTGCGTGTTTACAACTGGTCCGATTACATCGCGCCGGACACCGTCAAGAAGTTCGAAGACGAGACCGGCATCCGTGTGACCTACGACGTCTTCGACAGCAACGAGACCCTTGAGGCACGTTTGCTGGCGGGCAAATCCGGTTACGACCTGGTCGTGCCGTCGAACAGTTTCCTGGCCAAGCAGATCAAGGCCGGTGTCTATCAGACGCTGGACAAATCGAAGCTGCCGAACTGGAAGAATCTCAACCCGGTGCTGCTGAAAAACGCCGCTGCCAGTGATCCGGACAACGCCCACGCGTTCCCGTACATGTGGGGCTCGATCGGCATCGGTTTCAACCCGGCCAAGGTCAAGGAAGTGCTCGGCGCCAATGCTCCGACCAATTCCTGGGACTTGCTGTTCAAACCGGAAAACGCTGAAAAGCTCAAAGCCTGTGGTATCAGTTTCCTCGACTCGCCGACCGAAATGATCCCGGCCGCCCTGCACTACCTGGGCTACCCGGTGAACGACCAGGACACCGCGCACATCAAGGAAGCCGAGGCGCTGTTCATGAAAATCCGCCCGAACGTGGCGTATTTCCATTCCTCGAAATACATCTCCGATCTGGCCAACGGCAACATCTGCGTGGCGGTCGGTTACTCCGGTGACGTGTTGCAGGCCAAGGCCCGCGCGGTGGAATCGGGCAACAACGTGGTGATCGACTACAGCATTCCCAAGGAAGGCGCCGGCAGCTTCTACGACATGGTCGCCATCCCGCGCGATGCAGCGAACGTCGAGAACGCCTACCTGTTCATGGACTTCCTGATGCGTCCGGACATCATCGCCGAGATCACCAACAGCAACGGTTACAGCAACGCCAACTCGGCGGCCACGCCACTGGTGGATGAAGCGATCCGTAACGACCCGGGCTCATACCCGTCGCAAGCGGTGATGGCGACGTTGTATGCGGTGCCGGATCAGCCGATCGCCACACAGCGAATCATGACCCGTGGCTGGACCCGGGTGAAACTCGGCAAATGAGCCGATGATCGTTCCCACGCTCCGCCTGGGAATGCAGTCCGGGACGATCTGCGTCCCAAAGCGTGACGCGGAGCGTCACAAGAGGCATTCCCACGCAGAGCGTGGGAACGATCAGTGTAAATTTCAGAATTAGTGTTTTCCCGTTCACGCAGCGCTTTACCACCGCTGCACCCTGCTATGAACGGCCTCACCTGGCTCCCTCGGCTCGGGTGAATTCTCAGGCGCCCTCGGGCGCCTTTTTTTGTCGCTTCAAATCAGCGGCCAATCCTGCAGAACCCGGTAGCGGCCCTTGTGCGATTCGAACAGGGCAAAGCGTTCGGCGCGCAGGAAAAACTCGGGCAGCGTCGCGGATTCCGGCTCCGGCGCGCGGTAGTCCCGGGCCAAGGTCAGGTGCGGGCGAAACTCGTGGGAGGTCTCCTCGAAACCGAACGGCAACATCGCCTGTTCCAGCGCGTAGACCAAGCGCAACAACGCCTGCGGCGCCTGTTCAGGCGCCAACGACAAGACCCCGGCACGATGCCAGACCTGCAAGCGATCCAGCAGAATTTTCAGCGGCTCCCCCGGTTTGCGCACTTTTCCAGCAGCCTCGCAAACCTCATTGATCTGCGCCAACGGCACAGCACCGAGGAACAGCAACGTCAGATGAAAATTGTCAGCCGGCACCGGCTTTCCGGTGCGCAAACCCAACTCCCCGCGCCACTGGGCGATTGCCTTGCGCTGCACCGTCGGGCAATCGAGGGCGAAAAACAGTCGTTTCGCTTCATCGGTCATGGCCCTGCCCCCTGTTTATCGTAATCGGGCGGATTCTACACAGCCTGATCAGACGACTCGTGTCAGGAAGCTATAGTTCAAGGATTGCCATCAATCGGAGGCCGCCATGCGCGAGATCCTCAGCAAAGAGCCGTGGTGGGCACGACCGCCGCATCCCGGGCAGGACGAACATGAGCTGGAATGGGGCTGGCTGGTGCATTACAGCGAGGGCGAGCCACGCTTCGAATTCGTCCGCGAACGGCCGACAGACGAACAGATCCGCAACCGCAAAGGCTGCCGAATCACCCCCTCCTCCGAATGACGCCTCTGTAGGAGCTGCCGAAGGCTGCGGTCTTTTGAGGTTGATTGAAAAAACAAGATCAAAAGATCGCAGCCTTCGGCAGCTCCTACAGGGAGGTGTGCGTGGTTCAGGGTTCCAAGAGGTATTGAAAGCCGCCGTAGATCATCCGCTGGCCGTCGAACGGCATCGGGTTGACGTCCGGTTTCATCCGTGGGTCTTCCATCATTTTTGCCATGCCGGCATCGCGGGTGGCTTTGTCGGGCCAGATCAGCCAGCCCGAGACCACGGTTTCGCCGTCCTTGAGTTTCACCGCCATTGGAAACGACGTGAGCTTGCCGTCAGGCACGTCATCGCCCCAGCATTCGGCGACGCTCAGAGCGCCGTACTCCTTGAACAGTTTCGCCGCGATGACGCAGTGTTGTTTGTACTGTTCACGATTGGCAGTCGGCACCGGCGCCACAAAAATATCGATGTAAGCCATGATCATTCTCCTTGTAGTTTGGGTTCGATCTGCTGAGTAGTCGATTGCGGCGGACGCCATTCGACACCCTCCACACCCAAGCCGACCGACGGTGCTTCGCTGCCGGCCAGATTGCGCTCGACCTGCCCGGCCATGTGCAGCGCGCCGGCCATGACCCCGGTGGTCGGGTTCTGCACCAGTTTTAGCCAGGCCTTGTCGAAAGTGCCGCCGAGGCTGCTGCGGATCAGCGCTTCGCTGTCGGGACGGTCATTGGCCTGGATGATCGCGCGGATGCCCGCCACCCCCACCGAAATCAGCCCACCCGCCAGTTTGCCGGCTGCCGCCGCAACGGCACTGGCAGCCCCGCGCGGGGCCATTTCGGCCTCCATCCGCTGGCTGGCACGTTTGGCCACCGGCGCCATGCCGGCGTCGGTCGAGGCGATACCCTTGGCGCCGCCGTCGGTGTGGATCTTGTCGATCAGCGCGGCATACGCCGGCAAGGTGTTCAGCGGCGCGGTGCTGATGACTTGCAACAGCGACGCGTCCCGCGCCGGCGGCGGGCCGAGGGCGATGGCCGGGATCTTCTGCAAATGCCCGTTAAGCTGCGCAAGCGGTACGCGGTGACGCTGGGCGATGAGCGGCATCTGTTTGGCCATCAGCTGCGTATAAAACTCGGTGGCCTGCCCGAGGATCGCGTCCGGATCGATCTCCACCGCCACCGGCGCCAGTACTCTTTTCTGATATTGCTCAAGCAGATACGCCGCCAGGCGCTTGGCTGAAGCATCCTGTTCGCCACCGGCATTGACGGTGTACCAACTGACCTTCATCGACAGCCATTCCTGCGTCCAGTAGCTGCTGAACCACGGGATGAAATTTTCTTCAGTTTGCTGATAGACGCGAGTGCGCCAATGTTCCATCGAGCCACGGGCGAACAGCTTGACCTGCTCGGTGGCCTGTTGCGAGGCGCTGACGATTTCCCGGTCGATCTGCTGCCAGGTCTGCGGCGAGACGAACACGGCTTGCGGCGCCGCCACCGGCGCCCGGGTCGAGGTGGCGCAGCCGGCCAGCAGGAACAGGGCGGCGACGAGCAGCGCACGCGGGTTCACGGTGAGGGCGTCCTTGAAGATCCGGGGAGACAGATTTGAGTATAGGTGTGGGTTTAAGGCCGTTTGTCCGGTTTTGCCTGGTCTGGCGCCATCGCGAGCAGGCTCACTCCTACAGAAGAATGCATTTCAAATGTAGGAGTGAGCCTGCTCGCGATGGCGCCATCAGCAACACCCGAAAACCCCAACCATCATTGCCGTCGATATTCACCATTGCCACGATTGCCTTCCGCCTGCCGCCAACCAAAGGCACGATTGCCCCATCCGAGACACAACGAGGAGTTCACAGCATGATTCACACCCACGTCACACTCTCCGTGAGTTTCCCGGTGTTCGGCAGCAACTACTACGATCAGCACGCCGTGTCGCACAAGGCTCAGGCGCTGGTGTTCAACGAAAATTTCGAAGATCTGCTGATGCCCGCGGCGAGCAACCATTTCAGCAATGAAGTGGTCGGCATCAACGATCAGTTCCGCTTTCTGAGCGACATTCTCGCCACCCATTTGCTGGACATCGAGGCCTCAGTGCCTGCGCGATCCAGCGTCCAGGCGGGCGCTCATTTTTAATCGAGAGGCAATGACAGAGGGCGTTCCTAAGCAGGAACGCCCTCTTTCTGCTTAATCAGTCATCGTCGCGATCGCGATAGTAACGTCGGCCATCGCGGCGGTCGTCATCGCGGTCATCCCAACGACGGTCGTGATCGTAATTGCGCCCGTGATCGCGGTCGTAATGCCGGCCATGGCGGTGGTCATCATCAAAATCCGCGACACAGCCACCGAGCAATACGGCGGCGGTCACAGTCAGCAGCATCGTTGTTGCGCGCTTCATTCAACACATCCCTAAAACCAAGGTCTTGACGACGAAATCGGCCACGCTGCCCTCGTCCTCGCTTTCGCGACGCGGTGCGCGCAGCCGCCCATACGACCGGGTAAAAGCGTGTTGATTCCGTGGCCACTATCGACCGTTTGTCGCCCTGCTCGTTCGCCAGATTTGCTGGCTGACGAATCGAAATCCACCCACCTGCACATGACGAAATTGTAATTCCCCCATCACCTTGGCGTTATCCGCAGCTTGCAACGATGTCACCCGGCGACCCTGCCGGCGCGCCTTTTGCGCCGAACAATAAAAACCACGCCGAAGCCCGTTCGCGTTCTGCCGAACCTCAGGAGTGATTGATGGTTAACAATTCAAAAATATCGATAGCCGCGTTAGCGGTGGTGGTTGGCTCCGGGCCGTCCGTGGTGATGGCGGAGGACAAGCCGCAAGGCTTTATCGAAGGCAGCAGCCTGACGCTGCTCAACCGCAACTTGTACTTCAACCGGGATCATCGCAACGGCCAATCCAGCCCGACCGGCAATGGCTACTCCGAAGCCTGGGCGCAAGCGCTGATCGGCAAGTTCGAATCCGGCTTCACCCAAGGCACCGTCGGAGTGGGTGTTGATGCTTTCGCGATGATCGGTCTGAAACTCGACACCGGCGATGGGCGCAACGGTGGCCGCAGCTCGTTTGACGTGTTGCCGGTCAACAGCGACGGCGAGGCGCGGGACGAGTACACCAAGGTCGGTGGCGCGGCGAAAGTGCGCGCGTTTGATACGGTGCTCAGGGTCGGCGATGTCTTCCCCGCGAACCCGGTGGTCGCGGCGGGTGACTCGCGATTGTTGCCGGAAAGTTTTCGTGGCGTGACGGCGACCAACACCAGCATCGAGGGTCTGTCGGTACAGGGCGGGCGACTGCATGCGATGAGCCAACCGGTGTCCAGCGACATGCGCGAGAACTTCGCGACGTTCTACGCCGGGCCGGTCAATTCGCCGTGGATCGCTTATGGCGGCGGTGATTATGCGCTGAACAAGAACCTCAGTTTCAGCCTGTATTCCAGTCGCCTGAAAGATGCGTGGAATCAGTATTACGCTGGCTCCGCGTGGACTTATTCGCTGTCCGACGAGCTGTCGCTGTTCGCCGGCCTGAATTATTACAAGGCAGTCGACGAGGGCAAACAACTGCTCGGCGAGTTCGACAACAACATCTGGAGCGGCCGCGTCGGCGTCAAGCTCGGCGCCCACTCGGTCGCCCTCTCCCACCAGCGCAACAACGGCAATGACGACTTCGACTACCTGCGCCAGTCCGACTCGATCTTCCTCGACAACTCCATCCAGTACAGCGACTTCAACTCACCGAACGAGCGCTCGTGGATGGTCCGCTACGACCTCGACATGAGCACTTACGGCGTACCCGGTTTGTCGTTCATGACCCGTTACGCACGTGGTTCGGACGCCGACTATTCCAACGCCAACGCCGTCTACATGCGCCGCGATGCCGAGGGCAATCCACTGACCGACCAGAAGCGCTGGGAGCGTGACATCGAAGTCAAATACGTGGTGCAGAGCGGCTCGATGAAAGACCTCTCGCTGCGCCTGCGTCAGGCCACGACCCGCGCCACGGCGTTTGAGTCGGACCTGGATGAAGTGCGGGTGATTATCGAATATCCGCTGGCGATTCTGTGACTGTTCGGTTCATGAAAATTCACCTTTAGAAGCTCCTTGCTCCTTTGGTAGAGGTGAATCCTTTGGCGTCCTTCGGGACGCCTTTTTTACGCCCACGAAACCCCCTGTAGGAGCTGCCGCAGGCTGCGATCTTTTGATCTGGATCTTTTAAAATCACAGTCAAAAGATCGCAGCCTGCGGCAGCTCCTGCACGGACCGCGTTCGGTGGTTGATTCAGCCGCCGTTGTTGCGGCATACGCCCATCACGTTGTATCTGAGGGTGTTGAGCTGACCCTGGGAGTCCTCGTAGGTCATGGCGGTGGGCACCACATTGCAGGCTGGCTGCGGCTTCACGACACTCACCACTTTGGCCACGTCGAGCTTCATCCCGTACGCGTACTCCGTCACCACCGGCGGCGCTTTGCCCTGCTTGGCGGCGTATTGCTCCATGGCTTTGGCGTTGGCGCTGAAGGCACGTTCGAAAGTACGGTCACCACCGCCTTCGGCCAGAACATTCAGCGACATCGCCAGAGCACCGGTGAACGCGAGCAACTTGAGCATTTTCATGTGTATTTCCTCTCCATCCAGACTTGAAAAAAGCCCGGCATCGATGCGCGATGACGGGCTTGTGCGGGTCCTACCGGCTTACAGGTCTTGGGTTTTGTCGCCTTTCTTTTCATTGATGACCACCGGGTTGGCGGCGGCTTTTTCCTTGGCGACGAACAGCTCCATGGAGCGGTCGTTGCTGGTCATCATCCGCTCGAAAGTGCGGTCGCCGCCGCCTTCGGCCAAAGCCAGGGAAGAGATCGCCAGAGCGGCTGCGAAGGCACTGATTTGGGCAAGTTTCATCTTTGATTCCTCGTTTAAGTAGCTGACGGAATCAAGGTAACAAGCCGAACCTTGCGTGACGG
Organism: Pseudomonas sp. NPDC089741; assembly: GCF_044748825.1. Classification (NCBI taxonomy): domain Bacteria; kingdom Pseudomonadati; phylum Pseudomonadota; class Gammaproteobacteria; order Pseudomonadales; family Pseudomonadaceae; genus Pseudomonas; species Pseudomonas sp. NPDC089741. The sequence goes on along the minus strand of NZ_JBIVGT010000002.1, from coordinate 317,314 downwards.
TGGCGTGGAAATTACATATCCGTTATGTGGGCGCAAAACCTGTAGGAGCGAGCCTGCTCGCGAAAGCGGTGGTTCCGTCACATCGTGGTTGACTGACAGATCGCCTTCGCGAGCAGGCTCGCTCCCACAGGGAGATTAACTATTGAATTGGAACGGTGTCCTCATCGCGGCGATGCGCGAGTTGATAGAGCGCAGGCAATATCAGCAACGTGAGGATCGTCGAGGACAGGATTCCGCCGATGACGACGGTTGCCAGTGGCCGCTGCACTTCGGCGCCGGTGCCGGTGGCCAGCGCCATCGGGATAAACCCCAGCGACGCCACCAGCGCCGTCATCAGCACTGGCCGCAAGCGAGTCAGCGCGCCTTCGTGAATGGCATCGGACAGTGAACGTCCCTCTTCGCGCAAATTGCGAATGAACGCAATCATCACCAGTCCGTTGAGCACCGCCACACCCGACAACGCAATAAACCCCACGCCCGCCGAAATCGACAACGGAATATCGCGCAACCACAACGCCATGACCCCGCCCGTCAGAGCAAACGGAATCCCGGTAAACACCAGCAAGCCGTCCTTGAGATTGTTGAACATCATGAACAACAAACCAAACACCAACAGCAACGCCACTGGCACCACAATCTGCAAACGCTTGGCCGCTGATTGCAGTTGCTCGAACTGCCCGCCCCAACTGGTCCAATAACCGGCCGGCACTTGCACGTCACGTTCAATAACTTGACCAGCCTCGCTGACGAACGAGCCGATATCACGCCCGCGCACGTTGGCGCTGACGATCACCAGACGCTTGCCGTTCTCGCGACTGACCTGATTCGGTCCGAGCACCAGGTCGAGGCTGGCGACGTCTTTCAGGGCGATAAAGCCGATCTGATTCGCCGAGCCATTCACCGCCGGCACCGGGATCAACAGCGCCGCCAAGCCGTCGATGTCCTTGCGCATGGCATCGGACAAACGCACGACCATGTCAAAGCGGCGATCGCCCTCGTACAACGTCCCGGCCTGCCGCCCACCCACCGCGACGGCAATGGTGTCCTGCACGTCGCCGACATTCAGCCCGTAACGCGCGGCTTTATCGCGGTCGATGTTGATGGTCAGCACCGGCAACCCAGTGGTTTGCTCGACCTTCACTTCAGAGGCGCCCTTGACCTTCTGCATCGCTGCGGCAATTTTCGCCGCCGTGGCATTGAGCACGTCCATGTCATCGCCAAACACCTTCACCGCAACATCGCTGCGCACACCGGAGATCAGTTCGTTGAAGCGCAACTGGATCGGCTGCGACAGTTCATAGTTGCTGCCCGGCAAGGTCGCGGCAGCCTTTTGCAGTTCATCCATCAGGGTTTCACGCGATTTGCCTGGATCTGGCCACTGCTCCTTGGGCTTGAGCATCACGTAGCTGTCGGAGATGTTCGGCGGCATCGGATCGGAAGCGATTTCGGCGGTGCCGGTGCGGGCGAAGACGCGCTCGACCTCCGGCACTTTCGCCAGAATCAATGTCTCCAGACGCTGCTGCATGTCCACCGATTGCGTCAGGCTGGTGCCCGGCACGCGCAGGGCTTGCAAGGCGAAATCGCCTTCACTGAGGCTCGGCACAAACTCGCTGCCCATGCGGCTGGTAAGTACGCCGCTGAGCACGATCACACCCAGCGCCGCGCCCACGGCCACCGTGCGATGACCCATCACCCAGGCCAGCGCCGGTGCATAAATGCGACGTGCGCCGCGCATCACTGCGCCCTCTTCTTCCTTGACCTTGCCGGTGACGAACAGCGCAATCGCCGCCGGTACAAAGGTCACCGACAACAGCATCGCGCCAAGCAAAGCGATGACCACGGTGAACGCCATCGGGTGGAACATTTTTCCTTCGACGCCGCTCAGGGCGAAGATCGGCAGGTACACGACCATGATGATCAACTGGCCGAAAATCAGCGGACGCCGCGCCTCTTTCGCCGCCGCGAAGACTTCCTTGAAACGCTCGGCGCGGGTCAACAACCGTCCGTGATGCTGCTGCGCATGGGCCAAGCGGCGCAGGGTGTTTTCGACGATCACCACCGCGCCGTCGACGATGATGCCGAAGTCCAGCGCACCCAAGCTCATCAGGTTGGCGCTGACCTTGTTGCTGAACATGCCGGTGAAGGTGAACAGCATCGACAGCGGAATCACCATCGCGGTAATCAACGCCGCGCGGATGTTGCCGAGGAATAAAAACAGAATCGCGATCACCAGAATCGCGCCTTCGATGAGGTTCTTTTTCACCGTGGCGATGGCTTTATCGACCAGGTGCGTGCGGTCGTACACCGGCACGGCGATCACGCCGGCGGGCAAGGATTTGTTGATCTGTTCAAGCTTGGCCGCCACCGCTTGCGAGACCGTACGGCTGTTCTCGCCGATCAGCATGAACACCGTGCCGAGCACCACCTCTCGACCATTTTCCGTGGCGGCACCGCTGCGCAACTCGCGGCCGATTTCGACGGTAGCGACGTTCTTCACGCGGATCGGTGTGCCGTCGACGTTGGCCATGACGATGTTGGCGATGTCCTCGGTGCTCGCCACTTGCCCTGGTGCGCGAATCAGTAATTGCTCGCCGCTGCGCTCGATGTAACCGGCGCCGACGTTGGCGTTGTTGCGTTCCAGCGCGGTGACCAGATCGGTCAGTGTCAGCTTGTACGCTGCCAGCCGTTTCGGATCCGGCGCGATCTGGTATTCCTTGGCAAAACCGCCGATGGTGTTGATCTCGGCCACACCCGGTACGTTGCGCAATTGCGGTTTGATGATCCAGTCCTGAATCACCCGCAGATCGGTCGGCGTGTAGGTTGTGCCGTCGTCCTTGAGCGCGCCCTCCTGAGCCTCGACCGTCCACAAGAAGATCTCGCCGAGGCCGGTGGAAATCGGCCCCATCATCGCTTCCGCGCCTTCGGGCAATTGCTCCTTGGCGATCTGCAGACGTTCGTTGACCAATTGGCGGGCGAAGAACAGATCGGTACCGTCCTTGAAGATCACCGTGACCTGCGACAGCCCCGAACGCGACAGCGAACGAGTCTGCTCCAGCGCTGGCAGGCCGGCCATCGCGGTCTCGATCGGAAAGGTAATGCGTTGCTCGGTTTCCAGTGGCGAGAACCCGGCGGCGCCGGTGTTGATTTGCACCTGGACGTTGGTGATGTCGGGGACGGCGTCGATCGGCAGTTTTTGATAACTGGCGATGCCGAGGCCGGCCATGAGCAGAACGGCGAGCAGGACGATGATGCGCTGCTCGATGGCAAACTGGATCAGGCGTTCGAACATGAGGATCTTCCGGTCGAAAGTAGCGGATCAGTGCGAGTGCTCGGCCGAGGCTTTGCCCAGTTCCGATTTGAGGACGAAGCTGCCGACGCTGGCGACTTGCACGCCCGGTTCCAGCCCCTGAGTGACTTCGACGTGGCCCGCGGCGCGACTGCCCAGCTCGACGGCCCGCGCTGCGAAGCCGTTATCGGTACGCACGAATACCGTGGGTTTGTCCTCGACGGTCTGGATCGCGGCTTCAGGCACGGCGACTTTTGCCTGGCGACTTTCAGTGGCGACCAGCGCCGTGACGAACAGGCCGGGACGCCATGAACCCTGCGGATTTTCCAGCGTGACGCGCACGGTCGCGGTGCGGGTTTGCTCACCAAGCAAACTGCCGACATAAGCCACGCTGCCGACGACTTCCGCGTTCAATTCCGCGGCGCTGACGGTGACCGCTTTGCCCACTTGCACCTTGTTCAGATCCTTCGGTGAAACACCGAACGTGACCCACACCCGCGACAAATCCGAGAGCGTGAACGCTGGCGTGGTTTCATCGACCACCTCGCCCGGCGTCAGGTGTTTTTCCACCACCACGCCGTCGAACGGTGCGCGCAACTCATAGCGATTGCCGCCGGTGGCGACGACGCTGCCGCTGAGTACGCTGATTTTTTGCCTGGCGTTGCTCACGGCAATTTCAGCTTCTTGCAATGCCTGGCGCGCCTGAAGGAAATCCTGTTCGGCAGAGATCTTGTCCTGCCACAACTTTTTCTCGCGCTCATAGGTGGTGCGCGCCAACGTCAGGCGACGTTGCGCAGCAGCCTGTTCGCTGCGCTGATCGGAGATCTGCTGACTGGCGATCACCGCCAGCAACTGCCCCTTCTTCACCGTTTGCCCGAGGTTGACCGAGACCGTCTCGACCACGCCCGGTACACGCGGCACGACATGGGCGGTGCGGTCTTCGTCGAAACGCACTTCGCCGGGGAACGGCAGGCCGAGGTCGATGCTTTGCGGCTTTGCCTCGGCCAGTTGAATACCGGCTGCGCTAATCTGTTCGATGCTCAATTCGATGTGGCCCTCCTCGCCATGTTCGCCCTCTGCAGCGGCGCCCTCCTCGGCGTGATCGGCGTGTTCGGACGCCTCGTCGGCGTGGGCGTCGATACTCGCGTTACTTGACCACTGCGAGCCGATGCCAATGCCCAGCGCCAACGTCGCCACCGCGACAATCATCAGTTTTTTATCCATGGAAACTCCTCTGCGCCGTGCCTGCGCGCAGTGATCTGAAAAGTGAAATTCAAGGGCTGACGCTGAGCTCGCCGAAGATTCGTTCGATGCGTACGCGGGCGTCGGTCGCTTCGCTGACGGCCTGGATGTATTGGCTGCGCGCTGCGATCAATGTGCGTTGCGCGTCGAGTACATCGAGAAAGCCGAACTTGCCCATTTCGAACCCGCGAGTGGCGCTGTCGACCGCACTTTGCGCGGCGGGCAGGATGGTCTGGTTGAACGCGCTGACTTCGCCGTTGGCGGTCTGCCATTGCTCCAGGCTGGTCTGGATTTCCGTGCGCAAACGCAGTTCGGTGGCGTTGCGCAGATCCCGCGCCTGATCGGTACGGCGTGCCGCCGCGAGGACGTTGCCCTGGTTGCGATTGAACAGCGGGATCGGCATCGACAGGCCGACCACGTTGACCCGCTCGCGCTCGGTCTCGCTGTACTGGCTGCCGACGCTCACGGTGAGGTCGGGAATGCGCTGGGATTTTTCCAGTCCCAGCGACGCTTCACGCTGATCGATCTGCAACTTCGCCAGACGCAACTCGGCGGTTTCGTTCAGACGCTCGAGCAATCTTGTCGGTGGCGGAACGGCCGGCATGCTTTGCGCGGGCGCCTGCACCCTGGTCGACGTCGGCAACGGCGCGCCCATGACCTGCGCCAATTGTTGGTAAGCCGTGGCTTGATCGCGTTCGGCGCGGCGCAGTTCCAGGCGCACCTCCGAGAGCTGCACTTGCGCTCGAGTGCCTTCGACGGGCGACGATTTGCCCGCCTCGATCCGCCCTTGGGCGACACGTAAACCGTGCTCAGCGAGTTGCAGTGACTGACGGGACAGCAGCAAGCGTTGCTGCGCGGTTTGCGCACTGTTGAACGCCTGAATCACATCGGCACGCAAGGCATTGCGCTTGCGCTCCAGTTCAATTGCGGCGGCATCCTGCGCACGGCTGGCAACATCGATACGGGCGCCGCGTTTACCGCCCAGTTCGATCGGCTGGCTGAGCATGATCGTCGTGGTGCGTGAGTCGCGACGGGTGTCTTCGGCTTCCCAAGACACTTCGGGATTGGGCATCAGCCCGGCCTGCTGGCGATCGCCTTCGGCAATGCCGATTTCCCACTGCGCAGCGGCCAGCTCCGGGTTGCCGGCAAAGGCGTTTTGCAGGGCCTGATCAAGCGTCAGGGTCGCAGCATTCGCGAGGCTTGCACTGGCGATCAGCAGCATGCCGCTGACTGTTTTTTTCAGGCGTGATCGCGCCGTCAGTTGTAATAAACCGGGCAATGGCAGACTTCCTTTGATTCAGGATTTTCAATGCCGCCACGGTAGGGTTTTGAACTTATCGACAAGGTGACTGGAACATTACAAATCTGTTATCCACGGTTTGCCGAAGTTGTTTTGTTCTAGGATGCGAAGTGCAAACGCTGTTGTCGTAATACATCGAAACAAATGCGGGTTAGAGATCTGCTGAACAGCACTTGTGAAAATCAATGTCATGGGGATTTTGTAGTTTTTGCTGCGACAGGCTGTCGCAGAGCGCCGTTTTAAAGCGCTTGGCGGTTGACCCTGTAGCCACTACAACCTTTATCGTTCGGACTTCCCCTCACCCCAGCCCTCTCCCGGGGGGAGAGGGAGCCGACCGAGATGTCTGGCGTTATATATCGACCTGTTACATCTAGTCGATTATGGATTCCGTAAAGATGTTCCACGTCGGTGCAGTTCTGAAGCATCCCACGTTTAGTCCCCTCTCCCTCTGGGAGAGGGTGAGGGGCTTCTTATCGTTATTGAACAACGTCCGGAACACCTCACAAAAACAATAAATTTCCCAGTCGCCTAAATTAAATACCCATTAAATAAAAGTGGTGAAAGATCATGCGAATCCTTGTCATCGAGGACGAGCTTAAAGCTGCCGAATACTTGCATCAGGGTTTGACCGAAAGTGGTTATATCGTTGACCACGCAGCCACCGGTGCCGACGGTTTGCACCTGGCACAACAGCAAGCCTACGACCTGGTGATTCTCGATGTGAATCTGCCCGAACTGGATGGCTGGGGTGTACTGGAACAACTGCGCCGCACGCACTCCACGCGAGTGATGATGCTCACCGCGCGCGGGCGTCTGGCCGACAAGATTCGCGGCCTCGACCTGGGCGCCGACGACTATCTGGTCAAGCCGTTCGAGTTCCCCGAATTGCTCGCGCGGGTGCGCACGTTGATGCGCCGCAGTGAACACATTCCGCTGCCGCAGGTGTTGAAAGTCGCGGATCTGGAACTCGATCCGGGCAGGCACCGCGCGTTCCGTGGCGAGCAGCGTATCGACCTGACCACCAAGGAATTCGCCCTGCTGCACCTGCTGATGCGCCAGTCCGGCGAAGTGCTGACGCGCACGCAAATCATCTCGCTGGTGTGGGACATGAATTTCGATTGCGACACCAATGTCGTCGAAGTCTCGATCCGCCGCTTGCGGGCGAAAATCGACGACCCGTTCGAGAGCAAGTTGATCCACACCCTGCGCGGTGTCGGCTATGTCCTGGAGTCGCGCGAATGAAGCCGGCCAGTCTGTCGATGCGCCTCGGTTTGACGGTGAGCATTCTCGGTGCGCTGCTGGTGGTGTTTCTGGCGATTCTGGCGTACTTCGCCCTGACCCACGAGCTGAATGCGCTGTCCCGAGACAGCCTGGAAAAGAAGATGCAACAGGTTGAACACAGCCTGTCGCTGTACGTCGACGCCAATGAAATCAGCGGTAAGCCGCACATTCTGCTCGATCAGGTAATGGGCCATGACAACCTCACGCTGACGATTTATGACCGCCTCAATCAGCGCTCGCCGCTGCTCAAATCCGGCTCGGGCCTGGCCGATCCACGGGTCGAATTAAAAGCCGTGCGCGCGACCACCGATCAACTGGCCTACAGCGACAGCACTGACACTGAAGGCAAGCAATTCCTTACCGCCTCCCAACTGATTCGCCTCAAGGACGGCAGCAGCGTGCCAGTGCTACTGTCGGTTGATAATGCCCACGATGAGGCCTTGCTCAGCGCCTATCTGCGCTCGACGCTGATTGCCTTGCCGTTGCTGCTGGTGTTCATCGGCCTCACGGCGTGGGGCGCGGTGCAGCGCGGATTGGCACCGATGCGCGAGTTTCGCAAAGTCGCAGCGATGGTCTCGACCCAGGATCTCGATCATCGCCTGTCGGTGGTGAACATGCCGCAGGAGTTGAGCGAACTGGCGCAGGGCATCAACTTCATGCTGCATCGGCTGGATGCCGGGGTGCAGCAGTTGTCACAGTTTTCCGATGATCTGGCGCATGAGCTGCGCACGCCGATCAATAACCTGATGGGCAAGGCGCAAGTGACGCTCTCACGCGAGCGCTCGGTGGACGAGTACAAGGATGTGCTGGTGTCGTGCACCGAAGAGCTGGAGCGGGTGGCGCGGATTGTCTCGGACATGCTGTTTCTGGCGCAGGTCAGTCATCCGTCGGCGCTGGCACCGTTTGAAGCGGTGGCGCTGGAGGTTGAGGCGGCGAAAGTGGCGGAGATGTTTTCGTTGTCGGCGCAGGACAAGCGCATTCACTTGAACGTTATTGGCAGCGCTTCGGTGTTGGGCGATCGGTTGATGATTCAGCGGGCGATTTCGAATCTGCTGTCGAATGCGTTGCGCCATTGTCCCGCCGGAAAAACCGTGACGTTGCTGATCGAGCAAGGCGCAAAGCAATCCTCGCTACTGGTCAGCAACCCTGGCGCCGGGATTGAAGCGCAACATCTGCCGTATCTGTTCGACCGCTTCTACCGTGTCGACAGCAGCCGCTCCAGATCGCAGGGCAGCACCGGATTAGGGCTGGCGATCGTGCGCTCGATCATGAGCCTGCATCAGGGCGTGGCCGAGGTTAAGAGCCTGCCGGGCGCGATGACCGTGTTCCGCCTGGGCTTCCCCACCACCGAATCACCTCTGTAGGAGCTGCCGCAGGCTGCGATCTGTTGATCTTGATCTAAAAACAAGAGCAAAAGATCGCAGCCTGCGGCAGCTCCTACATTGAATGTGTCGGCACCGCAAAAGCCTGTGGGAGCTAGCCTGCTGGCGATTGCGGTAGGTCGGGCACCAACAAAAACGGCACCTTGCGGTGCCGTTCGCCTTTCACCTTTCAGCTATCACTTGCGCGCATCCGCCCACGATTTCAGCAGTTCGTTGTAGCTCACGGTCTCGCCCTTCGGCTTCTCGTTGGCCAGTTTCGGTTTCGGTGCACCTGGCTGATCAAACCAGTATTGCGCATCGCGCTCCGGGTTCATTTTCGGTGCGCACACCGCTTGGGCTTTGGAGCGTTCGAGGCGCGTCATGATTGCGTCCTGATCCTTGGCCAAGCCATCCAGCGCCTGTTGCGGGGTTTTCTCGCCGCTGGCCGCTTCGGCGATGTGGCTCCACCACAGTTGCGCCAGACGCGGATAGTCCGGCACGTTGGTCCCGGTCGGGGTCCATTGCACGCGGGCCGGGCTGCGGTAGAACTCGACCAGACCGCCGAGTTTCGGCGCCAGATCGGTCATCGCTTGCGAGTTGATGTCCGACTCGCGAATCGGCGTCAGGCCGACGATGGTCTTCTTCAACGAGACAGTTTTCGAGGTCACGAACTGCGCATACAACCACGCCGCGAGTTTCTGTTTCTCAGGCGTGGATTTCATGAACGTCCACGAACCCACGTCCTGATACCCAAGCTTCATGCCCTCTTCCCAATACGGCCCGCGCGGCGATGGCGCCATCCGCCATTTCGGCGTGCCGTCGGCGTTGACCACCGGCAGGCCCGGTTTGGTCATGTCGGCGGTGAACGCGGTGTACCAGAAGATCTGCTGGGCGATATTGCCTTGCGACGGCACCGGGCCCGACTCGGAGAAGGTCATGCCCGCCGCTTCCGGTGGCGCGTAGGCCTTCAGCCAGTCGACGTATTTTTGCGTGGCGAACACTGCGGCCGGGCCGTTGGTGTCGCCGCCACGGGTCACGCTGGAGCCGACCGGGTGGCAATCCTCGACGCGAATCCCCCACTCGTCCACCGGCAAACCGTTCGGCAAGCCTTTGTCGCCGCCACCGGCCATGGAGAACCAGGCATCGGTGAAACGCCAGCCCAGCGACGGGTCTTTCTTGCCGTAGTCCATGTGGCCGTAAACGCGTTTGCCGTCGATTTCCTTGACGTCTTCGCTGAAGAATTTGGCGATGTCTTCATAGGCCGACCAGTTCACCGGCACGCCCAATTCGTAGCCGTACTTTTCCTTGAACTTGGCTTTCAGATCGGCGCGTTCAAACCAGTCAGCACGGAACCAATACAGGTTGGCGAATTGCTGGTCGGGCAGTTGATAGATCTTGCCGTCCGGCGCGGTGGTGAACGAAATGCCGATGAAGTCCTTGATGTCGAGCGTCGGCGAGGTGAAGTTCTTGCCTTCGTTGGCCATCAGGTCGGTGATCGATTCGGTTTTACCGTAGCGAAAGTGCGTACCGATCAGGTCCGAGTCGTTGACCCAGCCGTCATAGATATTCTTGTCGGACTGCATCACCGTCTGCATTTTCTCGACCACGTCGCCTTCTTGCAGCAGGTCGTGGGTGAGCTTGATCCCGGTGATTTCGGTGAAGGCCTTGGCGAGCACTTTCGACTCGTATTCGTGGGTGGTCAGGGTCTCGGAAACGACCTTGATTTCCATGCCGCGAAACGGCTCGGCAGCCTTGATGAACCACTTCAATTCTTCGAGTTGCTGATCGGCCGTCAGGGTCGACGGTTTGAATTCACTGCCGATCCATTTTTTCGCCGCGTCTTCGTAGGCATCAGCCCAAGCGACTGCGCTCAAACCGCTGAGTGCCAGCATGGCTGCCAATGAAATGCTATGTCGCAGCTTATTGTTTTTGTCGAACATAGAGACCTCCTGTTTAGGATTTCGGAGCACGGTTGCCGAATGACTCGACTAGCCCCAACGCATCACAGCCAACAGCCACACCAGGGACAACGCGGACGCCACCCAGATGCTCCAGTCGGTGGCGCCGATGACCAGCAAATGCAGGTAGGCGCTGCCGAGAAGACCGATAAACAAGCGATCGCCACGGGTGGTGGCAATCGGCAGAAAACCTCGCCGCAGGATGCTCGGCGAGCGCAATTCCCACGTGGTCATGCCCACCAGCAGCAGACCAATGGCGATGAAGAACCCCGCTGTCGGGGTGGTCCAGCTCATCCATTCCATCATCAGCTCCTCAGACCCGACCGAGGGCAAAGCCCTTGGCCACGTGGTTGCGAACAAACCAGATCACCAGCATGCCCGGCAGAATGGTCAACACCCCCGCGGCTGCCAGCACGCCCCAGTCGATACCCGAGGCCGACACCGTGCGGGTCATCACCGCTGCGATCGGTTTGGCATTTACCGAGGTCAACGTGCGCGCGAGCAGCAGTTCGACCCAGGAAAACATGAAGCAGAAAAACGCCGTCACACCGATACCGGAACCGATCAGCGGGATGAAAATCTTCACGAAGAACTTGGGGAAACTGTAGCCGTCGATGTACGCGGTTTCGTCGATTTCCTTGGGCACACCGGACATGAAACCTTCGAGAATCCACACCGCCAATGGCACGTTGAAAAGGCAATGCGCCAACGCCACGGCGATGTGCGTGTCGAACAAACCGATCGACGAATACAACTGAAAGAACGGCAGCAAAAACACCGCCGGTGGCGCCATGCGGTTGGTCAGCAGCCAGAAGAACAAATGCTTGTCGCCGAGAAAACGATAGCGCGAAAACGCATACGCCGCCGGCAACGCCACGCTCAGCGAGATCACCGTGTTGAGGCTGACGTAATACAACGAGTTGAGATAACCGTTGTACCAACTCGGGTCAGTGAAGATCACCTTGTAGTTGTGCCAGGTGAAATCCTGCGGAAACAGGGTCAACCCGCCGAGGATTTCGGTGTTGCTCTTGAACGACATGTTCAGCAGCCAGTAGATCGGCACCAGCAGAAACAGGATGTACACCAGCAACGGAATAAGCTTTCTTTTGCTCATGGCCGGGCCTCAGCGGTTGGCGTCGGAGTGCGTCATGGCGGTGTAGAACAGCCAGGACACCAACAGGATGATCAGGAAGTACACCAGCGAAAACGCCGCTGCCGGACCGAGGTCGAATTGCCCTACGGCCATCTGCGTCAACGTCTGACTCAGGAAGGTCGTGGCATTGCCCGGCCCGCCGCCGGTGAGCACGAACGGCTCGGTGTAGATCATGAAACTGTCCATGAAGCGCAGCATTACCGCGATCAGCAGTACGCTTTTCAGCTTGGGCAACTGAATATGGCGGAACACCGCCCACGCCGAGGCTCGATCAATCCGCGCAGCCTGGTAATACACGTCGGGAATCGCGCGCAATCCGGAGAAACACAGCAACGCCACCAGTGAAGTCCAGTGCCAGACGTCCATCACCAGCACCGTCACCCAGGCGTCCATGGTGTGGGCTGCGTAGTTGTAGCTGATGCCCATCGCGTTGAGGCTGGAACCGAGCAGACCGATGTCGGCGCGGCCGAAAATCTGCCAGATGGTGCCGACCACGTTCCACGGGATCAGCAGCGGAATCGCCAGAATGATCAGCACCACCGACGACCAGCGACCCTTGGTCGGCATGGTCAGCGCGACGGCGATGCCCAGCGGAATTTCGATCAGCAACACGCAGGCCGAGTAGATGAACTGGCGCAGCAACGAGTCGTGCAAACGCGGATCAAGCAGCACCTGCTTGTACCAGTCAGCGCCGACGAAGTAGCGGCTGGACTGGTCGAAGATGTCCTGCACCGAATAGTTGACCACGGTCATCATCGGGATCACCGCACTGAACGCCACCAGCAGGAACACCGGCAACACCAGCCACCAGGCCTTGTTGTTCTGCACCTTGTTCATGGCTGCACCTCATCACCGGCTTCAAGCAGAAATTCATCGGCATAAACCATCAACCACTGCGCCGGAAAACTGATGTAGGCAGTGCCTTGCGGCACCGGTTTGTCTTCGGCCAGACGGACTTTCAGCGGTGCGCCGTCGAGGTCGAGGGTCATGATCTTGTAGGTGCCGAGGTCTTCGACGTGGATGACTTTTGCCTGCATGGCGTCATCAAACGGCTCATCCCAGACATGAATGAATTCGGGGCGGATACCGACCTTGAGATTTTTCCACTGGCCGTGTTCGATATGCCGCTGCATCGCGTCGGACAGCGGCAGGTGCGTCGAGGCGAAACCGACGCCGCCGGGTTGTGGCTGCACCTCGATCAGGTTCATCCCCGGGCTGCCGATGAAATAGCCGACAAAGGTATGGCTCGGCCGCTCGAACAATTCCCGTGGTGTGCCGAATTGCACAATCTGGCCGCCGTACATCACCGCAATCTTGTCGGCGAAGGTCGAAGCCTCGAGTTGATCGTGGGTGACGTAGACCATGGTGATATTGAACTGCTCATGGATCTGCTTGAGCTTGCGCCGCAGTTTCCACTTCAGGTGCGGGTCGATCACCGTCAGCGGTTCGTCGAAGAGGATCGCCGAGACGTCATCGCGTACCAGCCCACGGCCCATCGAGACTTTCTGTTTTTCGTCGGCGGTGAGGTTGCGCGCCTTTTTGCTCAGGAGGTTTTGCAGGTCGAGGACTTCGGCAATCTCCTGCACCTTGCTGTGCACTTTCGCCTCGGCCATGCCCTGATTGCGCAGGGGAAAGGCAAGGTTATCGAACACGGTCATGGTGTCGTAGACCACCGGAAACTGGAAAACCTGGGCAATGTTGCGCTTCTCCGGCGTCAGGTCATTAACCGCTTTACCGTCGAACAACACGTGGCCCTGCGACGGGCTGAGCAGGCCGGAAATGATGTTGAGCAAAGTCGACTTGCCGCAACCCGACGGCCCGAGCAAGGCGTAGGCACCGCCCTGCTCCCAGACGTGATCCATCTCGCGGATCGCATAATCCTCCGCGCCACTCGGGGTTTTGCTGTAGCTGTGGGCGAGGTGCTGCAAACGGATTTCAGCCATCAGGCAACCCTCGCGACACGCCGGCCCGGTGCTTGCACCAGACGGCCCTGCGCATCGAAAACGAACAGTTTGTGGGTCGGGATATAAATGCGGATCGGCGCATCGACGTCGTATTCGTGAACGCCGGGCAGGTGCAGCACCAGCAGGAAATGCTCGTTGCGCACGTGCAGGAAGGTTTCCGAACCGCTGATCTCGGCGACTTCGACGGTGACGGCCAATTCCAGATCGTCATCGTTGCTCGGCACCAATGAGATATGGCTGGGGCGCACGCCAAAGCGGAATTCGCCCTCACCCACCGGACGCAGATCGACATTCAACGGGAAGTGCACGAAATTGGCGAAACTGACTTCGTTGCCGGCGATGCGCCCGGGCATCAGGTTGATCGGTGGTTCGGAGAACAATTCGGCAGCGAGCACGGTTTGCGGCTGGTGATACACCGAAGTGGACGGCCCGCTCTGGATCACCCGGCCTTCGTGAAGAATGGTCGTGGTGCCGCCGAGAGCCAGCGCTTCGTTGGGTTCGGTGGTGGCATAAATGGCGATGGTGTGGCGCGCCTTGAACAGCTCGCGCATTTCCTGGCGCAGCTCTTCGCGCAGTTTGTAGTCGAGGTTGACCAGCGGTTCGTCGAACAGGATCAACTCGGCGTCTTTGACCAGTGCGCGAGCCATGGCGGTGCGCTGCTGTTGGCCGCCAGAGAGTTCCAGCGGATAGCGCTGCAGAAACTTCTCGATGCGCAGCATTCGCGCGGTTTCCTGCACTTTGCTGTGAATGATCTCTTTCGATACACCGGCCTGCCGCAGCGGCGAGGCGATGTTCTCGAACACGGTCATGGTCGGGTAGTTGATGAACTGCTGATAGACCATCGACACGTTGCGCAAACGCACCGGGCGTTGGGTGACATCGACGCCGTTCATCAGGATGCGGCCGCTGTCGGGCTTGTCGAGACCAGCCATCAAGCGCATCAGGCTGGTTTTGCCGGACAGCGTACGGCCGAGCAAAACGTTGAAGGAACCGGCTTCGAATTTCAGGCACGCATCGTCGATCCAGGTCTGGCCCTCGACGGTACGGCTGACGTGCTCCAGGGTGAGTGACATGGCTCGGCCTTTTTATTATTGGAGTCAAGCGACCTGTGCACGGGAGCGAGTTTCGTGCCAGAAATGGCAAGTGATTGATTTGTCGCGAAAATCGTTGAAAGCACGGGGAGCCGGCGTTCATTGCTGAACACATTTGAACAGTTGGGCGATTGACAATGAACAATAGTGAACAACACTCTATGAACGCTTTTTGCGAACCGATCCCCCTGTAGGAGCTGCCGCAGGCTGCGATCTTTTGATCCTGTTTTTTACAAAAAAGATCACAAGATCGCAGCCTGCGGCAGCTCCTACAGAGGGGATCGCATAACAATAATAAGAATGCTGCATCAGAGGCTGACTGCCATGGCCGCACCTGCCCCGCCGCTGTCCCACGACGCGATCGTCCAGACTTCCTGGCAACGTTGCCGCGCGTTCGGTCTTGATCACCAGAGCACGCCGGCCTTCGATCAGTTGCCTGCCGCCGGCATTGCGCATCTGCTCGACAGTCATCACTCACTGGTGCAGACCACGCATCAGGAAGTTCTGCCCTATTACGAAAACATCCTCAGCAACTCCAACTGCTTGATCATGCTCGCGGACAATCAGGGCCAAGTGCTGACCTCGTGGGGCACGCAACGCTTTATCGAACCGAATCTGGCGCGAGGGTTTCAGGCCGGTGCGAGCTGGGTGGAACGCACCAGCGGCACCAATGCGATCGGCACGGCGCTGGCCTGTGAGCAAGCCGTGCACATCGAACACGACGAACATTTTCTCAAGGCCAACCGTTTCATGACCGGTTCCGCCGCGCCGATTTTCGACGCCGAGCGCAAGGTGATCGCGGTGCTCGACGTGTCCAGCGACAGCTACCTGCCGCCCTCGCACACCTTGGGCATGGTCAAGATGATGAGCCAGACCGTGGAAAACCGGCTGATCCTCAACCTGTTCCATGGCCAGCACTTTCAACTGACCTTCAACACCGGGCTGAACAACCTCGACAGTCAGTGGGCCGGGTTGTTGATCTTTGATGAGAGCGGTCAGGTGCTATCGGCTAATCGCCGGGCGGACAATCTGCTCGGCGTGCGCCTGTCGCGGGTCAGCGTCGAGAGCCTGTTCAAGGTGTCGCTGCTGGAATTGATCAATCAACCGGACGGCCTGCCGTTTGCCTTGCAGACCTCCGGGCGTAACCGTTTTCAATGTTTGTTGAAGCGGCCGAAACAGGCGCCGATTCAACCTCGCCTCTTCGCTGAAGCAAAAAGCGTCGAAGCGCCGATCAAGACAGCCGGCGCCATCAGCCTCAACACCCTGCACTTCGGCGACAGTCGTGTGGAAAAAGCCGTGCGTCAGGCGGAACGCTTGCTGGAAAAAGACATTCCTCTACTGATCCATGGCGAAACCGGAGTCGGCAAAGAAGTCTTCGTCAAAGCCCTGCATCAGGCCAGCTCGCGGAGCAAACAGGCATTCATTGCCGTCAACTGTGCGGCGATCCCCGCCGAACTGGTCGAGTCGGAACTGTTCGGCTACGAGAAAGGCGCGTTCACCGGCGCCAACCAGAAAGGCAGCATCGGCCTGATTCGCAAGGCAGACAAAGGCACGTTGTTCCTTGATGAAATCGGCGACATGCCACTGCCGACGCAGGCGCGGTTGTTGCGGGTGTTGCAGGAGCGTTGCGTGCAGCCAGTGGGCAGCAGCGAGTTGTTTGCGGTGGATTTGCGGATTATCTCGGCGACTAACCGCTCTTTACGCGAACAAGTGCAATTGGGCCGGTTCAGGGAGGATTTGTATTACCGCATTGGCGGGCTGACGCTGGAGTTGCCGCCATTGCGCGAGCGCAGTGACAAGGAGGCGTTGTTCAAGCGGCTGTGGGAACAGCATCGTGAACCGACGCAATGGGCCGGGTTGAGTCGTGAGGTGCTGGAGTTGTTCGAACGGCATCCGTGGCCGGGGAATTTGCGTCAGGTCAGCAGCGTGATGCAGGTGGCGCTGGCCATGGCCGAGGAACAACCGGTGAGGCTGGAGCATTTGCCGGATGATTTTTTTGTTGATCTGGAGATGGAGCCGGTGGAGAGCGCGGTGCCGCTGGGGGTTGATTTGAATGATGTGGAGGCGTTGAACCGTGAGTTGAAGGCTTCCGGGGGGAATATTTCTCATCTGGCACGCAGGCTTGGGGTGAGCCGCAATACTCTCTACAAGCGGTTGCGGCAGATTGAAGGTTGAGTGAACTCCACGCCCCTCATCGGAACGCCGCCCGCCCATCCCTCTCCCAGAGGTAGAGGGAGCTGACCGAGGTGTCTGGCGCTGGACATCGACCTGAAACATCGTGCCGATTATGGATTCAAAGCATCACGTTCAAGTCGGTGTATTTCTTGAACATCCCCCAATCAGTCCCCTCTCCTGCGGGAGAGGGCTAGGGTGAGGGCGAAAATTCCGGCTCAACCTGCACAGCCGAAGCAGCCCCCAATGTACGCAACCCGACAAACACAACAACCACCATCATGATCCCCGCGCCAATCGCCACGCCGAACCCGGCCCGCGCGCCCCAGGCATCGATAACCAGCCCCGCCAGCATGCCGCCCAGCGCAACGCCAATGCTGATACCCGTGGTCATCCACGTCAGCCCTTCAGTAATCCTCGATGGCGGGATGATGATCGTCCCCAGCTTCATCACCACGACCATCGTTGGCGCAAACGAGATGCCGGCGATGAACAGCGTCGCTGACAGGACATACACGTCGGCTGCAAAAATCGGCAACACGCCGGTGAATGCCGTGACCAGGATCCCGATCAGGAACTGTTTTTCGATCGCCAGCGAAACCCTCATCGCGCCGAACGTCAGGCCCGCCACCAGTGAACCGAACGCATAGGCGGCGAGGATAAAGGTCGCCGACGCTGGCCAGCCCTGCGCATTGGCGAACGCCACGACGGCGACATCGATTGCTCCGCCAATGACGCCCATCGCCAACAGCGCGAGGACAATGGTGCGTACGCCGGGGATCAGCAAGGTCGAGCCACTATGGCTGGCGTGGCCCACGACAACTTTAGGTTCAGTCTGGCGTTGCAGCAGAAACGCTGTCACCCCGACGGCCAGCAATCCGACCGCGACCAGCGGCCCGGCTTCGGCGAAAAAGCTCACGCTCAAACCGATCGCCAGTGGCGGGCCGACAATGTAGGCCATTTCGGTGAGGACAGTGTCCAGCGAGAACGCCGTGTGCAGCTGCGGCTTGCCTCGGAACAACTGCGTCCATCGGGCGCGAATCATCGACGGCATGCTTGGCATCGTCCCCGCCAGTGCAGCCAGAACGAACAGCAACGCGGCTGGAGCGCGCAAGTAGACGGCGGTGATCAGCGCCAGCAACATGCCAATGCTGAATGCTGTGACGATGGGCAGCACACGACTCTGGCCACGCTGATCGACCAGTCTCGAGATGTGCGGGCCGAGTAGCGCATTGGCCAGGGTGAACGTCCCGGCGACGGCGCCGGCCAGCCAGTAAACCCCGGTTTGTTGCACCAGCATGGTGATGATGCCGATGCCGATCATTGCCTGTGGCAAGCGGGCGATAGAACTCGCGAGCACTAGCCCGGTGGCGCCGGGGGTGGTCAGCAGTTCGCGATAGTGATTTGCCATGGTGTTTCCCTTACATGATCATCGCCGCTCAGCATCCGGCTGAACGCGTTGCCGACATCAAGACCTACGCGAACGGCAAAAGCAACCCTCACCCCAGCCCTCTCCCGGGGGGAGAGGGAGCTGACCGAGGCGTCTGACTTGATGCATCGACCTGAAAAAACCAGTTGATTATGGATTCAAAGCAACACGTTCAAGTCGGCGTATTTCCTGAATATCCCCCAATCATTTCCCTCTCCCCCTGGGAGAGGGCTAGGGTGAGGGGCTTTTCTCGCGGCCAAACAAAAACCCGCACACGGCGGGTTTTGTTGATCGTTCCCACGCACCGCGTGGGAATGCAGCCCGGGACGCTCTGCGTCTCTGCAAAGCCGAACGCGGAGCGTCCGAGGAGGCGTTCCCACGCAAAGCGTGGGAACGATCATCACGCCGAGCAGGTTCGGTCAGTCAGCCAGACGCCAGGTAGTCCCACCCTTGCCGTCTTCCAGCACAACGCCCATCGCCGTCAACTGATCACGAATCCGATCGGACTCAGCCCAATCCTTCCCGGCACGTGCCGCCAGACGCGCCGCGATCAGCGCATCGACTTCAGCCGCATCGACACGCCCTTCGGCGCCGGCTTGCAGGAAGTCATCGGCCTCAAGCTGCAACACGCCCAACACGCTCGCCAGTTCTTTCAGGCGCGCTGCCAGACCCGCCGCTGCAGCGAGATCGCTCTCACGCAGACGGTTGATCTCACGCACCATCTCGAACAGCACTGCGCAGGCTTCCGGCGTGCCGAAGTCGTCGTTCATCACCGTGGTGAAACGCTCGACGAATGCTTCGCCGCCCGCCGGTGCAACGTTCGGCAAACCTTTCAACGCGTGGTAGAAACGCTCGAGTGCGCCTTTGGCGTCCTTGAGGTTGTCTTCCGAATAGTTGATCGCGCTGCGGTAGTGGCTCGACACCAGCAGGTAACGCACGACTTCCGGGTGGTACTTTTCCAGCACATCGCGAATGGTGAAGAAGTTGTTCAAGGACTTGGACATCTTCTCGCCATTGATGCGAATCATGCCGCAATGCATCCACGCGTTGGCGTAGGTCTTGCCGGTGGCCGCTTCGCTCTGGGCGATTTCGTTTTCGTGGTGCGGGAACTCGAGGTCGCTGCCGCCGCCATGAATGTCGAAAGTCTCGCCGAGGCAGCAGGTGGACATCACCGAGCACTCGATGTGCCAGCCCGGACGCCCGGCGCCCCATGGCGATTCCCAGCTTGGCTCGCCCGGTTTGGTGGCTTTCCACAGGACGAAGTCCAGCGGATCCTGCTTGGCTTCGTCGACTTCGATGCGCGCACCGATGCGCAGGTCTTCGATTTTCTTGCGCGACAGTTTGCCGTAGCCCATGAACCTGGCGACGCGGTAGTACACGTCGCCGTTGCCCGGCGCGTAGGCGTAACCCTTGTCGATCAAGGTCTGGATCATGCTCAGCATGCCCGGAATGTGATCGGTGGCACGCGGTTCCATGTCCGGCTTGAGGATGTTGAGGCGTGCCTCGTCCTCGTGCATCGCAGTGATCATGCGCTCGGTCAGCGCGTCGTACGGCTCGCCGTTTTCGCGAGCACGATTGATGATCTTGTCTTCGATGTCGGTGATGTTGCGCACGTACGTCAGGTTATAACCGCTGAATCGCAACCAGCGGGTCACCAGATCGAACGCGACCATGCTGCGGCCGTGGCCAATGTGGCAGTAGTCGTACACGGTCATCCCGCAGACGTACATGCGCACATTGTTGCCATCGAGCGGTTTGAAGACTTCTTTGCTCTTGGTGAGCGTGTTGTAAATCGTCAGCACTTTTAATTTCCTTGACGCTGAATCACTGGCCCCACGAATCACGCAGGGTCACGGTACGGTTGAATACCGGCTGACCTGGTTTCGAGTCCTTCAAATCGGCGACGAAGTAGCCTTCGCGCTCGAACTGGAAACGGTCTTCCGGCTGTGCATTGCCAAGCGATGGCTCCGCACGACAACCGGTGAGTACCTGCAGCGAATCAGGGTTGATGTTGTCGAGGAAACTCGCGCTGTCTTCGGCCTTCTCAGGATTGGCCGAGCGGAACAGACGATCGTACAGACGCACTTCGCACTCGACGCTGGCGGCTGCCGGCACCCAGTGGATCACGCCTTTGACCTTGCGGCCTTCAGGGTTTTTACCCAGGGTTTCCGGGTCGTACGAGCAACGCAGTTCGACGATGTTGCCGTCGGCGTCCTTGATCGCTTCGTCGGCACGGATCACGTAGCTGCCGCGCAGACGCACTTCACCGGCCGGTTCCAGGCGCTTGTAGCCCTTCGGCGGCTCTTCCATGAAGTCGTCACGGTCGATGTAGATTTCCCGGGCGAACGGCAGTGCGCGCACGCCCATGTCTTCCTTCGGGTGGCGCGGCAGTTCGAGGTTCTCGACCTGGCCTTCCGGGTAGTTGGTGATGACCACTTTCAGCGGACGCAGGACGCACATGGCGCGCGGCGCGGTGTGATCGAGGTCGTCACGGATGCTGAATTCGAGCATGCCGAAGTCGACCACGCCGTCGGAACGGTTGGTGCCGATCATTTCGCAGAAGTTGCGGATCGATTTCGGCGTGTAGCCACGGCGGCGGAAACCCGACAGCGTGGACATGCGCGGATCGTCCCAGCCATGCACGTGCTTTTCATCGACCAGTTGCTTGAGCTTGCGCTTGCTGGTGATGGTGTAGTTGAGGTTCAGACGGCTGAACTCGTACTGACGCGGGTGCGCCGGCACTGGCAGAGCGTCGAGGAACCACTCGTACAGCGGACGATGGCTTTCGAACTCCAGGGTGCAGATCGAGTGAGTGATGCCTTCGATGGCGTCCGACTGACCGTGGGTGAAGTCGTAGTTCGGGTAGATGCACCACTTGTCGCCGGTCTGGTGGTGATGCGCGTGACGGATGCGGTACATGATCGGGTCGCGCAGGTTCATGTTCGGCGAGGCCATGTCGATCTTCGCGCGCAGCACACGGGCGCCGTCGGCGAACTCACCGGCACGCATGCGGGCGAACCAGTCGAGGTTTTCTTCCACCGAACGGTCGCGGAACGGGCTGTTCTTGCCCGGCTCGGTCAGGCTGCCACGGTATTCCTTGGCCTGCTCCGGGGTCAGGTCGTCGACGTAGGCTTTGCCAGCCTTGATCAGCTCGACGGCCCAGTCGTGCAACTGGTCAAAATACTGCGAGGCGTAGCGCACTTCGCCGGACCATTCAAAGCCCAGCCATTTGACGTCGGCTTCGATCGCGTCGATGTATTCCTGATCTTCCTTGGCCGGGTTGGTGTCGTCGAAACGCAGGTGCGTGACGCCGCCGAACTCCTGGGCCAGGCCGAAGTTCACGCAGATCGACTTGGCGTGGCCGATGTGCAGGTAGCCGTTGGGCTCAGGCGGAAAACGCGTGACGATCTGGGTGTGCTTGCCCGAGTCCAGGTCTGCCTGGATGATCGGCCGCAGGAAGTTGACCGGCACGGCAGGGCCGGACTTGGCATTCGAGGTAGGGTCGACAGTGGGCTTGCTCATAGGATCCTTGACTTACATGTGCGCGGCCGCAGAGAGGGGCCAGACAAAACAAAGCCGCTATCATAGCCGATGCTGTCAAGGGGCTGACAGAGCAGGCCCTATAAAGGCGTGCTTTTTATCGTCGGGAAATGAAAAAACAGCCTCGAAATTCGCGGCTGTCACGCTAAACTGCGCACCTTGGCCCTGACGGGCTGAACCGGTAACGGGTCGACATGTCCCATTACCCACGAATTCCTTATAAAGAGTAGCGATCATGACTCAAGTTAAATTGACCACCAACCATGGCGACATCGTCCTCGAACTGAATGCTGAAAAGGCACCGGTGACCGTTGCCAACTTCATCGAATACGTCAAAGCCGGTCACTACGAAAACACCGTTTTCCACCGTGTCATCGGTAACTTCATGATCCAGGGCGGCGGTTTCGAGCCAGGCATGAAAGAAAAGAAAGACAAGCGTCCAAGCATCCAGAACGAAGCCGACAACGGCCTGCCGAATGAGAAGTACACCGTTGCCATGGCCCGTACCATGGAGCCGCATTCGGCTTCCGCGCAGTTCTTCATCAACGTCGCCGACAACAGCTTCCTGAACCATAGCGCCAAGACTACTCAGGGCTGGGGCTACGCGGTATTCGCTAAAGTGGTTGCCGGCACCGACGTTGTCGACAAGATCAAAGGTGTTTCGACCACTTCCAAGTCCGGCCACCAGGACGTACCAGCAGACGACGTGATCATCGAGAAAGCCGAGATCATCGAAGCGTGATATTGCTGATTTCAGACTTGCATCTGGAAGAGGAGCGCCCGGACATTACCCGGGCGTTTCTGGATTTGCTCGCCGGACGCGCCCGCTCGGCGAGTGCGTTGTACATTCTCGGCGACTTCTTCGAAGCGTGGATTGGCGACGACGCCATGACGCCCTTCCAGCGTTCCATCTGCCAGGCCCTGCGCGAATTGAGCGACAGCGGCACGGCGATTTTTCTGATGCACGGCAATCGCGACTTCATGCTCGGCAAGGCCTTCTGCAAGCAGGCCGGCTGTACGTTGTTGAAGGACCCGAGTGTCGTGCAGTTTTATGGCGAGCCGGTGCTGTTGATGCACGGTGACAGCCTGTGCACGCGCGACGTTGGCTATATGAAGCTGCGGCGCTATCTGCGCAACCCGATCACCCTGTTTATCCTGCGTAACCTGCCGCTGAGCAGCCGCCATAAGCTGGCGCGCAAGCTGCGCAGCGAGAGCCGTGCACAGACGCGAATGAAGGCCAATGACATTGTCGATGTCACGCCGGAGGAGATTCCGCGGATCATGCAGGCCTTCGGCGTAAAAACCCTGATCCATGGCCACACCCATCGCCCGGCGATCCACAAGTTGCAGATCGGCGATGAAGCGGCGAAGCGGATTGTGCTGGGAGATTGGGATCGTCAGGGTTGGGCGCTGCAGGTGGATGAGAGCGGGTACGCCTTGGCGCCGTTCGACTTCGCCCCGCCGCTGGCTTTGCCGCACGGCTAAAAGCTTTACCCCCTCACCCCAGCCCTCCCGAAACGTCGGACCGCCCCCAAGGGGGCGAGGGGGAAAGGGAGCCGATCTCTATGCTTTTCAAAACCCGAGTTCGACTCGGTATTGCAAGTCGGTGTACCTCGAACATCCACCACGGTCAGTCCCCTCTCCCTCCGGGAGAGGGTTAGGGTGAGGGGCTTTTGACCTTAGTGCCCGGATGCGGCCGGGCCGGCCTTCGCAGCAAACGGCGGCTTGGCCAGCCACACAATCAGAATCAACCCCATGAAGCCCCAGCCCAGCAGCGTGAAGTAATCCACGGTGGAGAGCATGTACGCCTGACTGGTCAGCACATGGTCCAGTTGCGCATACGCCGGGTTGCTTGCCCCGCCCAACTGGTTCAGCGCCTCACGTGTGGCCGGCTCATAAGTGCTGATGCTTTCACTCATATACGCATGATGCTGATCCGCCCGACGAATCCAGATCCACGTGGTCAGCGACGCCGCAAAACTACCGCCCAACGTCCGCAGGAACGTCGCCAGGCCCGCGCCATCGGCAATCTGGCTCGGCGGCAGGTCAGACATCAAAATGCTCAGGGTCGGCATGAAGAAAAGTGCCACACCAATACCCATGAACAGCTGCACCAGCGCGATGTGCTGGAAGTCGACTTCATTGGTGAATCCAGCGCGCATGAAGCAACTCAAGCCAATCGCCAGAAACGCCAGCCCGGCCAGCAGGCGCAGGTCGAACTTGTTCGCATACTTGCCGACAAACGGCGACAGCAACACTGGCAGAATCCCGATCGGCGCCACGGCCAGCCCGGCCCACGTTGCGGTGTAGCCCATTTGCGTCTGCAACCATTGCGGCAGGATCAGGTTGATGCCGAAGAACCCGGCGTAACCCAGCACCAGCACCAGCGTGCCGATGCGGAAGTTACGGTGCGCAAACAAGCGCAGGTTGACCACCGGATGCTGGTCGGTCATTTCCCAGATGATGAACACCGCCAGTGCCACCACCGAAATCGCCGCACCAATGATGATGAAGTTCGACTCGAACCAATCCAGGTCATTGCCCTTGTCGAGGATCACCTGCAACGCGCCAACACCAATGATCAGCGTGATCAGACCGACGTAATCCATCGGCTGACGGCTGGTTTCCACCGGACGTTTGGCCAACTGCGAGCGCACCACCATCACCGCAAAGATGCCAATCGGCACGTTGATGAAGAAGATCCACGGCCAGCTGTAACTGTCAGTAATCCAGCCACCGAGAATCGGCCCGGCAATCGGCGCGACCACCGTGACCATCGCCAGCAATGCTAGGGCCATGCCGCGCCTGGCGGGCGGATAGACCGCGATCAACAGGGTTTGCGTCATCGGGTACAGTGGCCCGGCGACCAGACCTTGCAGCACGCGGAAGCCGATCAGTTCCGGCATAGACGTCGAGATACCGCAGAGAAACGAGGCCAGCACAAACAGAATGGTGGCCCACAAAAACAGTTTTACCTCGCCGAAACGGCGGCTGAGCCAGCCGGTCAGAGGCAGCGCAATGGCGTTGCTCACCGCGAACGAGGTGATCACCCAGGTGCCCTGCTCCGAACTCACCCCCAGGTTGCCGGAAATCGTCGGCAGCGCCACGTTGGCGATGGTGGTGTCGAGCACTTGCATGAACGTCGCCAGCGACAGACCGATGGTGCTGAGCAACAGGCTGGGCGGCGTGAAAGAGGCGTTATTGCTCATCGCGAATCCTTTGGAACCGGGTTGGCGCTGCGTCCGTTACAGACGCGGCTGCCCATGCGGAAAACAATCTATGGGATAAGGAAAACTACTGTGGCGAGGGGATTTATCCCCGTTGGACTGCGCAGCAGTCCCGTCTTTTCCTGATCCAAAGAGGGGCCGCTGCGCGACCCAACGGGGATAAATCCCCTCGCCACAAGGAATTCCTTTTCCCAGATCAATCCCTGTATCTCAGATAAATCCCCTGACCACAGGTGTGATCTCAGCGTTGCGCGGTTTTGCTGACCGCTGCGCTGTTGTCGTGGATCAGCTGCGCAATCATCGCGTCGGCTTCGGCCAGTTGGCGGTCGTAAACATTGGTGCTGAACGAGGCCTTTTGTGGAGGCTGTTGCGCCAGCACCGGACCGCTCTGGTCGTGCAGGTTCACTTCAACATTGGTCGACAGACCGACGCGCAGCGGATGCTTGGCCAGTTCTTCGGCGTTGATGTGGATGCGCACCGGCACACGCTGAACAATCTTGATCCAGTTACCGGTGGCGTTCTGCGCTGGCAGCAAGGCAAACGCGCTACCGGTACCGGCGCCAAGGCTGTCGACGGTGCCGCTGTACTTCACGTCGCTGCCGTAGATGTCCGACTCGATATCAACCGGCTGACCGATGCGCATGTCACGCAGTTGGGTTTCCTTGAAGTTCGCATCGATCCACAGTTGATCCAGCGGAATCACTGCCATCAGCGCCGTGCCCGGCTGCACACGCTGACCAAGTTGTACGGTGCGTTTGGCCACATAACCGGTGACCGGCGCGATCAAGGTGCTACGGGCATTGGTCAGGTAAGCCTGACGCAGATCGGCAGCGGCGGACATCACGTCCGGGTGCGACGACACCACGGTGTCATCGACCAGTGCGCTGGTGGTTTTCAGTTGCTGCTTGGCATTGGCCAAGGCGTTTTGCGCCGAGGTCAGGTCGTCGCGAGCGTGGGACAGTTCTTCCTGGGAAATTGCCCCGCCCTGCGCCAGGTTCTTCCGGCGGTTGTAGTTGTCCTGGGCTTTTTGCACTTCAGCCTGTTGCGCGTTGACCTGGGCTTTCATGCCATCAACGTTGCTGTACAAGCCGCGCACCTGACGTACGGTGCGCGCCAGTTTCGCTTGAGCACTTTGCAGGCCGACTTCGGCATCGTTCGGGTCGAAGTTGATCAGCACCTGACCTTCGTGAACCAGATCACCGTCGTCAGCACCGATGCTGACCACGGTGCCAGTCACCAGCGGGGTGATTTCGACGACGTTGCCGTTGACGTAGGCGTCGTCAGTACTTTCATTGAAGCGCCCGATGAATTCGTGATACGCCCAGACGCCGGCGCAGGCGAGTGCAACCACGACCGCCAGGACCAACAGCATCACTTTGCGTTTGCGCGGGTTGCCGGTGTCCGGGGTGTTGTCTTGAGCTTGGGTGTTTTCGGCAGTGGCCATGACAATTACCTTGAATTAGTTGTGCGGCGTGGCTGGGGTGGCGTTGGCTGCGGTCAGGGTTTGCCCCTGGAAGCCGCCGCCCAGCGCTTGCATCAGTTGACTCGACAGGTCGATCTGCTCGGCATTGAGGTTGGCCAACTGACGCTGGGCCTGCAGCAATTGCTGCTCGATGCTGAGCACGTCCAGGTAGTTGCCGATGCCGGAACCGTAACGCTGGACGACGGTGTTGTAAGAATCCTGAGCAATCTCGGTGGCGTGTTGCTGCGCACCGATCTGCCGGCCGATGTCACGCAACTGGTTGATCGTGTCGCTGACATCACCGAGTGCTTTCACCAGGCTTTTGTTGTACTGCGCCACTGCCAGGTCGTAATCGGCGTCGCGGGCGTCGAGGTTGGCGCGCAGGCGTCCGCCGTCGAAGATCGGCACCGAAATGGTCGGGGCAATGTTGAAGAAGCGACTGGCCGAACCGAACATCGCGTCACCCAACAAAGATTCGGCACCGGCCGAAGCCGACAGGTTCAAGTTGGGATAGAAGCGGGTTTTCGCCGAGTCGATGTCTTTGCTCGCCGCTTCGACACGCCAGCGGGCGGCAACCAGATCCGGGCGACGACCGAGCAATTCGGCAGGCAACACCGACGGCACCGCGACAGCACTGGCTTGCAGGACTTTTGGCCGGGCGATTTCGTTACCGCGATCCGGGCCTTTGCCGAGCAGCACGGCTAAGGCGATCCTGGCGCTGCTCAGGCGTTTTTCCGCATCGATCAGGCTGGCTTCGGAACTGGCTTCCAGACTCTGGGTTTGCTGGAACTGGTACTGGCTGTCGATCCCGGAACTCAGGCGACGCTGGCTCAAATCGAGCATCTGCTTGGTACGCTTGAGGTCGTCATTGGCCAGGTCATAAACGATATGCGCCTGACCGAGATCGCTATAGGCGCGAGCAACATCCGCGGCCAGCGTCAACTGTGCCGCCTGACGATCGACTTCAGCGGCGCGGGCCTGACCGAGTGCGGCTTCCCAGGCATCACGCTGGCCGCCCCACAGGTCGAAGTTGTAATTGAAGCCGGCGCTGACATTACGCACGGTGGCGTAAGCATCGCCCTGCCCCCGTGGATCCTGATCCTTGGCCATGCGCGAGCGGCTGATGCCGGCGCTGGCGTCGAGGGTTGGATAACGCTCGGCATCGGCGGCATACGCAGCGGCGCTGGCCTGATGGGCGCGGGCTTCGGCGATTTGCATGTCGGGGCTGTCGTGCAGAGCTTCGCGGATCAAGCCGTCGAGTTGCGGATCGCCGAGGCTGGTCCACCAGTCGCTTTTCGGCCACGCGGCCGGCGACAGGGTCACGCCGTTGAGGGATTGGCCGACTTTCAGGTTTTTCGCATCGAGGCTCGCGCCCGACGTGTCGAGGCCGCTGTAGTTGGCGCAACCGGCGAGGATCATCGCCGACAGCACCAGCGTGAGGCTGCTGCGCAAGGTTTTACCGCTCATTGTGTTCACCTAAGCGCTGGAGGGTGATCGGGTCACCGGCTGCCAGCAGGATTTTCTTGAGGATGTATTCCAGGGTCTTCAGCTCGTCCGGGGTGACGGCGCCGGCCAGTTCATTCATTGCATCGGCGCCGATGTGCGGCAGGCGATCGGCCAGTTGCTGGCCTTGCTCGGTCAGTTTCAGTTGCACCTGACGGCGATCGCCTTCGCTGCGGTGGCGAGCGAGAAAACCTTTCTGCTCCAGACGATCGAGCATGCGCGTCATCGAACCGCTGTCGAGCGACAGATGCCGGCACAGTTCGGCCGGGGTATCGACGCCGTACTGGGCCATGATGATCAACACCTTGAACTGCGCGGCGGTAATGCCGTGGGGTTCCATGTGGGTGTCGATGATCCGGTCTTTGAGCAGCGCAGCACGGCCAAGCAACAGGCCGAGATGGCAGTGTTTGAATTCGTCCGGGGTGAAATGCTTCATTTGCTCACCTAATAACTGCCTAGGCAGTGAATGTATGTCGAGATGTTACTGCCTAGGCAGCGAATGTCAACGAAATAGTTAGGAAGCTTTGTAAATAGTTGACCAGTGGAGTTGGTTTTTGTGCTGAAGAGGGGTGACGAAGATCAAAAGATCGCAGCCTTCGGCAGCTCCTACAGGGATCAGAACCGTGTAGGAGCTGCCGAAGGCTGCGATCTTTTGATCTCTATGAGGATGTCGAGGAATCGTCAGAAGGATGCACTGGTGGCGGCTGCACCGGATGCACCTCACGCCCGCGCAAGGCAGTCGCCACATAGCCAAAGGCACGTTTGCTCACCGCATAAATGCTGTGCCAGCCCGGCGGTGCCGGCTCGATGGCCGCATGCAGCGCTCGCGCATAGTCGAGCACCAGCCCGGGCGTCCAGGCCATCGCCTCGGCGCGTTTGCGCACTTGCGCGGCGACCCAGAACTCGGGGCTGAAGATGACTCGGGCGAAGTCGAGCATGCTCGAATGACCCCGGTTCATCGCCCCTTCCAGCGCCGCTTCGAGACTATGCGCAACAGCGCTGGAACAATTGCGACTGGTCAGGTTGTACGTGCTGTTCTGCCGATACTCCGCCCAGAACGCACTGAGTCGCCGGGCATCGTAGCGGGCAAAACTGACCTGCACCGAAGACGGACACCAGTCCGCCACCTCGCCGGCATAGTCCGGCAGAAACCTGCCGGCGACATCGTTGTTCGGCGTCGCCCGCAGCAGGCGCACGAAATCCCCCGCCGAACGATCGATGTCATCCAACGGGTAATGGCTGATGTAGATGTCCGGGCCACATTCCAGTGCCGCGTGGCCGGCGGAGATCACGCCGTTGATGTCGACCGCCGCGATGTAGCGATTCAGCAGGCGATTGCGCACCAAGGTGTCATCGACGGTGCCGCTGGGGGTCCAGACATGAATCACCACCGCGCCGCTGTTGGCCGGCGCAGGGCCCTCGACAGGACTGGCCAGCGGCGGCTGGTTTTTGAAGCGCACGGCTTGCCGCAACAAGGCGCAACCGGTGAGAAACAGGCTCATGCCAATGCAAAACGGTACCGTGCCCTTATACAGCGTCGGGTACGGCTCGAAGATGAACACGCCAAAGCCGATTTCGAACAAACCCGTGAGCAGTGACACTTGCCAACCGACAAAACGCACCACCACCGCTGCCGCCAACCGAAAGCCGCCATCGAGCAGAAAAGCCCCGCCAAACAGCACCGCCAGAATCAGCCCGGCGGCGTGTTGCCGGTCGACGATCAGCAGTCCCAGCAAGAGAAAAGCCAGTCCTCGCGCTCTGCGCAGGGCTGCAGCGGTCCCGGCTTGCGGTGCCGGCACCAGCAGCAGGATCAGCGCTTCGAGCAATAACAGGTAACCGAAAAGATGCAGCGGGAAATACAAAACGCCGTCGAGCGCATCAATGAAGATGCCCACACCGGCCGCGCCCCAGACAATGCCCGTCAGCGCCAGCGCTGACCAACGCTTGCGGACGAATTCGTGACCGAGCAAGACCATACTCAAGCGGACCATAGGCGTCTCTGTTGTTTTCGGGCAGCCGCCAACCGCGCAGCTTTCAAGTTGCGCTGAGTCTAATGCATTCTGCAAAAGCCGGATCGCAACGACGCGACCCGACCGGGGGAAACGCGCGTCAGAAGTCGCGTTTGTAGAAAATATCCAGCGAACTCGCAACGCCACTGGCCGCCTCTACATAGACCTTCTTGCTCAGCTTGTAACGCAGCGCAATGGTGCTGGCCGGTTCAAATACGCCAACGCCATAACGCAAACTCAGCTTCTCGGTAATATTGCCGCTGGCCACCACACTGGTGGCATCGCCGCTGCCAGCCGTGTCGAGCTGGAAATCCTGAATGCCCAGGTCTTTGGCCAAGCCGCTGGTGACCCCGGAGCTGCCCATCAAGCCCAACCCCAGCGCCGCTTGCGCGAGCATGTTGTTATCTTCGCCGTTGGTGCTCAGCGGACGCCCGAGTACCAGATAGGACAGGGCCTGCTCCTGGCTCATCGCCGGTTCGGAGAAGATCTGCGTGGTCGGTTGTTCAGCGCTGCCGCTCAGGCGAATACCGGCGATCACATCATCGGTCTGGCGGATCGCTTCGATGTCCAGATACGGCTGATCGAGGGGGCCGGCAAACAGCAGACGCGCGCGCCGTACCGTCAGGCGCTGGCCATAGGCTCGATATTTGCCGTCGTTCAGCCACAGTTCACCACGCGTATCCATGTTGTCGCCGATGTGCACATGACCTTGCACGTTGGCGGTCAGACCAAATCCGGCGAAGGCGAGTTTGTCTTCACCGACCACCACGTCAATGTCCATTTTCATCGCCAGCGGTGGTTTGCCCTCCTCGGTCTGCGCACCGACGATGATCGTGTCATCGGAGACTTTCACCGTTGATGGCGGCAGTTCACGCACGGTGATTTCGCCTTTGGGCACCTGAACTTTGCCAGCGATTTTCAGTTCGTCGCCGGCCATGGAAATTTTCAGGTCCGGCGCCACTTCCACCTTGGCATACGGCTCGACGCTGACCGGCAGTTGCGTGCCTTTCAATGCCAGATCGACCACCAGCGCCTGACCCCAGGCGACATTGCCGTTGAGACTGCCCTGCCCGCTCTTGCCACTTTTCCAGCCGCCGTCGAGGCGCACCGACTCACCGGCAATCAGGGCGGTAAGTTGCAGATTCTGCAACTCCATCGGCAACTCGGCGCCGGACACTTCGCCGTCGCTGAGCTGCACGGTGCCGTTGACCAGCGGCGCCAGGAGTCCGCCGGAAATCGTCCCGCTGCCGTTGAGGCGCCCAGTGAGTTTCTCGACCATCGGCACAAACGGCCGCGCCACCGACAGATCCAGTCCGCTGAGGCGAAACGATCCGCTCAGCGGTTTGTTTTTCGGCAGTGGATTGAGCTGAGCCTGCACCATCAGTTCGCCGAGTTTGCCGCCGACGAAATTGAGTTCGGTGTCGACGCGCTTCGGTGTGAGTTTGCTGGTCAGTTTGAGTGTCTGGTACGGGAAGTCCAGCCACTGATCCTTTTCCTTCATGCGCAAGGTGCCGCCGCTGGCGTCGATGCTGACCACGCCGTTGGGGCCGCTGGCCGGCAGATCCAGTTGCAGATCGGCGTTGAGCTTGCCCTGCCAGGCGAAGTCTTTCGGCAGCCATTGCGCGAGGCTTTCGATGGGGAATTGCTTGAGGTGGTAGCGCAGTTTCGGCTCCGGCACCAGCCGTTGGTCTTCACCGCACAGGCTGGCATTGCCGGACATCCAGCAATGCGCGCCGAAGTTGATTTTGCCGTCAGCCAGACGTTCGAGCTTGGCCGGGCTTTGCAGTTTCCAGTCCTGGCCACCGGCCTGAATATCGCCGTTGGCCAAGCGACCGCGCCAGTTACCCTTGTCCAGATTACCGTCGAGGCCGAGGGCCAGTTTCAGCTTCGGCCCGAGCAAGTCGAGGCTGAGTTTCTGGCTCTTGATGTCGCCTTGGGCGCTGGCGGTCAGCGTGCCCAGCGAGGTGTCACCGGCCTGAATGCCGGAACCCTTGAGGTCGATTTTCGCTCGTTGCGCACTGTCGAGCGTGGCGTCGAGGTTGAGGCTTTGCAGGCGATTGTCCTGGAACGCCAGTTGCGAACCTTGCAGACCGAGTTTGCCCTGCGGTGCTTGCAGCGTACCGGCGACATTGATCTGACCGTTAATCTGCCCGCGCAGTTGCGGCCAGAGCTGGGCCAGGCGCGTCAGCTTGATATCGATCTGCCCGGTGAGTTTTTGTTGCAGGCTGCCCTTGCCGCTGATGCTGTTGTCGCCGAGACGGATTTGCAGGGCATTCAGATTCCATTGCTCGCCCGCGCCGTCGGCCTTGGCCTGAAGGATCGCCGGTTGCCCGCGCAGTTTGCCTTTCAAGTCGAGATCAGCGGTGAGGCTCAAGCGGTCATTCTTCATTTCGCCTTGGCTTTTCAATGGCCCGGCCAAGGTGCCCGGCAACTCGCCAACCCAATACGCCGGGTTGAGCGCCGACAGCTCCAGCGCCGTGTCCCAAGCGATGCCGTCGGCGAACTGCACATTCACATGACCTTCGGCTTTGCCCTGCCCGGCTTCCATTTTCAGTTGTGGCAAAGCGATCTGTTTCAGGCTGCCGCTGAACGGACTGCTCAGGGTAAACGCCCCGGCCGGACCATCCAGTGCGGCGTCGAAGTTGCCGAGGTATTGCCCGTCGGTGTAGGAGACTTCGCCAGTGAAGGTACGCAAGGCGACTTGTGGCTCGTCAATTTCGTTATAGAGCCGGTGCCACGGAAAATCCTGCCAGTTGATATTGGCTTGCGCGCTGAGGCCTTTGCTCCAGTCGAGGCTGCCGCTGAGCTTCAGGCTTTGCTTGTCGTTGGCGGTCAGGTCGAGGCCGGCGATCTGCGCGCCGCTGGCGTCGACTTTGCCTTTGAGCAGCAGCGCCACCGGGCCTTTATCGGCGGGCAGCGTGGCGTTGCCGTTTAACTGGTAACCGTTTTTCAGGTCGCCTTCGCCGGTCAGCAGCAATTGATTAAGTTGCAGGGTGTCGGGCAGGTCGGCGCTCGGTTTGAACGCATCGCTGGTGATGCGCACTTTGGCCGGGAGGTTTTCCACCAGCGGTTGCAATTCGCCGCTCAACTGGCCGTCGAGGTAGCCATGACTGTCGGCGCGCAGGTTGAGGGTTTTCAGCAGATCGCCATCGACTTTCAGCGCCAGCGTCCACGGTTCAGTGCCCGGCGACGGCAATGTCAGGTCACCGGCGATATTCAACGGCCAGTTGCCGGTCGGCTGCAGCGTGCCGGACAGGTTCAGGCTGAGGTCGTCGCGCTGCAATTTGATGCTTTCAATCTGCATACCCTGGGCGGTCCAGTGCGCCGCCAGTTGCAAGCCCTTGAGTTGCTCGCTGCCGTTGAACAGCAGACTGCCGACTTTTACGTCGCCCAGTTCGATGGCCAGCGGCAATTGCAGATCCGGCAGTTTGATCGGACCGCTGTCGGTGGTTTCCGCGCTCGGCGGGAATTGCAGGATCACCTGATCAGCCTGGAGCTGTTCGATGCACAAGGTCATGCGCGTCAGGCACAGCGGCGACCAGGCGAAGATCGCCTGGTTCAGCTCCACCCGGCTGCTGTCCTGCTGCCACAACAGATGATCGGCACTCCATTGCCCGCCAAGACGACCGTGGAAATTCTCTACCGTCAGGCCGGGCACGAGACCCAATACCCAACGGCTGCCAGCCTGCGTGCCGAGCACGGCAGTGAGGCTCAATACAATCAACAAGACCAACGCCAATAGCGCCAGTGCCGTTATTTTCAAACCACGCTTCACAGCTCAGGCCCCATGGAAAAGTGCAGCCGGATGCCGCCATCGTCGTCGAGTGCGTGGGCCAGGTCGAGGCGGATCGGCCCCACAGGCGAGACCCAGCGCACACCAATACCGACCCCGGTCTTGAGGTTCGGCAGTTCGAGTTTGTTGAAGGAATTACCCTGATCGACGAAGGTCGCCACGCGCCATTTCTCGGCGATCGAGTATTGATATTCGACGCTACCGGCGACCATGTAACGGCCGCCGATGCGATCGCCCTCGGAGTTTTTCGGCGACAGGCTCTGGTAGTCGTAACCGCGCACGCTCTGATCGCCACCGGCGAAGAAACGCAGCGACGGTGGCACCGAGTTGTAGCCGTTGGTGGCGCTGCCGCCGACCTGCACGCGACCGAGGAAGCGGTGCTTGTCGAACACCGTGGTCAAACCTTTGACCAGCGCGGTGCCATATAAAAGGTTGTTGTCGGAACCGAGGCCTTCCTTGGCCACTTTGCTTTCAAAGCTCAGTCGATAGCCGTTGTGCGGGTCGATGCGGTTATCGCTTTTCAGGTACGAATAACTGATGCCGGGCATCAGCAAGGTACTCAGGCCCGAGTCGTCGCCGAGTTCATATTCTTCACGCTGCCACTTCAGCGAAATCACTCGCTGCCAGCCGCTAGGCAACTTGCTGTGCCACTCCGGTCCGAAGGTCAGCAGCTTGCTGAGCGTGTCAGAGCCGTCGATGTCTTCGAATTGATAGCCGCCGGCCCAACGCAGTTTGTCGGTCAGTGGCGGGTCGAGCGGAATGTCGTAGAACAGCCCGACGTTTTGCCGTGGTGCCGACAGTTCCGCTTCCCAGCCATAGCTGTCGCCTTGCGGGTTGACCCAGTGGCGGGTCCAGTTGGCTTTGATACGCGGGCCGACGTCGGTTGAATAACCGAGGCCCAGGCCCATGGTGCGCGGCTTGCGCGTGTCGAGTTTGACGTCGACCGGGATCACCTCGTTTTTCGCCGTGGTCGGCGCAGCATCGACGCGCACGCCTTCGAAATAGCCGCTCGATTGCAGGTCGCGGTTGAGTTCGGCGATCAGCTCGGAGTCGTACGGTTCGCCTTCCTTGAACGGCACCATGCGTTGCAGCAGGTCTTCGTCAAACGGCGTGTCGCCCTCGAATTTGACTTTGCCCAGCGCATAACGCGGGCCGCTTTCGTAGATCAATTCAACGTCGGCGACACCGGCGCGCGGGTCGACCAGAAGTTTCTGGCGGGTGAAGTGGCCGCTGAAGAAACCGAAGCGCGAGGCCTGATTCTGAATAAGTCTTTTGGCGTCTTCGTAACGCCCATGATTGAGTACCGCGCCGGATTTCAGCACGTCGCTTTTCGGTACACGAAAGGATTTGAGGGAGGCCGCCGGGCCGTCGACACGAATGGTGACGTTGCGCAGGCGAATCGGCTCGCCGGGATCGATGTTCAGCACCAGGCGCGGTTTTTCGCCGCCCTTGACGTCACTTTCGATCTGCGGCTGGTAGTAGCCCAATGCCTGGGCGGCTTTGCGCGCCTGCTCTTCGGCACCGCGACTGAAGCGTTGCAAAGCTTCTTCGTCACGGTCGCCGAGGCTGCCGATATAGCCTTCTATATTGGCTTTAAGTTCATCGTTGGACGGTTTGATCCGTACGTCCAATTCACTTTGCGCCAGCGCCGCGCAGCTGGTTAACAGCACAAGCACGCCACTGGTAAATCTTCCTGGAAACTTCATAGGCGCGGATGCTATCACGGGCTTGGGAGCGTGATAGAACAGGAAATTTCCCAAGAAGTTTCATTGTCATGCTGTTGCAGTTTGTAACACCTGCGGATTGGCGTGGAAAAATACGTGTTCACGCACCGGGCCGACGGCAACTTCGCCGATCTCTTCGTAACCCTGCCTTTTATAGAATTCCAGGTAACGCGGGTTGCCGGTGTCGAGCACCACGCCTTGCGAGGTTTCATCCACCGCGCACCAGTTGTGTACGGCGGTCAACAGTTGCTCGCCAAAGTGCTTGCCCTGGAACTGTGGGTGAATCCCCAGCAGCGGCAGCATGTGCACCGAATCGGTCGGCACGCAGGCGGCGACTGCATCGTGGTATTCGAGATAACGGCGGGTGCAGCGAAAACCGGTGCTGAGCACCATGCGCAGGCGCCATGCCCAACTTTCGGTGATGCCCAAACGGCGTTGCGGCGGCGCGATCAGGGCGATGCCGATCAGACGGTCGTTGACCAGCAGGCCGATCGCGGGCAAGTCCTGGAGAAAATGCTGTTTGACCAGTTCGCGTACCGTGGCGCGCACGCGTTGCTCGTAACCGGGACGCTCGGCTTCGAACAGGTAGCCGAAGGTCGGCTCGTGGCGATAGGCCTGATACAGCAAGGAACGCGCTTCACGCGAGTAGCCACGGTCAAGCATGTGAATGTCGGCGATGGCGGTCTGGGTTTCAGGCATGACGGTGATTCTCCCCGGGGCGCGTGCAAATGGCGGCGCTCTTGTTGGTACGAACCTGTTGGCGGTGGGACAGTTCCCCACAGGTATAGACCAACCTTGGATCTTCATCGACCGGGCGGACGCTATCGCGAGCAGGCTCACTCCTACATTTGGAATGCGTTCCCCTGTAGGAGTGAGCCTGCTCGCGATGGCGCCATTGCAGACACTACAAATCCCACTGGCCAAAATGATTTCTCCCACACTGGCCCATTTCCCCCCTGTCAGCTAGCATCGCCCTTTTGCCAGGACTGCCGACCATGAAGATCGTTTCCTTCAACATCAACGGACTGCGCGCCCGTCCGCATCAGCTGGCAGCGCTGATCGAAAAACATCAGCCGGACGTCATCGGCCTGCAGGAAACCAAGGTCCACGACGACCAGTTCCCGCTGGAAGAAGTCCGCGCCCTCGGCTACCACGTATATTTCCACGGCCAGAAAGGCCATTACGGCGTGGCCATGCTTTCGCGCCAGGAGCCGATCGCCATCCACAAAGGTTTCGCCACCGATGAAGAAGACGCTCAGCGTCGTTTCATCTGGGGCACCTTCGCCGACGCCAATGGCCTGCCGGTGACGATCATGAACGGCTATTTCCCACAAGGTGAAAGCCGCGACCATCCGACCAAGTTCCCGGCCAAGCAGCGTTTCTACAGCGATCTGCAAACGCTGCTGGAAAGCCAGTTCCACAACGAACAGCCCGTGGTGGTGATGGGCGATGTGAACATTTCCCCGGAAGACTGCGACATCGGCATCGGCCCGGACAACATGAAGCGCTGGCTGAAAACCGGCAAATGCAGCTTCCTGCCGGAAGAACGCGAGTGGATGGCACGCTTGAAGAACTGGGGCCTGACTGACAGTTATCGCCACCTGAACCCGGACGTGACCGACATGTTCAGCTGGTTCGACTACCGCAGCCGTGGTTTTGAGGATGAGCCGAAGCGCGGGCTGCGCATTGATGTGATTCTGGCGTCGCACGGTTTGTTGCCGCGGGTGAAGGCGGCGGGTGTGGACTATGAATTGCGTGGGATGGAAAAGCCTTCTGACCATGCGCCGATCTGGCTTGAACTCAGCTGATATCAGCCAAGATCAAAAGATCGCAGCCTTCGGCAGCTCCTACATTTGAAATGCGTTCCCCCTGTAGGAGCTGCCGAAGGCTGCGATCTTTTGATCTGTCATCTTTTGGTCATGCTTCTGACTTAATCTCCCCGGCAATCCCCTTCGCTTGATTCGGTGCCGGCATGACCCTGCGTGTTCTCTGCGTGTTTCTCTTGAGTGCATGGCTGACGGTCTCTGCCGCTGCCCTGCCCCTTCCCGAAAACGGCCCGGCGCTGCGCATTCAAGGTTCCAACACCATCGGCGCCGAACTCGGCCCGGCGCTGGTCGAAGGCCTGTTGCAAGAACAGGGTCTGCTGAAAATCCACCGCGAAACCCCGGACACCGCCAACGAATTGCGCATCGTCGGCCAGACCCACGAAGGCAAACGCGTGGTCGTCGAAGTCGCCGCCCACGGCTCCAGCACCGGTTTCACCGCGTTGAAAAACGCCAGCGCCGATCTGGCCGCGTCCTCTCGCGAGATCAAGGACAGTGAGTTGCAGACCCTGCAATCACTGGGCGATCTGAAAAGCTCCGCCGCTGAGCAAGTCATCGCCATCGATGGCCTGGCGATCATCCTGCATCCCGATAATCCGTTGCAGCAACTCGACACCGAGCAACTGGCGAGGGTCTTCGCCGGCGAAGTAAAAAGCTGGGAAGACCTCGGCGGGCGTGGCGGCGCAATTCATTTGTATGCGCGCGATGATCAGTCGGGCACCTACGACACGTTTAAGGAATTGGTCCTCAGTCGTCGTGGGAAAATTCTCGGTAGCGCCGCAAAACGTTTTGAATCCAGCGAGCAGTTATCCGACGCGGTGAGTAGCGATCCGCAGGGCATCGGCTTCATTGGTTTGCCGTATGTGCGTCAGGCCAAAGCCGTGGCGATTGCCGATGGCGCGTCGCAATCGATGCTGCCGCTCAACAGCCTGATCGCGACCGAAGACTATCCATTGTCCCGACGTTTGTTCTTCTATCTGCCGCCGGACAGCAAAAACCCGTGGGCGCAGGCGTTGGTGACGTTTGCGCAAAGCCGTCAGGGTCAGGCGATCGTCGCGGCCAATGGTTTTGTCAGCCAGACCGTGCACGCCATGACGGTCGCGCCGAATGCGCTGATGCCCGAGGGTTATCAATCCCTCAGCCGTCACGCCCAGCGTCTGACAGTCAATTTCCGGTTTGAAGAAGGCAGCGCGAGCCTGGACAACAAGGCGCGTCAGGATCTGGCGCGGGTGCTCGACTATATAAAGCGCCATGACAAGAGCGAACGTGCGGTGACGCTGGTGGGTTTTGGTGATGCCAAGGACGACCCGGCGCGCGCGGATCTGCTGTCGAAACTGCGGGCCATGGCGGTGCGGCGCGAGTTGGTGAAGAGCGGTGTGGTGTTGCGTGAGGTGCGCGGCTTTGGTGCGTTGATGCCGGTGGCGACCAATAGCGCGGATGAGGGGCGGATCAAGAATCGGCGGGTTGAGGTTTGGGTGTATTGAGCCTGATGTTGATGCAGATCGTTCCCACGCTCCGCGTGGTAACGCCGCCATGGATGCTCCGCGTCCACTGTGACGCGGAGCGTCACGGGACGCATTCCCACGCAGAGCGTGGGAACGATCAGGTGGATCAGCGTTCGCTACGCAGCATTTCCTTCGGCACATATTTGCCGATCTCAAACTTGCCAATCGCCGCACGGTGCACTTCGTCCGGGCCATCGGCCAGACGCAATGTCCGTTGCATCGCATACATATAAGCCAGCGGGAAATCGTTCGACACCCCTGCCCCGCCATGCATCTGAATCGCCCGGTCGATCACGCGTAGCGCTACGTTCGGCGCGACGACCTTGATCTGTGCGATCTCGCTCTTCGCCACTTTGTTACCGACGGTGTCCATCATGTACGCCGCTTTCAAAGTCAGCAGGCGCGCCATGTCAATTTCCATCCGCGAGTCGGCGATCTTGTCGACGTTACCGCCCAGGCGTGCCAGCGGCTTGCCGAATGCAGTGCGGCTCACCGAGCGTTTGCACATCAATTCCAGCGCACGCTCCGCCATGCCGACCGAACGCATGCAGTGGTGAATTCGCCCTGGGCCGAGACGCCCCTGAGCGATTTCGAAGCCGCGTCCTTCACCGAGCAAGACGTTTTCGTACGGCACCCGCACGTTGTCGAACAGCACTTCAGCGTGACCGTGCGGTGCGTCGTCGTAACCGAACACCGGCAGCGGTCGGACGATTTTCACCCCGGGGGTGTCGACCGGCACGAGGATCATCGAATGCTGGGCGTGGCGCGGTGCATCGGGATTGCTCAGGCCCATGAAGATGAGGATCTTGCAACGTGGATCGCAGGCGCCGGAGGTCCACCATTTTTTGCCGTTGATCACCCACTCGTCGCCATCACGCACCGCACGGGCGGCCATGTTGGTGGCGTCGGAGGAAGCCACGTCCGGTTCGGTCATGGCGAACGCCGAACGGATCTCGCCGCGCAGCAACGGTTCGAGCCAGCGCTGTTTCTGTTCTTCGTTGGCGTAGCGCACCAACACTTCCATGTTGCCGGTGTCCGGCGCCGAGCAGTTGAACGGCTCTGGCCCGAGCAGTGAGCGGCCCATGATTTCCGCCAATGGTGCGTATTCAAGGTTGCTCAGGCCGGCGCCGAGTTCCGATTCCGGCAGGAACAGATTCCACAGGCCTTCGGCCTTGGCGCGGGCTTTGAGCTCTTCCATGATCGCCGTCGGCTGCCAGCGATCGCCTTCGGCAACCTGGCGTTCGAATACGGCTTCGGCCGGGTAAACGTAAGCGTCCATGAACGCGGTCACGCGCTCACGCAGTTCTTGCACCTTGGGCGAATAAGCGAAATCCATGAGCAGCTCCCGATGGTTAAGGCAGTTCTTTGGCGGAGGTTGTTTAAGTCATGCAATCGATGCTAGAACAGCGTTGATAATTTACCTAGCCTATTCTCGGCGTGTATAAACATTCATCACCGATATATGATCGGCTGATTGCCAGCCCCCTAAAACAAGAGAAACGCGTTATGAATCTGAGTAAGGTCGACCTCAACCTTTTCATCGTCTTCGACGCGATCTACACCGAAGCCAACCTGACCCGCGCCGGGCAGATTGTCGGCATCACCCAGCCGGCGGTGTCCAACGCATTGGCACGGTTGCGCGAGACCTTCAACGATCCGCTGTTCGTGCGCACGGCTCAGGGCATGGTGCCGACGCCGATGGCGCAGAACATCATCGGCCCGGTGCGCAATGCGCTGTCACTGCTGCGCGTGTCAGTTCAGGAAAGTCGCATTTTCAACCCGGCGCAAGCGGTCAAGACCTACCGCATCAGCATGACCGACCTCACCGAGGCGGTGATTCTGCCGCCATTGTTCCAGCGCCTGCGCCGCCTGGCGCCGACAGTGATCATCGAAAGTTTCCTGTCGAAACGTCGCGAGACCACCAAGGAACTGGCCGCCGGGCGCCTCGATTTTGCCGTGGATGCGCCGCTCAACACTGACCCGCAGGTGCGCCACGTCAAGCTGATGGAAGACCGTTACGTCTGTGCGATGCGCAAAGGGCATCCGATGGCGGGCAAGGAAAAGCTCTCGCTGGATGATTATCTGTCCCTGACGCATATCCACATTTCCAGCCGTCGCAGTGGCCTGGGGTATGTCGATCTGGCGTTGGGCAAGATGGGCATTCAGCGCAAGATCGCCCTGCGTTCGCAGCATTATTTGATGGCGTCGCAGGTGATGCAGCAGACGGACATGGTCATGACCGTGCCGGAGCGTTTTGCCCGGCGACATGAGCTGCAGGCGTTTAATCTGCCGGTGAATGATGTGCCGCCGGTGGAGACGCATCTGTATTGGCATGAGAGCACCGATCAGGACCCGGCAAATCGCTGGATGCGCGAGCAGATGATCGAGTTGTGCCAGCAGGTGACGGCACAGGAGAAGAAGCTGGATAAGCAGGTGGTTTGAGGAAAGATCAAAAGATCGCAGCCTGCGGCAGCTCCTACATGGATCGGTGTAGGAGCTGCCGCAGGCTGCGATCTTTTTCTTGCTTGACGTAAACGTCAACCTGCCATTAGCTTAGCGCCAAGACCTTTTTCCGAGCGCGCCCATGAGCAGCCAGACCTACAGCATTTCCGACCTCGCCCGCGAGCTCGACATCACCACCCGGGCGATCCGTTTTTATGAAGAACAAGGCCTGCTCAGCCCTGAGCGCCGTGGCCAGGAACGCATCTATTCGCCACGCGACAAGGTCAGCCTGAAGCTGATCCTGCGGGGCAAGCGCATCGGTTTCTCCTTGGCCGAATGCCGCGAACTGATCGAGCTCTACGACCCGTCCAGCGGTAACACCAAGCAGCTCAATAGCATGTTGGCGAAAATCACTGAACGCCGCGAGCAGTTGGAACAGCAGTTGCTGGATATCGAACAGATGAAGCTGGAACTCGATACCGCCGAAGAGCGCTGCGTGCAGGCGCTGGAGCAGACGCTCAAGAGCCAGCAGGCGATCTGACAAACAACACAAATCCCCTGTAGGAGTGAGCCTGCTCGCGATAGCGGCGTGTCAGATAATATTTGTTCGACTGACACACCGCTATCGCGAGCAGGCTCACTCCTACAAAAGATCTCCACGAATTCAAAAGAGCAGGTCAGCCCATGTCCCTCCCCTCCCAAGTACGCCTGATCGAAGTCGGCCCGCGCGACGGCCTGCAGAACGAAGCCCAACCGATCAGCGTCGCTGACAAGGTGCAACTGGTCGACGCGCTGAGCGCGGCCGGGCTTGGCTATATCGAAGTCGGCAGTTTCGTCTCGCCCAAATGGGTGCCGCAAATGGCCGGTTCTGCCGAAGTGTTCGCGCAGATCCAGCGCAAGCCTGGCGTGACCTACGGTGCGCTGGCACCGAACCTGCGCGGCTTTGAAGATGCGATCGCTGCCGGGGTCAAGGAAGTCGCGGTGTTCGCCGCTGCGTCCGAAGCGTTCTCGCAGCGCAACATCAACTGCTCGATCAGTGAAAGCCTGGCGCGTTTTGCGCCGATCATGGAAGCGGCAAAACACCACGGCGTTACCGTGCGCGGTTACGTGTCGTGCGTGCTCGGTTGCCCGTACGAAGGCACGGTCGCGCCGGAGCAAGTGGCCATGGTCGCGCGCGAGTTGTATGCGATGGGCTGCTACGAAGTTTCCTTGGGCGACACCATCGGCACCGGCACCGCAGGCGCCACCCGCCGCCTGTTCGAAGTGGTTTCAGCGCAAGTGCCACGGGAAAAACTCGCCGGGCATTTCCACGACACCTATGGCCAGGCCATGGCCAACATCTACGCCAGCCTGCTCGAAGGCATTTCAGTGTTCGACAGCTCTATCGCGGGCCTCGGCGGCTGCCCGTACGCCAAAGGTGCGAGCGGTAACGTTGCCACCGAAGACGTCGTATACCTGCTCAACGGCCTCGGCATCGAGAGCGGAATCGACCTGGACGCCTTGATTGTCGCGGGTCAGCAGATCAGCGCGGTGCTCGGTCGCCCAAGCGGTTCGCGCGTGGCCAAGGCTCGCA
The DNA here is from genome assembly GCF_044748825.1 of Pseudomonas sp. NPDC089741. Lineage (NCBI taxonomy): Bacteria > Pseudomonadati > Pseudomonadota > Gammaproteobacteria > Pseudomonadales > Pseudomonadaceae > Pseudomonas > Pseudomonas sp. NPDC089741. The sequence continues at coordinate 274,476 of NZ_JBIVGT010000002.1, read as the reverse complement.
GCGCACAGTGAGGGGGGAAGGTGTTACCGCTGTGTCTGAAATGTGGGTTTAAGCGAGTAACACGGAAACAAATTGTCTGGTTTCGTCTGAACGAAAAATCCTCATAATTTATATCTTATTGATTTATAAGGGTTTTTAAAAGTTGGCACGGCTTCTGCTATCTCTATGGCATAACAAGAATAAAAAGCAGCAAACCAATAAAAATAAGACGTAACGACTCTGACATAACAAAAACAACACGGCAGAGACGCAGCTAACAGATTTTTTTGGAGAAGGTGTGCTTTTCAGGGTGCTCTCAGGAGTGACCCGCAACCGGGCAGAGAACAATAAAACTACCTTCAGGTAGCTCCCGAATCGGTTGGATCGTTTAACGAGAAAGCAGATCAGCGCTCAAAAAAATACGTTTGCTCTTGACCCCGGATGGGGGTCGCCAAAAACAGCGGTAAAGGGCCACGGTTGCCAAAAACAACAACAGACCGACCCTCAATAATAAAAAAGAGCACGCGACGACAAAATTAAAGGGGAGCCTCGGCTCCCCTTTGTGCTTTCTGCGATTCCTCTTTTTAAAAGATCGCAGCCTGCGGCAGCTCCTACACCGATCCCCTGTAGGAGCTGCCGCAGGCTGCGATCTTTTGATCTTCACCGCACCGTTTTCAGTTCCTCGATGCTGATTTCACGCATCCTGAATTTCTGGATCTTGCCCGTCACCGTCATCGGAAACTCTTCGACGAACTTGAAGTGCCGTGGCGTCTTGAAGTGCGCGATGCGCTCCTTGCACCAGGTTTGCAGTTCCAGTTCCGAAGCGTTGTGGCCGGGATGAAATTTGATCCAGGCGACAATCTCCTCACCGTAACGCGAGCACGGAATGCCGATCACCTGCACGTCCGCCACCGCCGGATGAGTGAAGAAAAACTCTTCCAGCTCGCGCGGATAAACGTTCTCGCCGCCGCGAATGATCATGTCCTTGTTACGCCCGGCGATGTTGACGTAACCCTCCTCGTTCATGCTCGCCAGGTCGCCGGTGTGCATCCAGCCAGCCTCATCGATAGCTTCAGCGGTGGCTTGCGGGTTTTGCCAATAGCCGAGCATCACGCTGTAACCACGGGTGCACAGTTCGCCGATGGTGCCGCGCGGCACGAGGTTGCCGGCCTCGTCGATGATCTTGCTTTCCAGTTGCGGCTGGGTGCGACCGACGGTGGTCACGCGTAATTCCAACTCGTCGTTGGGGCCGGTTTGCAGCGACACCGGACTGGTTTCGGTCATGCCGTAAGCGATCTGTACTTCACTCATGTGCATCTCGCTGATGACCCGGCGCATCACTTCGATCGGGCAGGTGGCGCCGGCCATGATCCCGGTGCGCAGGCTCGACAGATCGAATTCGGCGCGTTGCGGCTGGTCGAGCATGGCAATGAACATGGTCGGCACGCCGTAGAGCCCGGTGGCTTTTTCTTCGGCGACGGTTTGCAGGGTCAGCAACGGATCGAACGCATCGTTGGGGTAAATCATCGTGCTGCCGTGGGTGATGCAGCCGAGGTTGCCCATGACCATGCCGAAGCAGTGGTACAGCGGCACCGGGATCACCAGGCGATCGGTCGGAGTCAGGCCGATGCTTTCGCCGACCATGTAACCGTTATTGAGGATGTTGTAGTGGCTGAGGGTCGCGCCCTTGGGAAAACCGGTGGTGCCGGAGGTGTACTGGATGTTCACCGGTTGATCGAAGTGCAGGCTGTCGCTGCGTTCGCTGAGTTGTTCTGCGGTAACGCTGGCGGCCATGTCGGTCAGTTGTGACCATGGCAGGAAACCTGAAGGCGGTTGAGCGTCGAGGCTGATCACCCCGCGCAAGTCCGGCAGACGTTCACTGCGCAATTGACCAATGGATTGTTCGGCCAGTTCTGGCACCAATCCTTGCAACATGCCGTGGTAGTTCGACGACTTGAATGCGCCAGCGCAGACCAGCCATTGGCAGCCGGATTGCTTGAGTACGTATTCGAGTTCGGAACTGCGGTAGGCCGGATTGACGTTGACCAGGATCACGCCGATTTTCGCCGTGGCGAATTGAGTGATGCACCACTGCGCGCAGTTCGGCGCCCAGATACCGAGGCGGTCGCCAGCCTGCAACCCCAGGGCGAGCAAGGCTCTGGCATGGAGATCCACCGCGTCGGCCAGTTGTCGCCACGAATAGCGCAGTTGCTGATGGCGCACGACAAGCGCTTCGCTGTCGGGGAATTGCGCGACGGTCTGATCGAATTTCTGCCCGATGGTCAGCGCCAGCAAGGCTTTGTCCTGGGAACCACGGGTGTAGCTGCGCTGCGGGTTTGCACTGGGTTGATCCATGACGACCCCTATTGTCTTTATTAGTGGGTTTACCGAATTACACTTTTTGTGGGAGCCAACTGTGGCGAGGGGATTTATCCCCGATGGGTGGCGAAGCCGCCCCTGCATATCTCCAGACAAATCAGATTTACAGATTTCACGACTGCTTCGCAGCCGAACGGGGATAAATCCCCTCGCCACACAAGCCCGCTCCCACAAAAAAGCAGTCCGCTTTCAATCTTGAACTGCCCCTACTCTCGCTGAAGTTGACGTTAACGTAAAGGGTGATTGACAGCCATTCGTCACAGGCTTACGTTAACGTAAAGGTGAGAGCCGAGTAACCGCCCTCCCCACCCTACAAAAAAGCCAAAAGGTGACCCATGAGCTATCCATCCCTGAACTTCGCCCTCGGTGAAACCATCGACATGCTGCGCGATCAGGTTCAGTCCTTTGTCGCCAAGGAGATCGCTCCGCGCGCCGCGCAGATCGACAGCGACAACCTGTTCCCCGCCGACATGTGGGGCAAATTCGGTGACATGGGCCTGCTCGGCATTACCGTGCCGGAAGAGTACGGCGGCGCGGGCCTGGGTTATCTGGCGCACGTCGTGGCGATGGAAGAAATCAGCCGTGGCTCGGCTTCGGTGGCGCTGTCCTATGGCGCGCATTCCAACCTCTGCGTCAATCAGATCAACCGTAACGGCAACCACGAACAGAAAAACAAGTATCTGCCGAAGCTGATCAGCGGCGAACACGTCGGCGCGCTGGCGATGAGCGAGCCGAACGCCGGTTCCGACGTGGTCTCGATGAAACTGCGGGCCGACAAGCGCGGCGACCGTTTCGTCCTCAACGGCAGCAAAACCTGGATCACCAATGGCCCTGACGCCAACACTTACGTGATCTACGCCAAGACCGATCTGGAAAAAGGTCCGCACGGCATCACCGCGTTCATCGTCGAGCGCGACTGGAAAGGCTTCAGCCGCAGCAACAAGTTCGACAAGCTCGGCATGCGCGGCTCCAACACTTGCGAGTTGTTCTTCGATGACGTCGAAGTGCCGGAAGAAAACATCCTCGGCGTGCTCAATGGCGGCGTCAAAGTGCTGATGAGCGGCCTCGATTACGAGCGCGTCGTGCTGTCAGGCGGCCCGACCGGGATCATGCAGTCGTGCATGGACCTGATCGTGCCGTACATCCACGACCGCAAACAGTTCGGCCAGAGCATCGGTGAGTTCCAGCTGATCCAGGGCAAAGTCGCCGACATGTACACCCAACTCAACGCCAGCCGCGCCTACCTTTATGCGGTTGCGCAGGCCTGCGAACGTGGCGAAACCACCCGTAAAGATGCCGCCGGCGTAATCCTCTACACCGCAGAGCGCGCCACACAAATGGCCCTCGACGCGATCCAGATTCTCGGCGGTAACGGTTACATCAACGAATTCCCGGCGGGCCGTCTGCTGCGCGACGCCAAGCTGTACGAAATCGGCGCTGGCACCAGTGAGATCCGTCGCATGCTGATCGGTCGCGAACTCTTCAACGAAACGAAATGAATTTCGTCAGCTGCGAGCTGCAAGTTTCAGGCTGCAAGAGAACAGCCTCAACTTGCCGCTCCAAGCTTGCAACTCGTAGCTGCTTACGGAGTAAGCCATGATTCTGCATACACAGCTCAATCCTCGCTCTGCAGAGTTCGCCGCCAACAGCGCGGCGATGCTCAAACAGGTCGACGCCCTGCACACCCTGCTCGCCCAAGTGGCACAGGGTGGCGGCGCGAAAGCCCAGGAACGCCACACCTCACGGGGCAAATTGCTGCCGCGTGAGCGCATTAATCGCTTGCTAGATCCAGGTTCGCCGTTTCTGGAAATCAGTCAACTGGCCGCCCACGCCGTTTACGGTGAAGACGTGCCCGCCGCTGGCGTGATTGCCGGGATCGGCCGGGTCGAAGGCGTCGAGTGCATGATCGTCGCCAACGACGCAACGGTTAAGGGTGGTTCGTACTACCCGCTGACCGTGAAGAAACACCTGCGCGCACAAACCATCGCGCAGCAGAATCGTCTGCCGTGCATCTATCTGGTCGACTCCGGTGGTGCCAACCTGCCGCGTCAGGATGAAGTGTTTCCGGATCGCGAGCACTTCGGGCGGATCTTCTTCAACCAGGCCAACATGAGTGCGATGGGCATTCCGCAAATCGCTGTGGTCATGGGTTCGTGCACCGCTGGTGGCGCTTACGTGCCGGCGATGGCGGACGAAGCGATCATGGTGCGCAATCAGGCGACGATTTTCCTCGCCGGCCCGCCGCTGGTAAAAGCCGCGACCGGTGAAGTGGTCAGCGCCGAGGACTTGGGCGGTGCCGATGTGCACTGCAAGATTTCCGGGGTCGCCGACCATTACGCCGAGAGCGACGAACACGCCCTCGCCCTCGCCCGCCGCAGCGTTGCCAACCTCAACTGGCGCAAACTCGGCGACGTGCAGCAGCGCACGCCGATTGCGCCGCTGTACGCCAGCGACGAGTTGTACGGCGTGGTTTGCGCCGACGCCAAGCAACCGTTCGACGTGCGCGAAGTGATTGCGCGACTGGTCGACGGCTCAGTGTTCGATGAGTTCAAGGCGCTGTTCGGCACCACGCTGGTCTGCGGTTTCGCCCATCTGCACGGTTACCCGATCGCGATACTGGCGAACAACGGCATCCTCTTCGCCGAAGCCGCGCAGAAAGGCGCGCACTTCATCGAACTGGCCTGCCAGCGCGGCATTCCGCTACTGTTTTTACAGAACATTACCGGTTTCATGGTCGGCCAGAAATACGAGGCCGGCGGCATCGCCAAACACGGCGCAAAACTCGTAACGGCGGTAGCTTGCGCCAAGGTGCCAAAATTTACCGTGATCATCGGCGGCAGTTTTGGCGCCGGTAACTACGGCATGTGCGGTCGTGCTTACGACCCGCGATTCCTGTGGATGTGGCCGAACGCGCGGATTGGCGTGATGGGCGCCGAACAGGCGGCCGGCGTGCTGGTGCAGGTCAAACGCGAGCAGGCTGAACGCAGCGGTCAGGCGTTCAGTGCCGAGCAGGAAGCCGAGATCAAGCAGCCGATCCTCGACCAATACGAAGAGCAGGGTCATCCCTACTATTCCAGCGCACGGCTGTGGGACGACGGCGTCATCGACCCCGCGCAAACCCGCGATGTGCTGGCCCTGGCCTTGTCCGCGTCGTTGAACGCGCCAATCGAACCGAGCCGCTTCGGCGTGTTCCGGATGTGATCGGGAGAATCTCATGAGCGACTTCAACACTCTCGAACTGCACAGCGACCCACGGGGTTTCGCGACGCTGTGGCTCAACCGCCCAGAAAAGAACAACGCATTCAACGCCGAGATGATCCGCGAACTGATCCTCGCCCTCGACCAGGTTGCCAGCGACGCCAGCCTGCGTTTCCTGCTGGTGCGCGGGCGCGGCAAGCACTTCAGCGCCGGCGCCGATCTGGCGTGGATGCAGCAATCGGCCGAACTCGATTACCACACCAACCTCGACGACGCCCGCGAACTGGCCGAGCTGATGTACAACCTCGCCAAACTGAAAATCCCCACCGTGGCCGTGGTGCAAGGCGCAGCGTTCGGTGGCGCGCTGGGGCTGATCAGTTGCTGCGACATGGCGATTGGCGCCGATGACGCGCAATTCTGCCTGTCGGAAGTGCGCATTGGTCTGGCGCCAGCGGTGATCAGTCCGTTCGTGGTGCAAGCCATTGGCGAACGCGCAGCGCGGCGTTATGCACTGACCGCTGAACGTTTTGGCGGTCAGCGCGCACGCGAAATCGGTTTGTTGTCAGACAGCTATCCGCCTGCCGAACTGGATGAGCAAGTCGAACAATGGATCAACAATCTGCTGCTCAACAGCCCCGCCGCCATGCGCTCCAGCAAAGACTTGTTGCGTGAAGTCGGCAACGGCGCACTGACACCGGCGCTGCGCCGCTACACCGAAAACGCCATCGCGCGCATCCGCGTCAGTCCTGAAGGTCAGGAAGGCTTGCGCGCCTTTCTGCAAAAACGTCCGCCGAGCTGGCAAGCCGCACCCACCACCAAGGAGTCGCGTTGATGAGCGCACCTGTTCTCACCACCTTGCTGGTGGCCAACCGTGGCGAAATCGCTTGCCGCGTGATGCGCACCGCGAAAGCGCTGGGCCTGACCACTGTCGCCGTGCACAGCGCCACTGACCGCGACGCGCGGCACAGTCGTGAAGCGGATATTCGTGTTGATCTGGGCGGCAGCAAAGCGGCCGAGAGTTACCTGCAAATCGACAAATTGATCGCGGCAGCCAAGGCCAGCGGCGCGCAGGCAATTCACCCGGGTTATGGTTTTCTGTCGGAGAACGCCGGATTCGCGCGCGCCATCGAAGCGGCCGGGCTGATCTTCCTCGGCCCACCCGCTTCGGCCATTGACGCGATGGGCAGCAAGTCCGCCGCCAAAGCCCTGATGGAAACCGCCGGCGTGCCGCTGGTGCCGGGCTATCACGGCGAAGCGCAGGATCTGGTGACCTTCCGCGCTGCCTGCGAGCGCATCGGTTATCCGGTGTTGCTCAAGGCGACTGCCGGCGGCGGAGGCAAAGGCATGAAAGTCGTCGAGGAGGTCAGCCAACTGGCCGAAGCCCTCGCCTCGGCGCAGCGGGAAGCGCAATCATCGTTCGGCGATTCGCGCATGCTGGTAGAGAAATACCTGCTCAAGCCGCGTCACGTGGAAATCCAGGTGTTCGCCGACCAGCATGGCCATTGTCTGTACCTCAACGAACGTGATTGCTCGATCCAGCGTCGGCATCAAAAAGTCGTCGAGGAAGCTCCGGCTCCGGGTTTGTCGGTTGAGTTGCGTCGCGCGATGGGCGAAGCCGCCGTGCGTTCGGCGCAGGCGATCGGTTATGTCGGCGCGGGTACCGTGGAGTTTCTGCTCGACGCCCGGGGCGAATTCTTCTTCATGGAGATGAACACCCGCTTGCAGGTCGAGCACCCGGTGACCGAGGCCATCACCGGTCTCGATCTGGTTGCCTGGCAGATCCGTGTGGCCCGTGGCGAAGCGCTGCCGATCACTCAGGAACAAGTGCCGCTGATTGGCCATGCGATTGAAGTGCGCTTGTATGCCGAAGATCCGTCGAATGATTTTCTGCCAGCCGCCGGACGTCTGGACTTGTATCGCGAGTCGGCTGAAGGGCCGGGGCGTCGGGTCGATAGCGGGGTCGAAGAAGGCGATGAAATTTCGCCGTTTTACGACCCGATGCTCGGCAAGTTGATAGCCTGGGGTGAGGATCGTGAACAGGCACGCCTGCGCCTGTTGAGCATGCTCGACGCGTTCGCGATTGGTGGGCTGAAAACCAACATCAACTTTCTGCGGCGGATTATCGCGCATCCGGCGTTTGCGGCAGCGGAGCTGGATACCGGGTTCATTCCGCGTTATCAGGAACAATTACTCCCCGCTCCGGGTGAGTTGAGCGATGCCTTCTGGCAGGCGGCGGGCCAGGCGTTTGCCCAGAGTTTGCCGAAAGGTGCGCGGGCAGACGACCCGAATTCACCGTGGGCAGCGAGTAGCGGATTACGCGCGGGGCTGCCACCGGAAATCACCTTGCACCTGAGTTGCGAAGGACAGGATCGGGCGCTGACGTTGGCTGCGGGAAGCACTGGCACATTGTCCGGCGAGCAGTTTGTTGTCGAACAGAACGGTGTGCGTCGCTCTCTGCGGGCGATTCGTCAGGGTGATTCGTTGTATCTACAGTGGGAAGGTGAGTTGCGCCGGATCGCCACATACGACCCGATTAGCGCCGTCGAAGCCAGCCACAGTCACCAGGGCGGTCTGACTGCACCGATGAATGGCAGCATCGTTCGGGTGCTGGTCGAGGCCGGCCAAACGGTCGAGGCCGGCGCGCAACTGGTGGTACTGGAAGCGATGAAGATGGAACACAGTATCCGCGCGCCCCACGCCGGGGTGATCAAAGCGCTGTATTGCCAGGAAGGCGAAATGGTTAGCGAAGGCAGCGCTTTGGTTGAATTGGAAGCTGTGTGATGTGAGGATCGATCCTGCGCCTGACGAGGATCGATCTGACTAGTAACGCGCCGTTGCCTGCATCACAACACCGATGATTCGACACTCATCGGTGAACAGGGTTTTCGGCCAGGTCGGATTGAGCGGCACCAGGTAACGCTGGCCGCCCTCTTCGTCGAGCTTGCGAAATATCGCTTCCTCGCTGTCCTGCCACTGGGCGATAACCAGTTTGCCGGGCACTGCCTCCACTTCCGGATCGACCAGAATCAGCATGCCTTCGGCGATGCTCTGGCCACTTGGCGCCGTCATCGAATTGCCCGTGACTGTCAGCCAGAACGCCGCGCCTCGGGCGTGGTAATCCGTCAGTTCAAAACGCTGTTTATCGGTTGCCGGAGTGTAGGCAGGCTGCCCGCTCTCGCGCACTTCGCACGGCGTGTGCCAATTGCTGACCGGGTAGCGGAAGTACGGGTTGTACTTCTGCGCCAGCGGCATTTCGTCGTCGGGTGTCAGCGGCGGCTCACGGATCACCAGCACCACTTCAAGGAAATCCATGCCCAGCGCCTGCAAGACGCGGTTCATTTCCGTGACACCGGGTTCGCGACGTTTGTTCAGCCAATGGCCGATCCCGCCTTGGGACATGCCGACGCGCTCTCCGAGCTCTGTTTGAGTGATTTTGAGTTCACTCATCTTGGCCTTGACCAACTCAATCCATTTATCCATGTGCGGCACCTTACCCGGACGCCTTTGGCCGGCAAAACACATATTGTAGTATTTAAATTCTGGTCACAACTACGCATCGTACTATGCTGCAAGCACGGATTTTCAATCAAACAAGGAGTGACCACTCATCATGGATATCACCAGCAAAGACTTGCCCGAGCTGCAAATGGACACCACATTCACCTCGCCCCAAGGTAATGCCGCGGCCCAGCGAGCACTGGACTATTACTTGAAACCAGCTGTGTCAGAACCTGAGGTTGATGAGCGTTTCTTCGACGTCAATCGTCATGTCAGCGGCGAAGAAGCCCTCGTGCACGCGTCGGATCTGTTGCGCTGCGCAGCCGCCACTGCGTGCAAGGCCGCAGAAAACCTGCAGGGCGCTAGTCGCGATCTGGCATTTTCGGTGGTGCATATGGTGGATATGGCGCGGGCGATGGTCGACCATTCGATCGACGGCGAAGAAATCTGAGGAACAACAATAAGGACGGACGGGAAAGAATTTCCCCATCGCGCAGATAAAAACATTTGACTTGCAAATGATAATGATTATTATTGCAAGCAACTGGTCGCGAGATCAGTCGATGGACCAGAGACCTTAGGTCGGTCTTCTGGACTATCTCCTCATCAGGCTAATCACGGTTTTTGACCCGGCTTTTTGCCGGGTCTTTTTTTGCCCGTTTTTCGGGCTTATGGCTTCAGGCTAATGAAGTCTTTAGGTGCTGCAAATTCGATGGCGCGGATAATATCAAAAGAATATCGGTTGGCAAGCCGAGCCCGGCCACATTGGGGCAAACTAATGACAAATAGCACTTGAGAATCAATCGCACAGCCACTAAGCTGCATCCGCGTCATGGAGGACGCCCCCCGCCACAACCCCGCAATTCCCCTCGGTTTCAGCCCAATCTTGTGTAAAGTATCGGCCATAACAATCCTGATCAGGAACCGATATGACCGTGGCTAAATCTTCGTTCGACATCAGCGCCAATTTTGACAGCGGCAACATCCAAGTCATTGATATCAGTAACCCGCTCAGCCCGGTTCTGGCCATTCGCCCGGACACGCGCAGCGCCCATTTCCAGTGGTTCCACTTCAAGGCCAGCGGCTTGCATGTCGGCCAGGAACACTGGTTTCGCCTGAACAATGCCAGTCAGTCCTCCTACAACAAAGCCTGGACCGGTTATCAAGCCGTGGCCTCCTACGATCACGTCAACTGGTTCCGTGTACCGACGATTTTCGAAGGCGACTGCCTGCGTTTTAGTCTCGAAGCCACGCAGACCCACGCCTGGTTTGCCTACTTCGAACCCTACAGCCGTGGTCGCCATGACTGGCTGATCGAGCAGGCACTGAGCAAGGCCGGCACCGAACTGCTGGCCACCGGTAAAAGCGTCGAGGGCCGCGACATTCAGCTGCTGCGCAAAGGCAGCGGTGCCGAAGGTCAGCGTAAGGTCTGGATCATCGCCCAACAGCATCCGGGCGAACACATGGCCGAATGGTTCATGGAAGGCGTGATCGAGCGTCTGGAAAAACACGACGACCCGGTACTCAACAAACTCCTGGCCAGTGCCGATCTGTATCTGGTGCCGAACATGAACCCGGACGGCGCTTTCCATGGTCACCTGCGCACCAATGCGATGGGCCAGGACTTGAACCGCGCCTGGCAGAGCGCCAGTCAGGAAGTCAGCCCTGAGGTACTTTTCGTACAGCAGCAAATGGAAAAGTACGGCGTCGATCTGTTCCTCGACGTACACGGCGACGAAGAAATCCCCCACGTCTTCACTGCCGGTTGCGAAGGCAACCCGGGTTACACACCGCGGCTGGAGAAACTCGAAGAGCATTTCCGCAGCCACTTGAAACACACCACCAAAGACTTCCAGACCAAATACGGCTACACCCGCGACGAACCGGGTCAGGCCAACATGACCCTGGCCTGCAACAGCGTTGGCCAGAAGTACGACTGCCTGGCGCTGACCCTGGAAATGCCGTTCAAGGATCACGACGACCATCCTGATAAAGAAACCGGCTGGTCAGGCAAACGCTCGAAACAATTGGGCAAGGACGTGCTGACCACCATCGCTGACATGGTCGATACCCTGCGCTGATCCCCTCCTCCCGCCACACCAAAAGATCGCAGCTTGTCTGCGATCTTTTGCTTTGTGCAATTCAGAGGCTCGCGCAATCAGGTTGCAAATTAAAACCACAACCCGTACCGTTAATCTGGTTTTATTTTGAAACCTAAAAAGGACGCCGGGCATGCAACATCAATCGATAACCAGCAGCGTGGTGCTGCTCTTCGCCGTGGCGTGTGGCCTGGCGGTGGGAAATGTCTATTACGCGCAGCCTTTGCTAGACGCCATGGCTGAGGCTTTTGCGATGTCGCCGGCCGGTATCGGCATCGTCATCACCCTGACGCAGGTGGGTTACGGCATTGGCTTGGTGCTGCTGGTGCCGCTCGGGGATCTGCTTAACCGGCGCCGACTGATCGTTACGCAAAGCCTGCTCTCGGTCGTGGCGTTGCTGATGATCGCCTGGGCACCGAACAGCGCCTGGCTGCTGCTGGGCATGACACTGACCGGCTTGCTCGCCGTGGTGACGCAAGTGCTGGTGGCTTATGCGGCAACGCTGGCCGACCCGGCGCAACGCGGTCGGGTGGTCGGCGTGGTGACCAGCGGGATCGTCGTCGGCATCTTGCTGGCGCGCACGGCCGCCGGAGCAATGGCTGATGTGGCCGGTTGGCAGGCGATCTACTTGCTCTCGGCCGGGCTGACTTTGCTGATGGCATTGCTGCTGTTCAGCGTATTGCCCAAGGATGAACAACCGCAGCCAACCACCACTTATGGAGCGTTGATCGCCTCGGTATTCAGCCTGTTCAGGCAGGAAGCGCTGCTGCGCCAACGCGCGATACTTGCTCTGCTGACATTCGCCAGCGCCATGGTGCTGTGGACGCCCATGGTGTTGCCGTTGGCCGCCCCACCGCTGTCACTTTCGCACAGCGAAATCGGTCTATTCGGCCTCGCGGGTGCCGTCGGCGCACTGGCCGCCGCGCGTGCCGGATATCTCGCCGATCGCGGGCTTGGTCAGTGGGTCAGCGGCCTTTCGCTGTTGCTGATGCTCGCGTCGTGGCTGCCCATCGCGCTGACCCAATCCTCGCTGTGGGCCTTGCTGCTTGGCGTGATCACTCTGGATCTGGGCCTGCAAGCGGTGCACGTCACCAGCCAAAGCATGATCTACAGCGTGCGCCCCGAGGCGCAAAGCCGCCTCACCGCCGGTTACATGCTGTTTTATTCGATCGGCAGCGCTGGCGGTTCAATTGCCTCGACCGCCATGTACGCCTGGGCGGGCTGGAACGGCGTGTGCCTGCTGGGTGCAGGCATCAACGCCGTCGCGCTGGGGTATTGGTGGCTAACCCTGAAAAGTGGCGCACCTGCGCAATGCGCCAGCCCGTCGGGTTAACGGCGATCGCGGCCGCGCAACATGCTGTCGAGCACCTCGTCACGGCGTACCCAGCCGTGAAACAACGCCGCCGCCAGATGCAGCAACACCGTCAGGAACAGCAGATACGCCAGATAACCGTGAGCCTTGCGCAGCAACGCAAACAGTTGCGCATCGGCCGGCACAAACGACGGCAACTGCAACGAGGCGCTGAGCATGACCGGCTCGCCCGAGGCACTGATCATTGCCCAGCCAAGCAGCGGCAACACCAGCATCAACGCATACAACAACAGGTGCGAAGCCTTGGCCGCCATCACCTGCCAGCCCGGCAGATCCGCCGGCAGCGGAGGCTGGCGAGTGGTCAAACGCACCAGCAGGCGCACGATCACCAGCGCCAGAATCGCAATGCCCAACGGTTTGTGCAGATGAATCAGCCATTCATGTCGCGACGAGACCGAGGTGACCATACCCGCGCCGATAAACAGCATGGCGATAATCATCACCGCCATCAGCCAGTGCAGCAAACGCGCCAACAGGACGAAATGAGTCGGTTGGGTTCTCATGGACGAGCCTCCTGTTTGGCGGCGGGCAACTGGCTGACTTCGCTGGTGCGACGCAGGTAGGAATCGGCGTAACCGGCAGAACGCGCGGCAAGCAATGGATCGTCCGTCCCTTGAATCCCCGAGGGCAGGACCAACGGATCGTAGTTGATGTCGCGGCACTCACCGCTGAGTTGCGGCTGGGTTTTCTCTAGCACCAGCGTGCCGGCGTTCAGCACTTTGCGCCCGGCGGGCCAGATTTTACTGGCATCGTTGACCGGATCGTCGGGATTGGCCAGGGTGATGTTCAACTGAAAGCGCAGCGGTGCCGCGGCGAGCTTTTGCACCAGATCCTTCTCGAGAAAATCGCCGCCTTCAGGTGCGGTGGCACCCGCAGCATCTTCAGCCAAGGGCGTCATGCTCCAGCGCACGGCCTGCTTTTTGCCACTGGCGTCCACCAGATAAAACGCGTTGATGCTGTTGTAGGTTTCCGTGGCATAACTGGCCGACGGCTTGGCGGTCTTCACCCAAGTCAGAAACGGCACAGCTTCGGGGTGTGAAGCGAAGAACGCCGGCACTTTCGCTGGATCAGGTTTGCCCGTGGCCGGGTCCGGCGACTGCGCCTGCTGCAACTGATAGAACGCCTCGGGGGTGCCGACCGGGAACACCGGCATGCTGTTCATCCCGGTGCGCCATTGCTGCCCGTTGGCCTGGGTGAAACGCAACGCCAGACTGCGAATCGGCACGGCGCTGTCCGGCGCATAAGGATTGCCCGCCGGCAACGCGAATCGCCCGACCACCGGGGTGCGCGGTTCGTTGAACACTTGCGCGGAAGAAAACACCCGCGCCTCGCCACTGCTCTCGAAATGGCCGATCACGCACACGCCTTTGGCATGGTTACGACGAAACCCGGGATGCACGCCGTTGTTTTTCTCCAGCACATCGACCAGCGCTTTTGGCGTCAGACGTTGTGGGTCGAAGTTACCGTGCACGTAGGCAAATGCCCCGGCGACGGCAGCGACGACCACGGCAATGCCGCTCAGACGCAAAATCAGGCTCGCGGCGCTCAATGGCGGGCGCTGCGGCCCGCCGGGCGGGGCTGCATTGGGGGATGAGCGATCAACCATGAACAACTCCAGGGCCATCGGCCGCAAGTAGGAAGAATCAGCAAGACGCACCGCATCCGGATTTATTCCACAGGCCGGTATTTATTTTTCCGAACGTGGAATAACCTGCGGCGACGGACGTCTCCCTAGTCCACAGCGTAGTGACTAGCAGAATTTCATGAGCGAATTCGACGAACAGTTGAGAGAAATCATTCCCAGATTGCGCCGCTTTGCCGTGTCGTTAACGCGCAACAGCAGCAGCGCCGACGATCTGGTGCAGGGCTGTCTGGAGCGCGCCCTGTCGAGTTGGGGCGCAAAACGCGCCGACGGCGACTTGCGAGCCTGGCTGTTTGCGATCCTCTACCGGCAGTTTCTCGATGCCCACCGGCGCTCGCGGCGCTATGCGCGGATGCTCGAATTCTTCACCGGTCGTGACGATGCCGAGCCTTCGGTAGAGCGCACCGTGATTGCCCAGTCGACCCTGCAGGCCTTCGACCGTTTGCCCACCGAACAGCGCGCGCTGTTGCTGATGGTTTCCGTGGAAGGCCTCACCTATAAAGAGGTCGCCGAGATTCTCGGCGCCCCGATCGGCACCGTGATGTCGCGCCTGTCCCGCGCCCGCCAGGCCTTGCGCCAACTCAGCGACGGCGAAATCAGCAGCCCTTCTTTGCGGATACTCAAATGATCAGCCTGCCTCCCAGCGAGCATGATTTGCATGCTTACGTCGACCACCAGCTCAGCGACGCCGATCGGCGTGTGCTGGAAGCCTGGCTGGCCAGTCACCCGGAACAGGCGGCAAAGCTGCGCGCCTGGCAACAGGATGCCCAGCAACTGCGCGCGGCGCTCGGCGGTGCCTTGCAGCAACCGGCCAATCCGGCACTTGAGCCGGCACTGATCCGCCAGCGCCGTCAGCGCCAGGCACGTCGCCATCTGGCCAGTGCGGCAGTGTTGATGATCGCGGTCAGCGTCGGCGGTTTCAGCGGATGGCAGGCCCGCGAGATGACGCTTGTGCGCCCTTCCCTGTTACCGATGACCGACGCGTTGCAGGCTTATCGGCTGATCGCCCAACAAGGGATGTTGCCGGCCGATTACAAGGTCGACAGTGACGGTGACATGCAGCGCTGGCTCGATCGTTATTTCACTCGGGCCACTCGTTTGCCGGATCTGAAAGCCGCCGGGTTCGAACCGGTCAGCGGACGCTTGCTCAGCACCGATGAAGGGCCGGCGGCGATGGTGATGTATGAGGATGGCAGCGGGCACAAGGTGAGCTTTTATGTTCGCCCACCGGGACCGAAAAACACCTTTTTGCCGCGCGGCACCCGCAGTGACGGCGATTTGCAAGCCGAGTACTGGTCGGGTGGCGGCTACAACTACGCAATGGTCAGCCCGACCGACTCGCCGGCAGCGCAACAGCTCAAGCAATCACTGCAATTCTGAACCGCCCCTGTAGGAGCTGCGGCACGCTGCGATCCTTTGATCTTGATCGTAAAAAACAGGATCAAAAGATCGCAGCCTCGTTGCACTCGACAGCGCCTGCAGGGGATGAGACCGGTCAGGAGGAAGTCAGGTCAGAAACCGACGTCGAGCACCACATTGTCCAGGTATGTGCCGGCCGGTGGTGTGGTCTGGTCGGTATAGATTTTTGCGTTGTAGTTGAAGATCTGGCTGCCGGTGCCCAAACCGTTGCCGGGATTGACCTCGGCATCGGTACTCGCGCGCCGCGCCGCGCCGACGCTGCCCCAGCGCGTGGTGCCGGCGCTTTTGAAAATGTCGTAGGCGAGGTAATTGCTCCCGGAAATCATCCGCCGCCGCCCGCCGGCGCTCAGCGGATTCTGGCCATCACTCAAACCCACCGTGTAGGCACTGCCCTTGGTGCAGGCCAGATTGATGGTCAGCCCGGTCACCGGGGTGAAGGCGCTGACCACCGGCGCGCTGCCGAAGGCAATGTTCGGCGCGGTAATCGTGCAGTCGTTGGACACGGTCAGGTTCACCGTCAGCGTGGTGGTTGCGCTGTTGATATCGCGCCCTAGGCAGATGGCGCCGATGCCGATCCCCGAGCAGTAATTCCAGTTCCAGAAAATGCTCAGGGTCTCGGTATACACCCCGGCGGCGACATTACTGCCGATGGTTGTGCCGAGGTAGAGCGGCACGGTTTTCGGCGTCGTGCCGTTGAGCAGGCCCAAGGCATCGATGATGCCGTTACGAGCAAAATCATAGGCGGTGCCGCGAGTCAGCGGGTAGCTGGTGCTGTTGTTGGCGTAGACCGTGTAACTGATGACATCGCCAGTCGGCCCGACCAGACCGCTTTGAGTCGAGGAAACCGTGCCCCAGAAATGGTCACCGCTGGTCAACAGTGACAACAGCGAACCGGTGCAACTCAACCCGCCATTGAGCGTCGAGCTGGGCTGCGAAACCGTGCGCACGGCAATCGAACTGAGCGTACCGAATGCCGCCGGAGTAGTGCTGACCACCGAACACAACGCCTGCGCCGCCCCCGGCATCAGCAATGCCAGCCACAAGCAAAACCGTGCAACGCTCACTGACACACCAACGGCCCGATCAGCGGCACCTGGTTCTGGTTCATGTCGACACTGAATTGCGCCTGACAGGTTTTGCCGTCAGCCAGCGTCACCTGCAAAGTGTTTTGCGCCTGAAGGTTTTCCAGATAGACCAGCCCGTCCCAACCGACCACCGTCCGCGTGCCACTCTCCTGATGCAGCACGCCAGCGCCCAGCGCCAGTTCGCGCTGCTGCGGATCGACCAGGATGATGCTCGCGGCAATCACCCGGCTCAGCGGGAATTCCAGCAGATAACCACTGCCGCGCCGCACGGCGATGCGTTGTTCGACGTTGGGGCTGCGCACATTCGGCGGCAGATTCAGCGGATCGATTTCGTACTTGCCACGGTAGTAGGCGCTGCTCCACGGCACCAGCAGGTGACCATTCTTGTCCGTCTGGCCGACCTGCTGGTTCTCGTAGCGCACCGGAATATCGGCAAAACCATCGGTACTGACCACCACAAACGCATCGTCGATTCGATTGGCGGCGAACACTTGCCGATCCATCCACACCAGCGAACCACTGGCATCGGCCCAACGGGTTTCAGCGTCGGAAGTGCCGTAGACGCCAGCCTGCAATTGCACCGATTGCAGGCGCCAGGTCACGTCGGCCTGACGGTAATCGGCGCCATCACCCTTGGCGTAACCCAGATTGAAACCGACGCCGCCCTCGGTGGGCACCGCACGACTGTAATTGACCCGCTGCTGGCTCTGACCGGTCTTGCTGCGTTCGCTGCTGATCGCCAGGCTGCCGCGCAAGTCGAACGGAATCACCAGTTGCGCCTGCACCGCCCAATTGCTGTCGCCGATCTCGCGGTTGGCCGAGAGATAGAAACTGCTGTTGCGCCACAGCGGTTTGCTCCAGGTCAGATTGAGCAGTCGCGTGCGTGAATCGTCCGCCGCGCGCACATCGAAGTAGCCCGCACCGAGGCTGCCCCAACGATCGAGATTGAGGCTCAGGGTCGCTTGTTCGCTGCGGCGGCTGAGGCTGATGTAGGGAGTGTCGATCACGGTCAGGTCGGCGTACTGATCATGGCGTTGCAGGCGTTGGTAGGAAAAACTGAAACGCTGATTGCTGTACTGGTAGCCGAGGCTCAGTTGCTCACCGACTTCACCGTCGAAACGGCTCTGGCTGAGCGCACTGTTGAGTACGCCGAAGTTACCCAGCCGCAGATTGCCACCGAGGCCGCCGAGGGTCAGTGAATCCGAAGCTTCGGCATGGCTTTCGAGGGTAAAGCTGTCGCTGACGCCATAACGCAGGCTGCCGGAGGTGACGCCGGTGCCGTAACTGAAATCCTTCAGGCCGTAGTCGCGGCGCAGCGTACCGGCAGCCACGGAAAAATCACTCAAGCCTTGTTGCAGCAGACTGCTGGTGACGTAGAACGGCAAGGTGGTCGACACCTGTCGACCGAGTGCATCGGTGGTCACCACCACGGCTTCACCGGCACCGTTGATGAACGGAATGTTGGTCAGGGTATAAGGGCCGGGCTGAAGATCGGCACTGCTGGACTTGTAGCCATTGATGAACAGATCCACTGACGACGGCACCGCCGCTTCACCGGCAAATTGCGGCAGCGGATAGGTCACCAGATCCGGGCGCACGGCAAAATCGCGCGAGAATTGCACACCGCCCAGCCGCACCGAACTGCTCCACGGCAAGGCACCGCTGATCACGTCGCCGGCTTCGTAGGTGAGCATTCGCTCATCGTCCGAGTAGCGCCACGTGGTGTCGTAGCGCAAGTAGCCATTGTCGAGGGTGTTGAGCGAATCACCGGACAGCGTGCGCCGGTACTGCCCAGTGTTGGACAGCGTGCCCCAGCTATCGAACAGGCGCACCTCGTTCCATGCGGCGAGATACGTGCCGGCATCGTCGGTGTCGTTGAGGTACAGATCGTAGTTGAACAGCGCGCCGAAACTGCTCAGCGCCGGAGTGCGTGGATAGGCCTGGCGATTACCGATGAATTGTTCGGGCAACCAGTCTGGCGGGACATCCAGCAACAGGCGCTGGCCGACGCTGTCGTAGTCGCTGTGCAGGCCCGGCAGGCTGTCGAGATCAACTTCCGCGCCGAGGTTGTCGGGCAGTTTCATGCCGGTTTCGCGCAACGCCGTAACCGGTATGAGCAGCTTCCCGCCACGCTGCTGCACCGCCACCACCCGTCCGGTATTCATCTGGTTGACCACCAGTTCGAGAAACAGCTGAGCATCACTCACCGCCTCCATGCCACTGGGTGGCGGCGGCAGTTCGCCGGCCCCGGAGGGTTGAACGAACACCAGGCAACACGCGCCGGTGATGTGCCACAGCGGACGCTGAATACGGCGAGCCCATCCTCGGCTCATACACG
The DNA here is from genome assembly GCF_044748825.1 of Pseudomonas sp. NPDC089741. Taxonomy (NCBI): domain Bacteria; kingdom Pseudomonadati; phylum Pseudomonadota; class Gammaproteobacteria; order Pseudomonadales; family Pseudomonadaceae; genus Pseudomonas; species Pseudomonas sp. NPDC089741. The sequence goes on along the minus strand of NZ_JBIVGT010000002.1, from coordinate 255,467 downwards.
TTTTACGTCCGTCAATGGACTGAATCCTCCTGATACTGCGGTGGCCTGATACGGCTATGTCTGGCTCTCAGTCTTTGTCGGCCCACAACCACTCAATCAGCGTGCCGGGGTAATGCTCTGCACCTGCGGCGCGCCATTGACCCGTACCTGCAACGCCGAATCCCCGGCCAGCGAACCCGGCGCCGGCCAGCGCATCACCGCGCCCGGCAGCACATAACCGAGCAAGCCTTCGGCCAGCGGTTTGCTCTGCCCACCCTGTTTGATCGCGACATCCGTCAACCGTGCATGCACCGCGCCCTGATTGCGCACCTCGACGTAGGGCCGACCATCGACCGCCACCGTGCGCCAGCTCAATTGTGGCAAACCGATGCCCTTCGGATCTCGCGCACGCGTGCTGTCTTCCTTGCTCCACAGTCCCGCGCCGTAGGCAAACAGCGGCACCGAATAGCGCATCTGGAAGCGGATCGCTGCGGCGGTCTTGCCACCGTCAGCTGAGGGAGGTTGTGCGGAAGGGATTTCGTCGATGATGATGCGGTAGGCCAGTTCCTGACCCGGCGGCACCTCTTTGGTTCGGGTCAGGCGCACCAGTTGTTTTTGCCCCGGTTCGATCTTCGCCACCGGCGGGCTGCCGATCACGTCGCGCTGATTCTGGTATTGCTCCTCGAAACCGTTCTGGCTCCAGCCAAACACGCGGATCTGCAGATTGGCGGTCTCGTTGCCGCGATTTTCGAGCCACAGTGCACTGGCCTGTTGATCGGCTTCGAGCACCGGGTCGATCGGCCAGATCAACACCGAACTGGCGGCGCCGGCATGGCCTGTTCCGAGCATGAGCAGCGCCAGCATCGCACTTTGCAGTAACGTGTGCCGTGACATGAATGACCCCATAGACCTGCTCCTTGTCGGCAATGGCTACTGCACCTCACCACGACAGTTGCACCTGCAACACGTCGCTGTACGTCCCCCCAGGCTGATTGCCCGGTAGTTGCACCTGACCGTAAATCGGCAGGCTGATGTTGTTCGCATCGCTGTACGCCACTGCCACGCTCTGGCCGATGCCCAGGCTCTGGCTATATGCCGCATCGCGAAACAGCGCATACGCCACCCGCGCACTGCCGCTGTTGACCTGCATGTGCCGGCCACTGCTGTTGTACTGACCGCCATCGACGCTCATGTTCAGCGTCACCCCGGGCGTGCATTGCAATTGCACGCCACCGGTCAGCGCGACCTGCACGGTGCCGGTGGCCAATGCCGAACGCGAGCCGAAATTCAGCCCGCCATAGTTCGACACACCGCCCACCACCAGGCATCCCGCCGTGACCGTGGCGCTGACCTGGAAACTCTGACTGGTCGCCGCCGTCAGCGGCAGCGGTGCACTGCCCGCACAGAGCAGGAGCAGCGCGGCGCATCCCTGCCGGCGCATGGCATCAGAACGTCAGTTCAACAGCGACGGTGTCGGTGTACGTGCCGGCCGGCAAACCGGCCTTGCCCACGGCCTGACCGTAGATATTCACGGTCTGCGCAACACCGGTACTCGCAGCGAGATTGATCGTCCCGTCGATCGCCAACAGCTGCGAATGACCGGCATCGGTGTACAAGTCGTACGGGACATAATTGGCCACGCCGTCAAACAGGGCGCGCGTGCCACCCGGTGATTTGCCGTCGTTGGCACCGGCGCGTACCTTGACCGTCGGCGTGGTGCCGCTGGAGCAAAGAATCGACAACGCCCCGCCGCCACCGCCGAGCACTTGCCCGGTGGCCGTGGTGAACAGGCTGTTGGCGGTGCCGAAGCTCAATGCACCGAAGTTCAGCCCGGTGGAACCACCCGCACCGTTGACCTGACAGCTGCTGATCAGGATCAGGCTGGAAGTGATCTGGCCGGTGACCGTGGTGGCGGCGTTGGCACTGGAAACCAGCGCCAGACCGAGCAGCGGCAAAGCTATCCTTGATGCAAACATACGCATGGTGTCCGTCCTCTACGGGGTTACCAGTCGAGCGTCACCGTCAGGGTGTCGGTATAGACCCCAGCCGGAACCGCGCGGGTATTCGCCACCACTGAGCCAAATACCGGAATGGGTATCTGCGCACCGCTGGTGACAGCGAAATTGTGTTGTTGGCCGATGCTGTAGCTCCGGGCGCCGGAGGGATCGACGAACAGTTGATAGGGAATGGTCTGGCGGCCATTGCTCAGGCGCCGGGTATTGCCGTCACCGTGGGTGCCGCCGTCGATAGTGACGGTGAAGCCGGTGACCGAAGGATTGCAGGCGACATTGAGTTTGCCGCTGCTGTCGCCGTCGAGACTGGCCTTGATCGGCGCATTCCAGGTGGGTCCCTGAAGACCGAAATCAAGTGTGCCAAGCTCACCCACCGGGCTGGCGGGATTGGAGGAGTTGGTGACTTCGCAGCCGGCAATCAGGATCAGCCGCGCGTGGATCTGCCCGCTGACAGCCGCCTGCGCGTCGTCGGCGAGTAATGCCAGCGTACCTGCTGCCATGACCATCCAGTGTTTGCCTGTCATTGCGCCCGTCCCTACTCCTTCAGGTGACTCCAACCCTTGCGTTCATCATTGAACGTCTTCCCGGCACCACCCAATTCAGCGGTTTGCCGGTAAACCTCGCGATCACCAGGTGACCGTGACCTTGACCAGATCCGAATAACGGCTGACTCGCGGCACCTCGGTCAAACGCTCGATCCGTGCGTACAACGGCAACTCCACCGTGCCGCTGTCCGGCACGCGCCCGCTGACCGGCACATTCACCACCAGCGGCACACGCCGCGCGGCGTCCTGATACAGGCGATACGGAATCGGCTTGCTGTCAGCCGTACCGGCCAGGTAGCGAACCTCGCCGACGCCACCGTGCAGACCGCCATCGACACGCATTTGATACGGCGTGTCCGGATTGCATTCCAGCCGTGGCAAGCGTTGATTGGTCAGCGCTGCAGCCAATGGCCCGGCCGGGTCGTCGAGACGCGCGGTGCTGCCGAAATCGAGGACACCCAGTTGCTCGATGCCGGCCTCGCGCTGCTGGCCGATCAATTGGCAGCCGCGTTGCACATCGACGCGCACTTCGACCTGAAGATCCGCCGCGTATGCCGGTGCGCAAAACACTCCCAGCAGGCCCATGACCACTCGTGCATTCACTGCCCCATTCCTTGTCAGGGATCGCTTGCGTTGGCGTTACTGTGTTTCAGGTTAGCAACGGACGGCGATTGCGCCAGTCGATTGGATCCACTGAACGGCCGGGATATGTTTCGAAAGGTTGGCAACAGGGCGAATCATGTCGCTGAAAATAGCTGTACAGCCCGCAGAATATTGTTCAGTAACCGCCCATTCTCGATGCTCCGTGGTGGTAGCCCCGCTGAACGTCTGGTTACACTACCCCGCCGCGCTCAGTGGAGCCGGTTCGACCTGCCCGGAGTAACCCAGAGTGCCCGCCCGACTGCCCGACCGATCGCGACTGAGCCAGCGCTGGCCGGCGTTGCGCCGCTTGTTCGGCAAGGGCATGGCCGCCAGCGCCGGGCATGACGCCAGCGCGCAGTCGATCCGCGATTACTTCCGCAGCAAGGCCCACGAGCAGGGTTACACCCTCAGCGCCAGCCAAAAACAGGTAATCGATTGCATGGCACAGCAGGCCAGCCTGTTGCTCGGCGCCACACCACAGACAGCGCCGAGCCTGTATTTGTATGGCGCCGTCGGGCGCGGCAAGAGCTGGCTGCTTGATGGCTTTTTTCAGGCTCTGCCGATCACGCGCAAACGCCGCCTGCATTTCCATCAGTTCTTTGCGCAATTGCATCAGGGCATGTTCCGCCATCGCGAGCGCGATGATGCCCTCGAAACCAGCCTCGACGAGCTGTTACAGGACTGTCAGGTGCTGTGTTTCGACGAGTTTCATGTGCACGATATCGGCGATGCGATGCTCATCACCCGGCTGTTCAAAGCGCTGTTCAAGCGCAGGATATTGCTGTTGGTGACGTCCAACTACGCACCCGAAGGCCTGTTGCCCAACCCGCTCTATCACGCGCGGTTCAAACCGGTGATCGAACTGATCAATACGCGCATGCAGGTGATGGAAGTCGGCGGCCCGCATGATTACCGCAGTGTGGCGCGCAACCATGAACATCAAGTGTTTACCCACGGCCATTATGTGTGGCCGGGCACGCCGGCGCAGCGCCAGGCGCTGACTCTGCCAACTGAGGATGCTCCGCCGCTGTCGCTGGCGGTCGGTACCCGGCATTTTCGTGCACGTCTGATTGAAGGCCGACGTGTGGCTTTTACTTTCGCTGATCTGTGTGAACAGCCAACCGCGGTGATGGATTATCTGGAGTTGTGTCGGCGTTTCGACCACTGGGTGATTGACGATTTACCACTGCTGGGCGACTGCTCGATTGCCGCGCAACAACGCTTCATCAATCTGATCGACGTGCTCTACGACCAGGACAAACACCTGACGCTGATGGGTCGACTGTCGCTTTGCGAAAGCCTCGGCGGCGATGCGATCGACCTCGGGCGCACGCGTAGCCGGTTGGGACAATTGCAGGTTATTGCCCCTCTGTCTGACACCCCCGCTGAAAAAATCTGATCTGGCCGCAAATCGCCGCTTTGCCGTTATCATGTCGCCCATTCCGAGCGCTTCGCGTCTCTGCACCTTTCAAAAGTGAACACTGACATGCACACCCTTGCTCAACTGCGCGCCGGCGAGTTGTCGGGCATCACGCGGCTGGATCTGTCTTGCGGGCTGACCGAGTTTCCGCGCGAGATCTTCGAGCTGGCCGACACCCTCGAAATCCTTAACCTCAGCGGCAATGAACTCAGTAGCCTGCCGGACGATCTGCATCGCCTGACTCGGCTGCGCGTGCTGTTCTGTTCCGACAACCATTTCACTGAGCTGCCAGCCTGCCTCGGCCAATGCGCGGCGCTGACAATGATCGGCTTCAAGGCCAATCGCATCGTCGAGGTACCCAGCGCCGCGCTGCCGCCGTTGCTGCGCTGGCTGATCCTCACTGACAACTGCATCGACACCCTGCCGACTGAACTGGGCGAGCGCCCTTATCTGCAAAAACTCATGCTGTCGGGCAATTGTCTGCAAGCTCTGCCTGAATCGCTGCGCGACTGCCATCGACTGGAACTGCTGCGCATCTCGGTCAACCAGTTCAGCGAACTGCCGCAGTGGCTGCTGAGCTTGCCGAGCCTGACATGGCTGGCCTACGCCGGTAATCCGCTGGAAACCGAAGCCGACGCCGCCGCGCTGGAAGCCACGCCGCTGATTGATTGGTCGGCATTGCGCCTGGAGCAAAAACTCGGCGAAGGCGCCTCCGGGGTGATTTCCCGGGCGAACTGGCAGCACGCCGATGGCTCGCTGAAACCGGTCGCGGTGAAGTTGTATAAAGGTGAAATGACCAGCGACGGCTCGCCGTTACACGAAATGAACGCCTGCATCACCGCCGGCCTGCACCCGAACCTGATCCGCGTTGAAGGGCGTATCACCGCTCATCCCGACGGCCAGCAAGGGCTGGTGATGCAACTGATTGACCCGAGTTTTCGCAACCTCGCCGGATTGCCAAGCCTGGCCTCGTGTTCGCGGGATGTGTACGCCGATGATCTGCGCTTTACCGCCGACGTTGCCTTGCGCATTGCCAAGGGCATTGCCTCGGCAGCCGAGCATCTGCATGCGCAAGGCATCACCCACGGCGACCTGTACGGGCACAACATTTTGTTGAACGAACGGGGCGATTGCCTGCTGGGGGACTTTGGTGGGGCGTCGTTCCATGCCACGACGGATACCGCACAGACGCGGGCGCTGCAACGCATTGAAGTGCGGGCGTTCGGGATTTTGCTGGGGGAATTGCTGGCGCGCATCGACTCGGGGTTGAGTGCAGAGCGGCGTTTACATTGGGAAGCGCTGGAACGGTGTTGCTGCCAGGCGGATGTGCGGGCGCGACCGGGGTTCAGTGAAGTGTTGCGCGAACTTGAAAATCTGTGACCGCGGCGCGGTCAATCGCGGGCAAGCCCGCTCCCACAGTGTCCGTGTCGTGCACAAAATATGTGAATTGCGCAAAAACCTGTGGGAGCGGGCTTGCCCGCGATGAGGCCATCACTGGCGAAACAGATCAGCCAGCCAGACCGACGAACATGTCCTGCACGTCATCATGGTTGTCGAGGCCTTCGAGGAACGCTTCAACCTCAGCCATCTGCTCGTCGCTCAGGCCGCTGACCGGGTTCTTCGGCTGGTAGCCAAGCTTGGCCGACAAGACCGTGAAGCCTTGCTCGGGCAGGGATTTCTGCACGGCGTCGAGGTCAGTCGGGTCGGTCAGGAACAGCGTCGCACCGTCTTCACCTTCTTCAAAATCCTGGGCACCGGCTTCGATCGCGGCCATTTCCGGATCGGCGTCCGGGGTGTCCGGCGAGGCTTCGATCATGCCGACGTGGTTGAAGTCCCAGGCCACGGAGCCGGAAGCGCCCAATTGGCCCTTGCGGAACGCCACGCGGATTTCCGCTACGGTGCGGTTGACGTTGTCGGTCACGCACTCGACGATCAGCGGCACCTGATGCGGGGCGAAGCCTTCGTAGGTCACGCGATGGTATTGCACCGCTTCACCCAGCAGGCCCGCGCCTTTCTTGATCGCGCGATCGAGGGTTTCTTTCGGCATCGAGGCTTTCTTGGCCTGTTCGACCACCAGACGCAAGTGTGCGTTGGTGGCGGTATCGGCACCGTTGCGTGCAGCAATGGTGATTTCTTTCACCAGTTTGCCGAAGATTTTGCCCCTGGCGTTGGCTGCCGCTTCTTTGTGTTTAACCTTCCACTGTGCGCCCATTACTCACTCTCTTGATCTGTGGCGCCGAGACATCTATTGGCCGACGCGTGGCGCCAAGTTTATACGGCCTAAAGTCGGCAATCGACCAAAAAAATCGTAATGCTGAATCGACATTTTCGCCAGAGCGTGTAGGGCTATTCTGAAAAGCCGCTTTGCCATAAGCATTCGGCGCTGCGGTTTCGTACCCTCTGGGGCCGTATTGCCAGACAGAGCCTGTGCGAATGCTCAATGACATGGAAAGTCCCTTCACGCTGACCCTGACCGACAGTGGATTGCAAATGCCGGTGTTGCGCTTTCGCGGTGAGGAAGCGCTCAACCAGCCCTACCGCTTCGACATCGAACTGATCAGCCTCGGCCCGGCCATGACGCCAGGCACGCTGTTGCAGCAACCGGCATTCCTGCATCTGAGTGATCATCACGGGGTTCACGGGCGCATCGACAGCGCCAGTTGCGAACATCGCGGTGCGCATCGGGTCGGCTATCGAGTGGTGCTGGTGCCCTCCCTTCAACAACTCGCGCAAGCACAAAAACGCCGCGTCTTTGTGCACTTGAGCGTGCCGCAGATTCTCCAACAGTTACTCGAGGAAAACGCGCTGCCGGTCGACAGTTACCGAATCGAAGTGATCGTCGGCCAATACCCCCAGCGCGAGTTCTGCATTCAATATGAGGAAAGCGATCTGGCCCTGCTGCACCGCTTGTGCGAGGAAGAAGGCATTCATTACCACTTCGAACATGGCCCGGACGGGCATGTCGTGGTGTTCGCCGACGACAGTCTGAGTTTGCCGCAAGAGCCCACGCTGCTGCCGTTCAGCCTCGATGACGAGGCGCCCTCGCCGCACATCGCGACGCTGTTCCAGCGGCATGACGCGGTGCCAGTCGCACCGCAACGTCATGTACGCAATCGCGGGCAACGAGACCTGCGCGAGGATGCCGCGAACCAGAGCATAACGGGGCCGACAACAACGCTGTCCCAGCCACATCGCTATGCCGAACAACGCAGCCGTCGTCATCTGCAACGTCAGCGCTGCGAATATCGCTCGATCCATGGCCGCAGCGATTGCGTGGACCTGCTCAGCGGTCAATTGGTCCAGGTTGCGGAGCATCCGATCAACAGTTTCAACGAACAATGGTTGATCACCGAAATGCGCCATCACGGGCAACAGCCGTCGATTCTCGAGCCGACACCCAGCGTTTACCGCTACCACAACGATTTCGTTGCCCTGCCTTGGTCGACGGAATTTCGTCCGGCACTCAAACAGCCGCGACCGGCGATCCCCGGTTATCACCTGGCGCGCGTACTCGGCACGCCCGGGCAGCCGGCATCTCTCGATGACCAGGGCCGGATCAACGTCAGTCTGTGGTCTGTCGCAACGGTGCAGGCCGACGATGGAATATGGCTGCCAATTGCCCTGACCAACGCCAATGGACGGATCGCCGCCAATGAACTGCCCTGTGCCGGCAGCGAGGTGTGGGTGAGTTTTCTCGACAGCGATCCGGATCGACCGATCCTCTGCCTGGGCACGCAAGGCGAACTGCCGCAGCAACAAATACCGCCCACTCAAGACAATCCCCAGTTACTCGACTGGCTCCTCTACCGCAACTAAAAAACCCCGTGTAGGAGCTGCCGCAGGCTGCGATCTTTTGATCTGGTCTTTTACAAACAAGATCAAAAGATCGCAGCCTGCGGCCGCTCCTACATGAGGGGGAGTCAGGCTTTGTCGGCCTTGCCCGCCGCCGCAGCGAATTTCGCCAGCCGTACGTCCAGGTGCCGTGGCAGCCGACCGTGGTCTTCAGCGCGCTCCTTGCGCCGGATGGCGTTGCGCACCATCAGCGAACCCAGATAACGGATCGGCTCCGGCGGAAAGTAGCCCAGCGGGCCGTTGACCAGCGGCGAGCGCGTCCACGGGTTATCCAGGCCTTGCACCAGCGACGCGAGAATCTGCCCGCCCATGTGACACGGGCCAACGCCGCTGCCGGAATAGCCGAAACCGTAGAACACATTGCCGCTGCTGCTCATCTGCCCGAAAAACGGCAGGCCGGTCACCGAGCGATCCGAAGGACCGTTCCAGGTCGCGTCGACTTTGACCTCGGCAAACGCCGGAAAAAAATCGCCGAGACTGCGCTTGAGTAATCCGGCGTACGGCGACGGCTGATCGAACACCGGCAGCATTCGCCCGCCAAAGGCAAACGTGTTACCGCCCTTGCCAAGCATGATCCGGCCGTCCGGGGTGTTGTGGTAGTAGTGCACGAAGATCCGCGAATCGAGCACGGTGACACCACTGGTCAAGCCGATTTCCTGCAGCAGTTCCGGGCGCGGCTCGGTGATCAGCATGTCGCTGGAAACGATCGCCACGCTGCGTTCGAACTGCGGGAAAGCGCGGGCCATCCACGCATTCATCGCCAGCACCACGCGGTCGGCGACAACCCTGCCGGTGGCGGTATGAATGCGCGCCGGGCGGCCCTCTTCAAGGCCGGTCATCGCCGTGTTTTCATGGATTTTCACGCCGAGCTGCAAGGCCACACGGCGTAATCCGCGCACCAGTTTGCCCGGTTGCACACTGGCCGCCGCCGGCGAGAACCAGCCTTCCAGATGCTTGGCGGAACCGGCCATGCGCTGCACATCGGCGAGCGGGCGCTGGCTGAACGAGTTGATGCCATTGCGCTCCAGCGCCGCGATCACTGCGTCGGTCGAGCCGACCTGCGCACGATTGGTCGCGGTGTACAGCGTGCCGTCGAGCCGGTAATCGGCATCGACGCCGTACTGTTCGCAGAACTCGCCGATGGCATGAATGCTGCGCTCAGATTCCTTGACCAGGCGCACTGCTTCCTCGACGCCGAACAGGCGCTCCAGGGTGAAATACTTTGCCGACCACGACAACGCGCAGCCACCGTTGCGCCCACTGGCACCAGCGCCGCAGATGTCGGCCTCGATCAGCAACACATCGAGCTCCGGGTTCTGCTGCTTGAGCATGATCGCTGTCCACAACCCGGTGTAACCGCCGCCGACGATGCACACGTCAGTGCGCACTTCGCCTTGCAGCGGTGCACAGGTTTCAGACGTGTCGGTGTGCAGGGCCTGCTCCAGCCAAAACGGTCTCATGGGTTTTCTCCAGTCAGTTGGCCACGCCACAGCCTGCCGCGTGCGTCGCAGCAGGCCGCGAGGCAAGGGTTTTCAGGAACGCAGGGGTTTGATCGTCAACGGGCAATTGGGGATGGAGGCGCGTGGTTCCATCACACCGACCGGACGGCTGTTCCAGTGCGGAATCAGCACCAGCGCCGAAAACAGCGCGCAACCGGCAAACACGATGAACACCGTGACTGAGTCGAAGTAACCCGGCAACAAGCCACCGAGCACCGCACCGACCGATCCGCAGCCGTTGACGAAACCGGCCGCCGTGGCACCGGCCTTGGCTTTGCCGAAGTCGATGGCCGCTGCGCCGCTGATCATCGAATCCGGGCCGTACAGGGTCAGGCCCATGACAAACAGCAGTGCGACCACCAGCAAAACACTACCGGTGTGCAGAGCGCCCATGAACAGCGCCAGCGTCACGGTCAGTGCGAGCAGACTAAGCACGCAGGCCGGCATGCGCCGGGCGCCGAAGAGCTTGTCCGAGGCCAGGCCAATCATGATCGGCCCAAGCAGACCGGCCAGCTCGAACGAGGTCGGAATGATTGCCGCACCGACCTTGCCAACGCTGGGCATTTGCTCGAAGACAATCACCGGGCCCCACAGCAGAATCGCGTAACGCGCCGGTTTCAGCATGAAATACGCCAGGCCCAGCACCAGCACCGTGCGATTGCGCAGGATTTCCTTTAACGGTTCCCAGATGCTGAGTTTGCTGTTGGCTTCGGTCTCCTCTGCGCTGAGTTCCGGCTCCGGCTCGACCGCCGGCAGGCCAACATCTTCCGGTTTGTTGCGCTGGAAGATGAAGAACACCACCGCCACCACCGCGACCACCGCTGCGCTGGAAATAAACGCCGCGTGCCAACTGCCCACCAGCGTATACGCCCACCAGCCGGCAAACGGTGAAGCCACCAGACCACCGAAGGCGTAGCAGGAACTCCATAAACCGAGCACCCGCCCGCGCTGTTGCGCAGGGAAGAAACTGCCAAGGTTTTTACACAACCCCGACCACCCGGTGGACTGCGCCAGGCCCTGAATCAACATGCAGGTAGCGAAGATTGGTAGTGTCGCGTAGCTGCCCATCACCAGCGCTGCGGCAGCGGAAATCAGCAAACCGCCAAGCACCACGACCCGTGGGCCAAAGCGGTCGGCGAGCATGCCCCAGGTGAATTGGCCGATGGCGTAAGCCGCCAGATAAATCGCATCAAGGTTGGCCATGGCCATCTTGTCGAGCATGAAGGTGGGGTCTTCGGCGATGCCGAGTTTGGCCACCGAGAAAGCTTTGCGGGTGAAGTAGAAAGCGGCGTACGCGAGCCAGGTGACAGCGAAGATCTGCACGCGCCAACGCGCAATGGTGCCGATGTGCTTGTTCATGGTGGTTCTGACCTCAGGGTGTGAGTGTGCCGGCAGAATCGTTAAGAAAAACGCCTGTGTTTTTATTGTTGAGCACTGCGATATCCCCCCATCCCTATGGCGATACCGGTCAGATGAGTCCTGCTGTTGCACGCACAGGCTCATGGCCATTGCTGCTCCCGAACGAGCAGTCAGCGATGGCGTGAGCCGATCAAAGCAATTACTGTTTAATAAATAAAATCGATTTATCGTATTTCACACATAAGCTCAGCTTGTTACTGGAGCATTCATGTCCGTCTCCCACGCCCAGCTCAAAGCCTTCCATGCCGTGGCCGTGCATGGAAGCTTCACCAAAGCCGCCGAGCGGCTTTTTCTCACGCAACCGGCGATATCCGACCAGGTGCGCAAACTGGAGGAACGTTTCGGCGTTCTGCTGTTTCACCGCAATAAGCGTTCGGTGCGCCTGACCGATCTTGGTGAGCGCTTGCTGGCGATCACCCAGCGCCTGTTCGTGATTGAAGCCGAAGCGCAGGAATTGTTGCAGGAATCCCAGGCCCTGCAGACCGGCAGCCTGATTCTGGCAGTCGATGCGCCGGTGCATGTGTTGCCGCAGATCGCGCGGTTCTGCGAGCGCTATCCGGGGATCAGCGTCAAGATCGAGACGGGCAACACCGATGAATCGCTGTTTCGCCTGTTCAACTATCAGGCCGATCTGGCGTTGCTCGGGCGCGATGTCAGTGACGAGCGTTTGCTCTGCGTGCCGCTGCGCAACGACCCGATGGTCGCATTCGTCTCACGCCATCACCCGTGGGCCGAGCGTGAATCGATTTGCCTGGCGGACCTCGATGACACGCCGTTGGTGTTGCGCGAACACGGCTCGGTGACACGGCAGACGCTGGAGGAAGAAATGGCCCGCGCCGGGTTTCGCATTCGCCCGGCGATTCAGGTTGAAGGCCGCGAAGCCGCGCGCGAGGCGGTGGTGGTAGGGATTGGCGTGGGGGTGGTGTCGGCGGCGGAGTTTGGTGCGGATTCGCGGGTCTGCGCATTGCCAATCATTGATTGCACGCGCCGGCTGACGGAGACGCTGGTGTGCCTGCGCGAGCAGAGTTCGCGGCGGGTGGTGGCGACGTTTTTGCAGATGGTGCGCGAGAGTCTGGTGTAGCTGTGCCCTGACCTGAACGTCAGCTACACTGGCGCCTTGCCATCTGTCACAAAAAATTTCGCAGCATCACCGTCTGAGACGCATCGAGCCTGTCGCGGCTCGACCATGGAATCGAAGTACGCATCGTGAAGAAAATAATAAATTCAGTTCGGAATCACTTCTGGAAAAAATCCATTCGCCAGCATGCCTGCAAAGTCGCCGGCGGGATTTTTTCGTTGCACAAGCGATCGACACTGACGCTCGAAGAACACGTCAGCATCGGCCACGTGGTGATCGAGTCGAAACACCTCGCCATCGGTGCGCACACCTACATCAGAAGTGATTGCGTACTGTCTGCGGTTTCCTCCATTGGCCGCTTCTGCTCGATCAGTACCCGCTGTTTTATCGGCCAGCAAAAGAGCTCTCATCCAACCGACTGGCTCAGTTCTCACCCCTTTCAGTACACCGATACCGCCCTGATCTTCGACCCGGTGGTGGCCGACGTCACGATCGGTCACGACGTGTGGATCGGCCACAGCGCGATGATCCTCGAAGGCGTGCAGGTCGGCACCGGCGCAATCATCGCGACGCGCGCGCTGGTGACCCAGGATGTTCCGCCTTACGCAATCGTTGCCGGCACCCCGGCGAAAATCATCAAATACCGGCATGACCCGCACACCATTGCACGCTTGCTTGACAGTCAGTGGTGGAACCTCGATGTGCAATTGCTGCAGACGCTGCCATTGAATGATCCTGCCGCCGCGCTGGACCAACTGGAGAGCATGCAGCTGAAGCAGGCGAATTACCCAAGAATCGAAATCACCCGAAAAAGTACCGCGATCCTGCCGGCTCAGCCGCAATTGACCATGGCCTGAACTGGATGCCGCGACTGCGCCTGAGGTCAGCCAGGCGCCAACGCGAAAAACGCCTGGATCAAACGCAAATCCCGGCGCCGCTCCATGCAGCCGATCATGTGCCGGTTGACCAGGCCGTCGCCGATGATCGGAATCGCCACCACGCGCGGGTCATGGCTGACTTCCACCGATGACACCACACCGACACCCAGCTCAGCGGCGACGGCTTCCGTCACCGCCTCACGGCTATCGAGTTCCAATAACACCCGTGGATGAATCGAGGCCTGTTCACACGCTTGATCAAAGGTACGCCGGGTGATCGAACTCGGTTCACGCAGCACCATGATCACCTGATCCAGCTCCTTGAGCTTGACCTCCCCCGCGCGCGTCGCCCAGGCATGCGTTGCCGGCACCAACGCGCAAATCCGCGATTCGCTCAAGCCTTGCAGGTGCAGGCCTTTGCGCGGTTCGACTTCAGTCAGCACCGCCACATCGGCATGCTCGGACAACAGCGCCGCGAGGGTTTCCTGCGCATTGCCCAAGCGCAGATTCACGGTAATCCCCGGATACCGCGCGCGCAGGCTGGCGAGCATCGGCATGACCATGTGCGGGCCGTCCGCCGCCACTTCCAGACGCCCGGTAAGCAATTGTCGATTGGCCTCAAGCAGCACCTGCGCCTCTTCCGCGAGGCCGAACATCGCCCGGGTGATCGCCGCCAGTTTGGTGCCCTCTTCGGTCAGCTCCACTCGTCGCGCGGTGCGCCGCAGTAAAGTGATCTGGTAGTGCTCCTCCAGCGCCTTGATGTGCCCGGTGACCGCCGGCTGACTGATGAATAACCGCGCAGCAGCCCGGGTAAAGCTGCCTTCGCGGGCCACGGCGTCGAAGGCGCGCAGCTGAAACAGGTTCATGAATAACTCTCACTGATGGCTGGCATAACAACAAACAATTTGATTGATACAACGCCGAATTGCAACGTATGCCCCGTAGCTTCATCCCACAGCGCTATCCGAGGACACACGAATGAGTATCGCCGAACCCATCCTGCTCACTCCCGGCCCGTTGACCACTTCGGCCCGCACCCGTCAGGCGATGATGGTCGACTGGGGGTCATGGGATGACCGCTTCAATCAACTGACCGCCAGCCTGTGCGAACAATTGCTGGCGATCCTCAACGGCGCGGCCACTCACCATTGCGTGCCATTGCAGGGCAGCGGCACCTTCGCCGTCGAGGCGGCGATCGGTACTCTGGTGCCGCGTGACGGCAAAGTCCTGGTGCTGATCAACGGTGCCTACGGCAAGCGTCTGGCGAAGATCTGCGAAGTGCTCGGCCGCTCGTTCAGCACTTTTGAAACCGCTGAAGACGAACCGACCACCGCCGCCGACGTCGACCGTCTGCTGCGCGCCGACAGCGACATCACTCACGTCGCGCTGATCCACTGCGAAACCAGCACCGGGATTCTTAATCCTTTGGCGGAAATCGCCGAAGTCGTTGAGCAACACGGCAAACGCCTGATCATCGATGCCATGAGTTCCTTCGGAGCGTTGCCGGTGGATGCGCAAAAAGTCCCGTTCGATGCCTTGATCGCGGCCTCCGGTAAATGCCTGGAAGGCGTGCCGGGAATGGGTTTTGTCTTCGCCCGCAAAGAGTCGCTGGCGGCTGCCGCTGGCAATTCGCATTCGTTGGCGATGGATCTGTTCGACCAGCACGCCTACATGATGAAAACCGGCCAATGGCGCTTCACCCCGCCGACCCACGTGGTCGCGGCGCTGCACGAAGCGTTGCTGCAATACAACGAAGAAGGTGGCCTGCCGGCGCGGCATGCGCGCTACGCCGCCAACTGTCAGGCACTGATGGAAGAGATGGCCAAACTCGGTTTGCGCAGCTTCCTGCCGGCGGCGATTCAGGCGCCAATCATCGCCACGTTCCATGCGCCGAACGATCCGCGGTACCAGTTCAAGGACTTCTACGAACGGGTCAAGGCCAAGGGTTACATCCTCTATCCCGGCAAACTGACTCAGGTCGAAACCTTCCGCGTCGGCTGCATCGGCCACGTCAGCCCGGACGAAATGCGCCAGGCCGTCGCGGCGGTGGGCGAAGTGCTGCGCGAGATGGAAGTCCTGGAAATTTAAGCCACACCACAACTCCCCTGTAGGAGTGAGCCTGCTCGCGATAGCGGTCGAACATTCAACATTTTTTGTCGACTGACACGCCCTCATCGCGAGCAGGCTCACTCCCACAGTTTGAATTGCATTGCCAAATCAGGAATTTAATTGCCATGAACTACGTCAATCCAAGCAAGCTGCAAGCCGCGATCCTCGACTGGGCCGGCACCGTGGTCGATTTCGGTTCTTTCGCGCCGACGCAGATTTTCGTCGAAGCCTTCGCCGAATTCGATGTACAGGTTTCCATCGAAGAAGCCCGCGGGCCGATGGGCATGGGCAAGTGGGATCACATCCGTACCCTCTGCGATCAGCCGCAAGTCGCCGAGCGTTATCGCAAAGTCTTCGGCCGCACGCCGACCGACGATGACGTCACCGCGATCTACAAGCGTTTCATGCCCCTGCAGATCGAGAAGATCGCCGAACACTCGGCGCTGATTCCCGGCGCCCTGGAAACCATCGCCAAGCTGCGCGAGCAAGGGATCAAGATCGGTTCGTGCTCCGGCTACCCGAAACAGGTCATGGATAAAGTCGTCGAACTGGCCGCCAGCAACGGTTATGTCGCCGACCACGTGGTCGCCACCGACGAAGTGCCGAACGGTCGCCCATGGCCGGCTCAAGCACTGGCCAACGTAATTGCACTGGGCATCGACGATGTCGGTGCCTGCGTGAAGATCGACGACACCGTGCCCGGCATCCTCGAAGGCCGCCGCGCCGGGATGTGGACGGTCGCGCTGATCTGCTCCGGCAATGCGCTGGGCCTGGATTACGCCGGTTTCCGCGCCTTGGGCAGCGATGAACTGGCCAGCGAACGCAAACGCATTCACGCACTGTTCGAAAGCTCGCGCCCGCACTATATGATCGACACCATCACTGACTTGCCGGAAGTGATTGCCGACATCAACAAGCGTCTGGCCAAGGGTGAGATGCCGCAAAACGATTAAGTCAGATTAAAAAAACCGCCAACTGATCAACAGTTGGCGGTTTTTTATTGATCGACTTAAATATTCAATCGGAATCTACACCGTTAAATCCGAATAACACACAGCATTGAATCTACAACAGTCACTCAACAACAAGATTGCCTTCTGCGTCATATAGCAAGCCGTCCACATAACGAATCGAACCGTCCGCCAATTGCTCGGTGCCGTCAGCCCAGACGATACGACCATCTGGATATTCAACAGTCTCATCCGGCCAGACGATACGTCCGTCCGGGTGCTCTACCCTGCCGTCAGCATGCTGAATGATGCCGTCCGGTCGGGTGACCTGGTTTCGCTCAGCATTGACGACGCTGCCATCGATCAGCTTGGTCGACCCGTCGGGCTTGCCAATACTGCCGAGGGCGTTCACCAGATTGATGAGTGCCACGGGATCAATGTTGATATTCAAGGTAGGCCACGGCATTGGCGGACGGACGCTTACCGGCGGTTTGGTGCCTGGCGTCACTGGCTTGACCGGTGGTTTGGTGACCGGCGTTACTGGCTTGACGGGAGGTTTGGTGACCGGCGTTACTGGCTTGACGGGAGGTTTGACCGGTGGTTTGACCGGGGCAGGCTTGACTGGCGGCTTGACCGGAACCACGGGCGGCTTGACCACGGGTTTGGAGGGTGGCGTCACTGGCGGTTTGCCGGGCACAGGTTTCGGTCGCGATACCGGTGGTTTTGCCATCGCTTTTTTTACAATGTTCTTACTCTGTTTACGATCCAGAAGAATACTGAAAGTCATCTTGAAATCCTTTTATGAAAAATCCTGTTATTAATGGAATTACTTGTCAACCCAACTGTTTTAAAAGCGACAACTACGCATAACACTAAACACTTAAATAACGTCAATCAAACGCTCTAAAGATTCAAAAAATAAACAACAACCGGTTACACCTGAACAACTAAAATCACGCTTTGCAGAAACTAACAGCGTCATAAAAGCAGCACATGAAAAAACTTCTGCCGGGTTCAGGCAAAAATCCCAAAGGACGTTTACAGTTAAGGTATGCCGTCGGAGAAACGGCGCGATGGAGCCCTGAACCGAGAGGAACACCGTATGCCGTGGACAAGTTCAGAATCGCGCTACAGCACCGTGTCGGTGCTGCTGCACTGGCTGATGCTGGTGTTGTTGGTGCTGGTGTACGCCAGCATGGAATTGCGCGGCTTCTTCCCCAAAGGCAGCGGCGGCCGCACGCTGATCCGCGAAGTGCATTACATGCTTGGCCTGACCGTGTTCGTGCTGGTGTGGTTTCGCCTGCTCGCGCGCAGCCTCGGCCCGGCACCGAAGATCTTCCCCGCTTCGCCGCAATGGCAAACCGTGCTGGCGCGGCTGATGCACTGGGCGCTGTACCTGTTCATGATCAGCATGCCGATTCTCGGCTGGCTGATTACCAGCGCCGAGGGGCATCAGGTGATGTTTTATGGCTTTGATCTGCCGCTGCTGGTTGCGGAGAACAAGGATTTCGCCAAGCAGGTCGAGCACTGGCACGTGCTGATCGGCACGATCGGATACTGGCTGATCGGGCTGCATGCGCTGGCGGGGATCTATCACCATTACGTGGTAGGCGATAACACGCTGCTGCGGATGATGCCCAAGCGCGGGTGAAACCACCGGGATCTCACTGTGGCAATACATCCATTGTTGCTGGCATTTATCTGAGGCACTGCAAACCATTGTGGCTGGCAATGGGATCTATCTGTGGCACTGCAAACCACTGTGGCGAGGGGATTTATCCCCGTTGGGCTGCGAAGCAGCCCCAAAACCTCAAAACGCGGTGTGTCAGACTGAACAGTGTGGGCTGAATTGGGGCTGCTTCGCAGCCCAGCGGGGATAAATCCCCTCGCCACAATGAATCTCCATATGACAGAAATAGGGTGCGGTCAGGGACAGGTGCTGAAACCGCGTCTGCCCTGCAGGCCGCCGGTGTGGATGACGATCAGTCGTGTGCCGCTGGCAAATCTGCCTGCTTCTATCTGTTCCTTTAGGGCCATCAGCGCTTTGCCGGTATAGAGCGGTTCCAAGGGCACACCGCTAGCCTGTTCGGTCTGCTCAATAAACGCGAGCAACGCCGAATCAACCCTGGCAAAACCACCACGGCTGGCCTCGATCAACTCGTAGCCCGCATTCGCCAATCCTGCTGCTTGCAGGATCGCCTCGATGTGCGGCGCCACACCGTGATCCTCCGGCACCGCCAGTGCGCCAAACACCGGATGCGCCCCCGCCTCCGCCAGCACTAACCCGGCCAATGTCGTGCCGGTGCCGCAGGCCAGCCACCAGCCGTGGTAATCGCTCCAGCCGAGCGTGGGCAATTGTGCATCGAGTTGCTGTTTGAGCGCAGCGCAACCCAGCGCGCCGGCCAATCCACCGCCGCCCTCCGGCACCGCATACAGTTGCGGGTACTGCGCCTGCCAAGGTTCCCAGAACCCCGGCTCATTCCGCGCGCGGTAGCCGCCGTAACCCAACCAGTGCAACTGCATGCCGAACGCTTGCAAATCCTGCACGGTCGGCGTTTCCTGCGCATGCCCACGCAACAGCCCGACAGTCTTGAATCCCAACCGTTTGCCCGCCGCCGCCAACGCATGCAGATGATTGGAGTGAGCACCACCGAGACTGATGATGCCTTCAGCACCGGCACCCTCGGCGGCTTTGAGGTGTTCAGAGAGTTTGAACCATTTATTGCCGCTGATCAGCGGGTCAATCTGGTCGAGGCGCAGGATCGCGACCTCAATGCCGGCAGCGCTGAGCCAGTCCAGATGAAGGTGTTCGAGGGGGGCGTGGGCAAACATGAGCAGAGCATGATCTGAAAAAAACACATACTAGTAGGAGCTGCCACAGGCTGCGATCTTTTGATCCTGTTTTTGAAAACCCAGATCAAAAGATCGCAGCCTGCGGCAGCTCCTGCAGGGGTGTTTACAGTTCAGCGGCGAGGCGTGAGCCTTGGTTGATGGCGCGCTTGGCGTCCAGCTCGGCCGCGACATCGGCGCCGCCGATCAGGTGCACGTTTTGCCCGGCTTCCACCAAGCCATCGTGCAGCTCACGCAGCGGATCCTGCCCCGCGCAGATCACGATGTTGTCCACCGCCAGCAATTGCGGCTCGCCGGCTTCGCCGATGCGGATGTGCAAACCCTCGTCGTCAATGCTCAGGTATTCAACGCTGTTGAGCATTTGCACCTGCTTGTTCTTCAAACCGGTACGGTGAATCCAGCCAGTGGTTTTACCCAGGCCATCGCCGACCTTGGTTTTCTTGCGCTGCAACAGGAACACTTCACGGGCCGGAGCGTGCGGCGCCGCTTTGATCCCGGCGACGCCACCGCGTGCTTCCAGCTTCGTATCGATGCCCCATTCTTTCCAGAACGCGGCACGGTCCTGACTGGTCGCAACGCCTTCATGGACGAGGAACTCCGAGACGTCAAAACCGATACCGCCCGCGCCGATCACCGCGACACGCTTGCCGACCGGTTTACGCTCAAGGATCACGTCGATGTAGCTCAGCACCTTGGCATTCTCGACGCCCGGAATCGCTGGCAAACGCGGCGCAATGCCGGTGGCGAGGATGATTTCGTCGTAGCCGCCTTCAAGCAGTTTCGCCACATCGACGCGAGTGTTCAGGCACACCTCGACATTCGTCGTCTGCAACTTGCGCTTGAAGTAGCGCAGGGTCTCGAAGAACTCTTCCTTGCCCGGTACACGCTTGGCAATGTTGAACTGGCCGCCGATTTCGCTGGCCGAATCGAACAGGGTCACCTGATGGCCACGCTCGGCCGCCACGGTTGCAGCGGACAGACCGGCAGGGCCGGCGCCGACTACGGCAATCTTCTTGATCTGCTGCACCGGCAGATAGTTGAGTTCGGTCTCGTGGCAGGCACGCGGGTTGACCAGGCAACTGGTCAGCTTGCCGCCAAAGGTGTGATCGAGGCACGCCTGGTTGCAACCGATGCAGGTGTTGATCTCATCCGCGCGGCCTTCGGCAGCCTTGTTGACGAAGTCTGGATCGGCGAGGAACGGCCGCGCCATCGAGACCATGTCGGCATCGCCTTCGGCAAGAATCTGCTCGGCGATTTCCGGGGTGTTGATGCGGTTGGTGGTGATCAACGGAATGCTCACCGAACCGCGCAGCTTGGCCGTGACCTTGCTGAATGCCGCACGCGGCACTTTGGTGGCGATGGTCGGAATCCGCGCTTCGTGCCAGCCGATGCCGGTATTGATGATGGTCGCGCCGGCCTGCTCGATGGCTTTGGCGAGGATGACGATTTCATCCCAGGTGCTGCCGCCCTCGACCAGATCGAGCATCGACAGACGGAAAATGATGATGAAGTTAGGGCCTACCGACTCACGTACACGGCGGACGATTTCTACCGGCAGGCGCATGCGGTTTTCGTAGCTGCCGCCCCAGCGGTCAGTGCGATGGTTGGTGTGCGCGGCGAGGAACTGGTTAATGAAATAACCTTCCGAGCCCATGATCTCGACGCCGTCGTACTCGGCGGTTTGTGCCAGTACCGAGCAGGTGACGAAATCGCTGATCTGCTTCTCGATGCCTTCCTCGTCCAGCTCTTTAGGCTTGAACGGGTTGATCGGCGCCTGGATCGCGCTCGGTGCGACTTGCTTCGGGCTGTAGGCATAACGGCCGGCGTGAAGGATCTGCATGCAGATCTTGCCGCCCGCCTCGTGCACCGCGCGGGTGACGATGCGGTGCTTGAGCGCTTCTTCTTCGGTGGTCAGCTTGGCCGCGCCGGAGTACACCCCGCCCTCGTCGTTCGGACCAATGCCGCCGGTGACCATCAGGCCGACACCGCCGCGCGCGCGCTCGGCAAAGTACGCCGCCATGCGCTCGAAGCCGCCCGGTTTCTCTTCCAGGCCCGTATGCATCGAACCCATCAGGGTGCGGTTGCGCAGCGTGGTGAATCCCAGGTCCAGCGGGGCCAACAGGTGCGGGTAATGAGCGGCGGTCATCGGTAACTCCACAACGAGCGTTCACGGAAAAAGTGCGGGAGCTCTGCGTCCCCCGTCAGTCATGTGGCACAGACTAAGAGTCGCACCGTTGTCACTCAATGACCGTAACTGACAAGTTATTGATCCAAATGCGCAGCGCCTCTTGGCAATCGGCGCCATGGGCCCTACCCTAGTCGCCACACCCTGTACCCGGCTGTTGTTGGTTTTCATGCGCAAACTTTTGTACCTGACATTTTCCATGGCCATCGTGGCCGTCCTGACCACCTACGCCATGTGGGCGGCAGACCGGCCGGCGGGCCATTACCTGTCGGACCTGCGCATCAAACTGGCGGTCGATGAGGGCACGCCTGCCGACCGCGGCAACCTGCTGGGCATCCAGCCCGAACTGTTTCCCACCGACTATCAAAGCCCCGATCGCCTGCACCGCAAACTCGCGGCGTATCTGCAACAGGCTCAGGATCAAGGCTTGTTGAACGAGAAAACCGTGGTGGTGTTGCCGGAGCATGTCGGCACGTGGCTGATGATCAGCGGCGAGAAAGACGAGCTGTATCAGGCGCCGACCCTCGCCGAAGCGATGAACTGGCTGGCCGCGAGCAACCCGCTGTTGTTCGCCCGTGCCTGGCTCAGCGCCAAGGGCAATAGTCGTCTCGATGACGCCCATCTACGTATGAAATCCAAGGCGATGGCCAAGGATTACCAGGCGCTGTTCGGTGGCCTGGCCAAGGAATTTCATGTGACGCTGGTGGCCGGCTCGATCGTCTTGCCGGAGCCAAGCATTCGCGATGGCCAGCTCAAACCCGGCAGCGGCGCACTGTTCAACAGCAGCGTGGTGTTTGGTCGCGATGGCGTGCCGTTGGGGCAACCGCAGCGGCAGATGCACCCGATCTTCGATCAACGCGATGTGATCGAGGGCGAAGATCAACACGCGATCAACGTCGTCGACACGCCCGCCGGGCGCCTGGGCATCCTCATCGGCAGTGACAGCTGGTATCCGGACAATTACCGCAAACTCGACGAGCAAGGTGCGCAACTGGTGGCGGTGCCGGCGTTCGTGGTGGGTCATGGCGTGTGGAATCAACCGTGGGGCGGCTATAAAGGTTCGAGCACGCCGGGCTCGGTCAGCCTCAAGCCCGGCGAAGTCAGTGAAGGCCAGGCCTGGCATCGCCTGACCCTCACTGCGCAGCCGCCGAGCAGTCGCGCGATCGCTGGCGTGAGCGTGTTCCTGCGCGGGCAGTTCTGGGACAAGTCGAGTTCCGGGCAAAGCTTTCTCAGCAGCAACGGCCAGCAGTTTGCCGACGGCGAAGCCCGTGGCGCGCGTTTGCTGAATGTCTGGTTGTAAATCATGAAACCGCTGCCGATGCGCCTTGGCGATTTGTCGGTGGGTTTCGTTCACAGCCTCGCCGACGCGGTGCGCAGCCATGGTGCCGATCCGCAGCCGCTGCTTGAGCAATACGGTCTCGATGCCGCCCGTCTGGCCGAGGCCGGAGCACGATTGTCAATTCCGCGTTACATGCGCCTCGGGCACGCGGCGATCCAGCTGACCGAAGACCCGGCGTTAGGCCTGCGAATGGGCCAACTGAGCCGCCTGAGCCAAGCCGGACTGGCCGGGGTCACCGCCGCACAAGCGCCGACCGTGCGCGAAGCCGCCCGTTGCCTGATCCGTTTCGAAGCACTGTACGGCTCCAACTATCGCGGGCAGTCGAGCTTTCACGAAGATGCCAACGGCGCATGGCTGCGTTTCTATTCGATCAGCCCGTACAACGCCTACAACCGCTTTGTGGTGGATTCGATCATTGCCGGCTGGTTGCAGCAACTGTCCAGCGTCAGTCGTGAAACGCTGCGCGCTGAACGCATCGAAATCGAATTCGCCGAGCCGGATTACCGCGAAGCGTACGCGGCGCTGGGGGATTGCCCGATCCTGTTCGGCGCCGAACGTAATCAACTGCGCCTGAGCCTGAACAGCCTCGCGCAACGCAACCCCGAACACTGCCCAAGCACCTGGCGGCATCTGCTGCAATTGTGTGAGCGCGAACTGGAACAGCTGACGCGCACCCGCAGCCTGCGCGAACGCATCACGCAATTGCTCGGGCCGTTGCTCAACGGTGGTCGCGAACCGGATCTGGAGGAAGTGGCGGCACGCCTGAAGCTGCCAACCTGGACACTGCGGCGCAAACTGGCCGAGGAAGGCACGCAGTTTCGCGCGATCCTCAACGACACTCGCCGTGATCTGGCGATGACCTACATTCGCGACACCGAACTGGCATTCGGTGAGATCGCTTATCTGCTCGGCTTTGCTTCAGCCGAAGCTTTCCAGCGAGCGTTCAAGCGCTGGACGGGACAGACACCCGGCGAATTTCGTCGCAGCCATCGCCAGACGGCATAGGGCTACAAGCTAAAGCTCACAGCTCGGTGGCGTCTTCCGCAGGTTCCGGTTGATCCAGTTCAAAGGCCTGGAATTCGAGCAGCTCTTCTTGATAGTCATCCATTGCGTAATCCCCCTGCTGCTCTCTTGAATGGGCCTGAGCAAATGCCCAGTGCCTCGAGCATAAACTGCCCGTATGAAGGAAAAGTGAAACCCGGCCTTCATCATTAAAACGTAGCAGGTGGTCAGGAATTTATCGCGGGATTTTTGTCAGGGGAATGTAACGAAATTTTCCTGGGTAGGAGCTGCCGCAGACTGCGATCTGTTGATCCTGGTTTTTAAATCAAGATCAACAGATCGCAGCCTGCGGCAGCTCCTACAGGGGATCAGGCGGTATTACTGGCCTGAGGATGGCATCGCCGGAATCGGCTCGGAGGGCGGCGGGATGTCCGGGTTGACCGGTGGTGTGATGGTTTCCGTGGCCGGTGCAGGATCGGCACTCGGCGCTGAAGTGATCGGCGCCGACTCCGCTGGCGGTACAACCGGCTCGGAAATCACGGGGGCCACTTCAGCAGGTGCCGGCGCCGGTTCTGCAGCAGGTGCAGGCGCGGGAGTCGCGGCCGGCTCGGCTGCGGGTGTCGGCGTCAGTGGCGCAGGCTTCGGTTCCGGCATCCCCAGATCGGCCTTGGGTTTCTCTTCGATGTGCGCAGCCTTCTTCGCATCAGCCGGCAGGAACTGCTCGACCAAGGTGAAAAAGCGCTCGTAGAACTTCTGCGAAATCACCGTTTCACTGGCAACCTTGACCATCGAATCGTCCGACGAGCCGATCGGCATCGACACCGAACCCAATACGCCGACACCCAGGCTGGCCGAGTTATTGGTCTTCTTCAGCGCGTAGCGATCCTGCAGGGCATTGGCGAACATCGTCGCGTGATGTTTGCCGCTGCTGTCTTCGGCGCAGACCACGTTGAAGCTGATCTCCAAGTGCGTATCGCCGGTTTGCTGGAAGCTCTTGTGGCCACTGACCAGTTTCGGGTCACTGCTGGTGATGATGTAACCCTGACTGAGCAATGCGCGCCGGGCGGCTTCGCAACTGGCAGTATCGGCCACCGGGTAGTTGCGCGAAAACATACCGGAG
Source organism: Pseudomonas sp. NPDC089741 (assembly GCF_044748825.1). Classification (NCBI taxonomy): domain Bacteria; kingdom Pseudomonadati; phylum Pseudomonadota; class Gammaproteobacteria; order Pseudomonadales; family Pseudomonadaceae; genus Pseudomonas; species Pseudomonas sp. NPDC089741. Next base: position 230,588 of record NZ_JBIVGT010000002.1, on the reverse strand, counting down.
TCGTCGAAATTCTCATGCTCATACATCGGCTTGTCTTTCGAACAGCCGGCGACAGCAGCCACCAACAACGCCAACCCGACAACACGCAAGGGAGTGGAAATCAACATTAAACATCCTGAGGGAAAACAGTCCGGGGCGTATTGTGCAACAGATCGCGGCCCTGCGGAGTACGGATTAGTGTCTTAAAACGCTTACAACTCTATCGACCATCCTTTGCGGGAAAAAGTCGCTGCGAAATATGATCGATGAACACTCGCAGTTTGGCCGCTGCATGGCGACTTGATGGCCACAATACCCAAAACTGCCCGTCATGCTCCACATATGCATCGAGCACCCGCCGTAATCGACCTTGCCGGACCGCCTCGGCGACCATGAAATCCGGCAGACAGGCAATGCCCATCCCGGCCAACGCCGCGTGGCTCACCGCCTCGATCGACGTGCTGACCAGCCGCGTCGGCAACACCGGCTCTGCGCTCCCTTCCTCACGCCGCAAGGGCCACGCTTCGAGTTTTCCGGTGGCGTGAAAGGTGTGGCGCAGGCAGGCGTGATCAGCCAGATCGGCCGGGGTTTGCGGCGCGCCGTGCTGATCGAGATAAACGGCACTGGCCACCAGCACCAGATGAAACTCGCCCAACGGTCGCGCCATCAGTCGCGAATCTTTCGGCTTGCCCGTGCGAATCACCGCGTCAAAGCCCTCGTCGACGACATCGACCATGCGATCGGTGAGATCCAGGTCCAGCTCGATCTGCGGGTACAACGCCATGAACTCGATCAGGACCGGCATCACCAGGTCATGCACCTGCGGCAGGCTGATGCGCAACTTGCCATGGGGCGCCGAGGCGGCGTTGCACAACTCGAACTCGGCGGCTTCGACCTCCGCCAGAATCTTCCGGCAGCGCTCCAGAAACAAGGCCCCCTCTGCGGTCAGGGTGATGCTGCGGGTGCTGCGATGAAACAGCCGCACACCGAGCCGCGCCTCCAGACGCGCAATACTCTTGCCGATCGCCGACGACGAAACCCCTTGCAGGCGCCCGGCCTCGGTAAAACTCCGGGTTTCGGCGGCCTGTACGAACACCGAAATACTGCCGAGGCTGTCCATTTTCACTCCGGGATTGGCGACATCAATGTCCGATATGTTCGGAACCATAACCGGTTTTTCCCGAATGCGCAGCGCCCTACCCTATGGCCTTCGTCTCTCCCTTCGAAATGGACGCTGGATCATGAACGATGCGCAACTGACCTCCCCGCCCCTGATACAAGCCGCCGCCAACCGCGAACGCCTGCCGTTGGGTGCGCTGTTGGCGCTGGCCACCGCCGGGTTCATCACCGTGCTCACCGAGGCCATGCCCGCCGGGCTATTGCCCCAAATGAGCGCCGGCCTGAACGTCTCGCAGGCGCTGATCGGGCAACTGGTCACGCTCTATGCCGTCGGTTCGCTGCTCGCGGCGATTCCCCTGACCATCGCCACACGCGGCTGGCGACGACGGCCGCTGCTGTTGTCGGCCATTGGCGGCTTCGCGCTGGCGAACAGTATTACCGCGCTGTCAGACCTGTACTGGCTGACGCTGATCGCGCGGTTGATTGCCGGCGTGTTTGCTGGCCTGCTCTGGGCGCTGCTGGCCGGTTACGCCAGCCGCATGGTCGCGCCCCATCTGCAAGGTCGCGCCATTACCGTCGCCATGCTCGGCGCACCGCTGGCGCTGTCGCTCGGCATACCGGCAGGCACACTGTTGGGCACCATGGTCGGCTGGCGTCTGAGCTTTGCGATCATGACCGCGCTGACCGTGTTGCTGGTGATCTGGGTGCGCTGGCAGGTGCCGGACTTTGCCGGCGAACGTGCAGGAAAACGCCTGCCCTTGCGTCAGGTGTTCACCCTTCCCGGGGTGCGACCGGTGTTGTTCGTGACGTTGTCCTACGTGGTGGCACACAACCTTCTCTACACCTACATCGCGCCGTTCCTGCAACCCTCCGGGTTGGCAAACGACATCGACCGCGTGCTGCTGGCGTTCGGTCTCGCCTCGGTACTGAGCCTGCGGATCGTCGGCAGCCTGATTGATCGCTGGCTGCGTGAGCTGGTGTTGATCAGCACAGCGCTGTTCATGCTCTCGGCGCTGACCCTGGGCGTGTGGCGCGATTCAGCCGGCGTGGTCTATGTCGCCGTAGTTGTCTGGGGGCTGGCATTCGGGGCTATGCCGTCGCTGTTGCAGACCGCTTCGGCGAAAGCGGCGGGAGTTGCTGCCGATACGGCGCAATCGATGCTGGTAACCCTGTGGAATGTCGGAATTGCCGGCGGCGGGCTGGTGGGTGGTCTATTGCTGGATAACCCTGGCGTTGGGGCGTTTCCGTGGATTGTCGCAGCGCTACTGGTGCTGACCTTGGTTGCGGCCGTCAATGCCAGAAGCCACGGTTTTCCACGGTCATTGTAGGAACGGAATAAAAAAAACCCCGGCGTTGCGGCCGGGGCTTTTGGTCTTGCTGCTCAGTCAGGCATCAGTAACGCTTGATTTCGGCCTGAGCTTCCAACTGCTTGCGGTACGCCGCGAAGTCTTGCTGACCCTCACGGGACGCGAGGAAGCGACGGTATTGAGCCTTCTCTTCATCGGTCGGTGCCGCTGCTTCGTTGACGCCGTTCAGGCGCACGATCATCAGACTGCCGTCCGGCAGCGTCACGTTGCTGAACGTCGGCTTGTCTTTGGCCGCCGGCTTCGGCATGCGGAACAATGCCTGCAACACGGCCGGATCAACACCTTCCTGCGCACGGGTGGCCGCTGCGGTGGCTTTCCAGTTCTGACCGTCAACCGCCTTGTCCAGCGGCGCCTTGCCATCGCGCAGATCAGCGATCAGCTTCTCGGCCTTGGTCTTGGCAGCAGCGCTGGCGTGCTCTTTGGTCAGCTGAGTGCGGATGGCCGCGTTCACGCTTTCCAGAGGCAGTTGCGCAGGCTTCAGGTGTTCCTTGGAGCGCAGCACGATCACGGTTTCCGGATCCAGCTCGATGGCGGTGCTGTTGGCGCCTTCATCAATCACTTCGGTGCTGAATGCTGCAGTGACCACGGCACGGTTGGCCGCAACGCCTTCACCACCTTCACGGCCGAATGGCTTGGAGGTGTGCACGGTCAGCTTCAGATCTGCCGCTGGCTGGGCCAGGTCAGACGCTTCGAACGCGGAGTCTTCCAATTGCTTGGTCGCCTCGACGAAACGCTGCTCGACCTGCGCCGCTTTCAGCTCGCGGGTCAGCTTGTCTTTCAGGCTGGCCAGTGTCGGCACTTCAGGCGCTTCGACACCCAGCAGCTTGATCAGGTGGAAACCGAAGTCGGTGCGAACCGGCGCGGAAACCTGATCTTTATTCAGCGAGTACAACGCTTTTTCAAAAGCTGGATCGTAAACGCCAGGACCTGCATAACCGAGGTCACCACCATTGTTGGCCGAGCCCGGGTCCTGCGAGAACTCTTTGGCCAGCGCTTCGAATTTCTCGCCCTTGGCCAGACGCGCCTCGACTTCTTCGATTTTCGCCTTGGCCTGAGCTTCGGTGGTCTTGTCGTTCACTTCGATCAGGATGTGCGCGGCACGACGCTGTTCCGACAGGTTGGCGATCTCTTTCTGATACGCCGCCTGCAGGTCTTCGTCCTTGACCGCAACCTGGTCGAAGAACGACGACTTCTTCAGCTCGAGGTAATCGATGACCACTTGATCAGGGGTCATGAATTCCTTGGCGTGTTCGTCGTAGTAAGCCTTGACCTCATCGTCGGTCAGCTTCACCGCAGCCGGATCGGCCTTGATGTTCAGGGTGGCGAAATCGCGGGTCTGTTTTTCCAGACGGGCGAAAGCCAGCACTTCGGCGTCAGTGACGAAACCGCTGCCCGCTACACCGGCACGCAGTTGGCCGATCAGCATTTCCTGAGCCAGCATCTGGCGGAATTGCATGCGGCTGTAACCCAGTTGACGGATTACCTGATCGAAACGCTCGGAGCTGAACTTGCCGTCGACCTGGAATTCAGGCGTCAACAGGATCACTTGGTCCAACGCGCCTTCGGAGAAAGCGAACTTCGATTGTTCAGCGCCTTGCAGCAGCAGCTTGCGATCAATCAGACCTTTGAGGGCAGATTCGCGGAGCATTTTTTCGTCGAGCAAGGAAGCATCGAAGTCCTTGCCCAGCTGTTGCATCAGCTGACGGCGTTGCATGTCAACGGCCTGGCTCAGCTCGTTCTGGCTGATTTCTTCACCATTGACCTTGGCCGCTTCGTTCGTGTGCGTCGTGGCCTTGAAAATGGCGTCGAAACCGGTCAGGGCCATCAGTGCAACGATGACCCCAATAATGGTCTTGGCAATCCAGCCTTGTGAATTGTCCCTGATATTCTGCAGCATGCGTCCCCCAGAAACGGTTGAACTTCAAAAATTAGGCAACCGTGGAGCGTGGGTAGAATCCGGATAGAAGAAAGGCGCATCCGAGGATGCGCCTTCTCGTAACTGGCGGAGCGGACAGGGCTCGAACCCTCGATCCCGGCGTTACAGGCAGCTGTTTCAGCGACCTGCTCTACCGCTCCGCTGCCAAGTCAGGGATGACCCCGACCCGGATGGGTAAAAACTTGTAACGACTTAGTTGACCGCTTCTTTCAGTGCTTTACCGGCTTTGAAACCTGGTTTTTTAGCAGCAGCGATTTGCAGCGTCTTGCCGGTCTGTGGGTTACGACCAACGCGAGCTGGACGATCAGTCACGGAGAAAGTACCGAAACCAACCAGAACAACGGAGTCGCCAGCCTTGAGAGCGCCAGTGACGGATTCGATTACAGCGTCCAGCGCACGGCCAGCAGCAGCTTTCGGGATATCAGCGGATGCAGCGATAGCATCAATCAGTTCCGACTTGTTCACTCTAAGTCCCCTTATATCTATTTTGAGATGATTCTAAGTTTTTTGGTGAAAGCAAAAACGACCGCTGAAGGGCCGACCGACACAGACGAGCCGCACGCGAACACGGGCGCTACACAGCGCTCAAGGCCGCCACCCAGGCACCCACGTAGTAAGGCGTGCGACGTCGTTCCCTAGAGTCAGACTCACGTTTTTCATCCTTGGCAACTATCTCCGGAGCCACATCCGGCAAGGGCTCCGGCGCGTATTGCAGCGCAATTTGCAGGACCTCGTCAATCCATTTAACCGGTTTAATCTGCAGATCCTGCTTGATATTGTCAGGAATCTCCTTGAGATCGCGCACGTTCTCTTCCGGAATAATCACAATCTTGATTCCGCCGCGATGCGCCGCCAGCAGTTTTTCCTTCAGACCGCCAATCGCCAGCACCTGACCACGCAAGGTGATTTCACCGGTCATGGCGACATCGGCGCGCACCGGAATCCCGGTCAGGGCCGACACCAGGGCCGTGCACATGCCGACACCGGCGCTAGGACCGTCCTTCGGCGTGGCACCTTCCGGCATGTGAATGTGCGTGTCGCGCTTCTCGTGGAAGTCCACGGGAATGCCCAGACTCTTGGCACGGCTGCGGACAACAGTCAGCGCTGCGGTGATCGATTCGACCATCACATCGCCCAGCGAACCGGTCTTGATCAGTTGGCCTTTACCCGGTACCACAGCGGCTTCGATGGTCAGCAACTCGCCGCCAACCTGAGTCCAGGCAAGGCCGGTGACTTGACCGATCTGATCCTGTTGCTCGGCCAGACCGTAGCGGAATTTGCGCACACCGAGGAAGTGTTCCAGCAAGTCAGCTGTCACTTTTACCGAGAAGCGTTTTTCCAGCGCGTGCTCTTTGACAGCCTTGCGGCAGACCTTGGCGATCTGACGTTCGAGGCCACGCACACCGGCTTCGCGGGTGTAGTAACGAATGATGTCGCGGATCGCTTCTTCATCAAATTCAATCTCGCCCTTCTTCAGACCGTTAGCGGTGATCTGTTTTGGCGAAAGGTATTTGACGGCGATATTGATCTTTTCGTCTTCGGTGTAGCCCGGCAGACGGATTACTTCCATGCGGTCGAGCAGTGCTGGCGGGATGTTCATCGAGTTCGAGGTGCACAGGAACATCACATCCGACAGGTCGTAATCGACTTCCAGATAGTGGTCGTTGAAGTTGTGGTTTTGCTCAGGATCGAGCACTTCCAGCAACGCCGACGCCGGATCGCCACGCATGTCGCTGCCCATCTTGTCGATTTCATCGAGCAGGAACAGCGGGTTGCGAACGCCGACCTTTGTCATCTTTTGAATCAATCTTCCCGGCATCGAACCGATGTAAGTCCGGCGGTGACCGCGAATTTCCGCTTCATCACGCACGCCACCGAGGGCCATACGTACGAATTTGCGGTTGGTGGCGTGCGCAATCGACTCTGCCAGCGAGGTTTTACCCACGCCAGGAGGACCCACCAGGCACAACACCGGGCCACGGATTTTCTTCACGCGCTTTTGCACGGCGAGGTATTCAAGGATGCGCTCCTTGACCTCTTCGAGACCGTAGTGATCGGCATCGAGAATGTCTTCTGCACGCGCCAGGTCAAGGCGCACTTTGCTCTGTGCCTTCCACGGCACTTGCACCAGCCAGTCGATGTAGGAGCGCACCACGGTGGCTTCGGCGGACATCGGCGACATTTGCTTGAGCTTGTTCAGCTCGGCGTTCGCCTTGGTCAGCGCGTCTTTCGGCAGGCCGGCAGCATCGATGCGCTTTTTCAGCTCTTCGATTTCGTTGTGACCTTCGTCACCGTCGCCCAGCTCTTTCTGAATGGCCTTCATCTGCTCATTCAGGTAGTACTCGCGCTGGCTGCGCTCCATTTGCTTTTTGACGCGGCCGCGAATGCGTTTTTCGACTTGCAGCAGGTCGATCTCGGCATCCAGCAACGCCAGGACGTGCTCGACCCGGGCCGACAAATCGATGATTTCGAGGATTTCCTGCTTCTGCTCGATTTTCAGCGCCATGTGCGCAGCCATGGTGTCGACCAGACGACCCGGCTCATCGATGCTGTTGAGCGATGACAGGACTTCAGCCGGGACTTTCTTGCCCAGCTGCACATATTGTTCGAACTGCGACAGCAGCGTACGTACGAAGACTTCGGACTCGCGCTCGGCGGCGTCGACTTCTTCGATCAACGAAACTTCTGCACGGCAGTGGCCATCGACTTCGCTGAAGCGTTCGACGGTGCCGCGCTGCTCACCCTCGACCAGAACCTTAACAGTGCCATCAGGCAGCTTCAGCAGCTGCAGGACAGTGGCAATGGTACCTACGCGATAGAGAGCGTCTTCACCGGGATCATCGTCAGCCGGGTTTCTCTGGGCCAGCAGCAGTATCTGCTTGTCGCCCGTCATCGCTGCCTCGAGGGCTTCGATGGATTTCTCGCGCCCCACGAACAGCGGGATAACCATGTGCGGATAAACCACGACATCACGCAATGGCAGGAGAGGCAATTCGATGGTTGTCTTCATGATTTCGCCTCTACGGCGGCCATATGGCCGTAATCAGATGGAATTGAGCTTGAAACCAAGATGGGGGCTGCCTTGAAAAAAAACAAGCGCAAAGCGGATGTAAAAAACGACATAAAAAAAAAGAGGCCCGAAGGCCCCTTCTTTGTTGCGGCGCGGTGGACGCTTACGCGTCCGGCGCTGCCTTGGCAGCCGGCTCACTGTTTTCGTAGATATACAGTGGCTTGGACTTGCCTTCGATCACGCTTTCATCGATCACGACTTTGCTCACCTCGGACTGCGAGGGGATTTCATACATCGTGTCGAGCAATACACCTTCGAGAATCGAGCGCAGGCCACGAGCACCGGTTTTACGTTCCAGGGCACGCTTGGCGACCGATTTCAGTGCGTCGGAACGGAATTCCAGATCGACGCCTTCCATCTCGAACAGCTTGGCATACTGTTTGGTCAGAGCATTTTTCGGCTCGGTGAGAATCTGCATCAATGCAGCTTCATCGAGTTCGTCCAGCGTCGCGAGGACCGGCAGACGACCGACGAATTCCGGGATCAGACCGAACTTGACCAGATCGTCAGGCTCGACTTCACGCAGGGATTCACCGACTTTCTTGCCTTCTTCCTTGCTGCGCACTTCTGCGTTGAAACCGATGCCGCCTTTGGTGGAACGGTTTTGAATAACCTTTTCCAGACCAGAGAACGCACCACCGCAGATGAACAGGATGTTACGGGTGTCGACCTGCAGGAATTCCTGCTGCGGATGCTTGCGGCCACCTTGCGGTGGAACGGAAGCGACCGTACCTTCGATCAACTTCAGCAAGGCCTGCTGCACGCCTTCACCGGAAACATCGCGGGTGATCGACGGGTTGTCGGACTTGCGGGAAATCTTGTCGATTTCGTCGATGTAGACAATGCCCATCTGGGCTTTTTCTACGTCGTAATCGCACTTCTGCAACAGCTTCTGAATGATGTTCTCGACATCTTCACCCACGTAACCCGCCTCGGTGAGGGTGGTTGCGTCGGCAATGGTGAACGGAACGTTCAGCAAGCGGGCCAGCGTTTCGGCCAGCAGGGTTTTACCCGAGCCGGTCGGGCCGATCAGCAGGATGTTGCTCTTGCCGAGTTCGACGTCGTCAGCCTTTTTGTCACGCTGGTTCAGGCGTTTGTAGTGGTTATACACCGCTACGGCCAGAACCTTCTTTGCACGCTCCTGACCAATGACGTATTGATCAAGGATGCCGCTGATTTCTTTGGGCGAAGGCAATTTATGCGCGCTGCTTTCGGCCTGGGCTTCCTGCACCTCCTCACGGATGATGTCAGTGCA
>NZ_JBIVGT010000002.1:137155-221852 GCF_044748825.1 Pseudomonas sp. NPDC089741 | reverse complement strand
GTCCTCGCCGTTGCGGGTGTCAGTCATTCGTTCGATCCAAATCCGATAGGCTTGCAACACAAGATGAAGGCTATTGCGGGCTTTTTCAAGCCCGCCGCTGATCAGACCAGCCGACCAAGCCTATTTTGAGCTGCTTATTTTTAAGCTGGACGCTGGTTGATCACTTCATCGATCAAGCCATATTCCTTCGCAGCTTCTGCACTCATGAAGTTGTCGCGGTTGGTATCGCGCTCGATTTCTTCCAGAGTGCGACCGCTGTGCTTGGCCATCAGCGTGTTCAGGCGCTCACGAATGAAGAGGATTTCCTTGGCATGGATTTCGATATCCGATGCCTGGCCCTGGAAACCGCCCAGTGGCTGGTGAATCATCACTCGCGAGTTCGGCAGGCAGAAACGCTTGCCTGGAGCGCCTGCGGTCAGCAGGAACGCGCCCATGCTGCACGCCTGACCGATACAGGTGGTCGACACGTTGGGTTTGATGAACTGCATGGTGTCGTAGATCGACATGCCCGCTGTCACCGAACCGCCCGGGGAGTTGATATAGAGATGGATGTCCTTGTCCGGGTTTTCCGCTTCAAGGAACAGCAGTTGCGCACAGATCAGGTTGGCCATGTAGTCCTCTACCGGACCAACCAGAAAGATCACTCGCTCCTTGAGAAGGCGCGAATAGATGTCGTAGGCACGTTCGCCACGAGCGGACTGCTCGACAACCATCGGGACCAGGCCGCCTGCGGCCTGGATATCTGAGTTCTGCTGAATATACGAATTACGGAACATGCTCTGCAGTCACTCCCAAATAGTTATGTCTTGAATACGCATAAGCCAGCTCGAAGGCTGGCTTATGTGTGTGCTTCTTAACGCAAAATCAATCAGTCGGCTTTTGGAGCTTCTACCGGCTTGACCGCTTCTTCGTAAGAGACCGATTTGTCGGTCACGCTAGCTTTCTGCAGAACAGTATCCACAACTTGTTCTTCCAGCACAACCGAACGGACTTCGTTCAGTTGCTGGTCGTTCTTGTAGTACCAGGACACAACCTGCTCAGGCTCTTGGTAAGCCGAAGCCATTTCCTGAATCATTTCGCGAACGCGAGCTTCGTCAGGCTTGAGGTCGAACTGCTTGACCACTTCAGCCACGATCAGACCCAGCACTACACGGCGCTTGGCTTGCTCTTCGAACAGCTCGGCCGGCAGTTGATCAGGCTTGATGTTGCCACCGAACTGCTGAACTGCCTGCACGCGCAGACGGTCAACTTCGTTGGACAGCAGGGCTTTTGGCACTTCGATCGGGTTGGTGGCCAGCAGACCGTCCATTACCTGATTCTTGACCTTGGATTTGATCGCCTGACGCAGTTCACGCTCCATATTCTTGCGAACTTCGGTGCGGAAGCCGTCGATGCCGCTTTCCTTGATGCCGAAGTGCGCGAAGAACTCTTCGTTCAGCTCAGGCAGTTTTGGCTCGGATACGGTGTTGACGGTCACAGTGAACTCGGCGGTTTTGCCAGCCAGGTCCAGGTTCTGATAGTCCTCAGGGAAGGTCAGGTTCAGAACGCGCTCTTCGCCGGCTTTAGCGCCAACCAGGCCTTCTTCGAAGCCTGGGATCATGCGGCCGGAACCCAGTACCAGCTGAGTACCCTTGGCGGAACCGCCAGCGAACACTTCGCCGTCAACCTTGCCAACGAAATCGATGTTCAGCTGGTCTTCGTTCTGGGCAGCGCGATCGGCCACTTCAAAACGGGTGTTCTGCTTGCGCAGGATGTCGAGCATTTTGTCCAGGTCAGCGTCAGCCACGTCAGCGCTCAGACGCTCAACGGTGATGCCGTCGAAACCGGCAACGGTGAACTCAGGGAACACTTCGAACACCGCAACGTATTCCAGATCCTTGCCAGCTTCGAGCGACTTGGGCTCGATCGAAGGCGAACCGGCCGGGTTCAGCTTCTGCTCAACCACAGCTTCGTAGAAGGAGGACTGGATCACGTCGCCTACAGCTTCCTGGCGAGCGTCGGCACCAAAACGGCGCTTGATTTCGCTCATTGGCACTTTGCCTGGACGGAAGCCAGCAATCTTGGCCTTTTGGGCAGTCTGCTGCAGACGCTTGTTGACCTGAGTCTCGATGCGCTCAGCCGGCACAGTGACGCTCATGCGGCGCTCAAGAGCAGTAGTATTTTCAACAGAAACTTGCATGGATATTCCTCGTTGCACAGACGTTAGCCGGCCGTTTCCGACCCCAGAATCAAGGGCATGCATTCTAGTGGGTCAAACTCAAGAAGTCACCCTACTGAAAACGGGTAAAAAAGCAGCAGGCAATTTAACGGGACCGATGCACGAATGCAGCGCATCCCACAGGCGAATACAACCAATCACGCCAGGGCTCTGCGCCAACCGCTTCTATATATAGAAGCGACTGCCAATCACTCCCTGACGGCCGTTCTTGCAAGCAAGCCCGGCAAGCAGCGCGGCATCATCGAGCAACATAAATACGACGAAGCGCCCTGCTCCTGCGTCCCGAAACCGACAATGGCCGGTTTTCAAAACCGCTAAAACAAAAAAGGCGCCAGACTGTTAAATCTGGCGCCTTTCGAAATATGGGGTGGACGATGGGGATCGAACCCACGACAACGGGAGTCACAATCCCGTGCTCTACCAACTGAGCTACGCCCACCATATTGCGTAACAAAAAAGCCAATTAACTTCTTTGTTGAAACCTCACCAGCCCGAAGACCCGAATGAAGCTTTAATTGGTGCGGATGAAGAGACTCGAACTCTTACGCCTCGCGGCGCTGGAACCTAAATCCAGTGTGTCTACCAATTCCACCACATCCGCGGATGAAGCTTTTAAAGCAAAGGCGCCAGACTGTTACATCTGGCGCCTTTCGAAATATGGGGTGGACGATGGGGATCGAACCCACGACAACGGGAGTCACAATCCCGTGCTCTACCAACTGAGCTACGCCCACCATATCGCGTTACTTGTGCCAAAGCTGCCTAATGGCGCACCCGGCAGGACTCGAACCTGCGACCATCCGCTTAGAAGGCGGATGCTCTATCCAGCTGAGCTACGGGCGCCTTATTAATCTGTACTCTTAAAGGACTACAAACTAAGTGCTTTCCAGTCTTCGCGAAATCGTAATCCCGCTCGACCTTCTTAACCAGTGCTAGGCTGTGCCCGACAAGTGCGACGAATAGTATAGAGCGCTCCCAAGGTCGTCAAATCTTTTTTGAAAAAAATTCATTTAATTAAAGGAGTTAGGGGAATTTGCTGACCAAGCGCCTTTGCCCTCACCGTCCGACATGCGAGAATGCGTTCTCTTTTTTTCCCCTCTCGATGGTTAATCACGCGCAATGACTGCACAACTAATCGACGGCAAATCGATCGCCGCCAGCCTGCGCCAGCAGATCGCCAAACGAGTTGCCGAGCGTCGCCAGCAAGGCCTGCGCACTCCCGGCCTCGCGGTGATCCTGGTCGGCAGCGATCCTGCCTCTCAGGTTTATGTCTCGCACAAGCGTAAAGACTGTGAAGAGGTCGGCTTCCTCTCTCAAGCGTACGACCTGCCCTCTGAAACCACGCAACAAGCGCTGACCGATCTGATCGATCGTCTCAACGATGACCCTGCGATCGACGGCATCCTGCTGCAACTGCCGCTGCCCGAGCACCTGGACGCCTCGAAACTGCTCGAGCGCATCCGCCCGGACAAGGACGTCGACGGTTTCCATCCTTATAACGTCGGCCGCCTGGCCCAGCGCATTCCACTGCTGCGCCCGTGCACGCCCAAAGGGATCATGACGCTGCTGGAAAGCACTGGCGTTGACCTTTATGGGCTGGACGCCGTGGTTGTCGGTGCGTCCAACATCGTCGGTCGCCCGATGGCCATGGAACTGCTGCTGGCCGGTTGTACCGTCACCGTGACTCACCGCTTCACCAAGGATCTCGCCGGTCACGTCGGCCGTGCCGATCTGGTAGTAGTGGCCGCCGGCAAGCCAGGCCTGGTCAAAGGCGAGTGGATCAAAGAAGGCGCGATCGTCGTCGACGTCGGTATCAACCGCCAGGACGACGGCAAGCTGGTTGGTGACGTTGTCTACGAAACCGCCCTGCCCCGTGCCGGCTGGATCACTCCAGTACCGGGCGGCGTTGGTCCGATGACCCGTGCCTGCCTCCTGGAAAACACCCTCTACGCCGCAGAAACCCTGCACGCCTGAGGCGGTTTTTCCGCTGCACCAGAACCCCGCCTCGTGCGGGGTTTTTCATGCCTGAGAAAAAACTGTAACCGTTCGCCGGAAACCCCTCTTTTTACAGGCCTTTTCACGAGATTTTCAGGCTCTTCAAACAACCATCGACAGATCTTCAGCCATACTCCTAGAATGCGACGCTTTGAAGAAATAACCCGTTACAAACTAACGGAATATCCAACCTTTATGAGTTCGCCCGCGTGAAAATTCGTCTTTCGATTCTGAGCCTGTTTTTTGCTTTTACAGGCACATTCATCACGCCAACGATCAACGCTGCGGAAACCACCGCTGCCCCGCGTGACGCTTCGACACTGAAGATCGCTTCCGGCAGCGCCCTGCTCATGGATATGCAGACCAACAAAGTCATTTATTCCAGCAACCCTGACGTGATCGTGCCGATCGCCTCCGTCAGTAAGCTGATGACTGGACTGGTAGTGGTTGAAGCCCGGCAAAACATGGACGAATGGATCAATGTCGATATCAGCAACACACCGGAAATGAAGGGTGTGTTCTCCCGAGTCAAACTGAAAAGCGAACTGCCGCGCCGCGAGATGCTGCTGATTGCCTTGATGTCCTCGGAAAACCGTGCCGCCGCCAGCCTCGCGCATCACTACCCTGGTGGCTACGCAGCCTTTATCGCGGCGATGAACGCCAAGGCCAAGGCACTGGGCATGACCAACACTCACTATGTCGAGCCGACGGGTCTGTCCGAGCGCAACGTCTCTACCGCACGCGACCTGAGCAAGTTGCTGGTGGCGGCAAGCAAATACCCGATCCTCAGCGAACTCACCACCACCAAGGAAAAAACCGTGTCGTTCCGCAAACCCAACTACACCCTGGGTTTCCGCAACACCGATCACCTGGTCAACAAAGCCGACTGGGACATCAAGATCACCAAAACCGGCTTCACCAATCCTGCCGGGCATTGCCTGGTTCTGGTGACGAAAATGGCTAACCGCCCTGTCGCGCTGGTGATTCTCGACGCCTTTGGCAAATACACTCATTTTGCCGACGCCAGCCGTATCCGCAGTTGGGTGGAAACCGGCCGCAGCGCCAACGTTCCAGCGGTTGCGCAGCAGTACAAGGCCGAGAAAAACCTCAAGTCGCGTCAGAGCGGCGTGGTCGAAGCCTCCAAGTAACTTGCCGCACAAGAAAAAGCCCCGAAACTTCGGGGCTTTTTTTCGCCTGACCATCAGTCATTCGGCAGCGGCATCTGATCATCATCAGGAATGCCATCCCCCGCACTCGGATCCCGCGAGGGTTCCGGCGTCAGCACATTCGGCCGGGCCAGCGGATCGCGCAGCGGGCTGTCCGGGTCCAGCACCGGATCAATCTCCGGTTCAGGCGTAGTCGGCACACTGTCCGGTTTTTGGTCGTCGAAGCTTGAATCGGTACTCATACGCACCTCACATCAAGGTTTCAGATTGGCCAGCGGGTCATAGGGTTTTGCCGGCTTCTTGTCATCTTCGCCGGGTTTGACGTCTTTCGGCGCTTTAGCCGGGCCGACGGGATCGACCTGAGGGTCAGCTACGTCCGGAGAATCCGGGTCAAAGCCCAGGTCATGACCTGAGGAGTGCTCGGACGAATGCGGGCCTTTCGGGGATAGGGGATCTGCCATGTTCGCCTCCTGATTCACCCGAAAAGCGGGCTCTATGCGTAAGAGGCTTGCCGGGCGCAGTCGTGCCCGGCAGATGACGAACGGAGACTCAGTGCGCGGCCAACGCCTTGCGCGCTTGTGCCGCTTCGTTTTCCTGGCCGGCCTGCGCGAGTTCGTCGGCAGCCTTCAGCCAGCGCTGACGATCAACCGCCGCGGGGATCTGCGTAGGTTTCTGAATCAGGATGGCCCAGCCGCCAGACTTTTCCAGCGCGGACTCAAAGGCGCTGAAACTCATCAATTCGCGGCGGTTCATGCCGGCGCGCAGCAGCACTTTCTGCTTGTTGCGGTCGTAACCGGAGAGGATTGCGTAGCGCGGTTCGGCCCAGAATGCAGAGCCTTCGCTGAAGCGCACCATCACCGGGTAACCCGCCGCGACCTGAGTCAACAGTGCCGGCAGATTGCTGTCCAGCGGGTAAACGACCATGCCGTATTCACGCGCGAGGTTTTGCAGGTTCTGCTGCAACTGGTCTTCGGCACCCGGTAAATGCAGGGGTTTTTCCAGCAGGCCCGGGGTAATCACAATGCCCTGCTGTGACAGCAGACTGGCCAGCACTTGTGGCGCGCTCTGATTGGCCTGGCCACGATAGAACGTGCCACTCAGCTCGACCCGCTCCGGCAGACGCTTGACCTCCGGCGCCACGCTGCCGGCGCAACCGGCCAACGCCACTGCACAACCGGCCACCAGCAGCGCTCCACGAATTCGAGAAAATACCTGCACCATCGTCACTCTCTGTTCAGACGCCGGTCATCGTGTTCCGGCAACGCCAGCGATCATAGGGCCGCGCACGGCTGCGGTATAGCCTTAAACCGTAGACGCATCGCTTGCATAGAGCGAACTGATTGGTCACTACCGACCTTTGGTCAATAGTCTGAAACACCCCGGCGACTAGACTGTCACTGAAACAGAGCGAATTGAAAAAAAGTGGGCGCCCGAGGCAGGGCAAAGAGGAGGCACTGATGAGCCTGACCATGACCATCGTAATGTTGATTGCCGGCTGGCTGGCCGTTGCCGCCGCCATGCTGTGGGGCGTTTTGCGCATTTCCCGTCGTCACCATCACCCTCCGATCCAGCCAAAACCCGAGAAACATAGTACCCGGCACGCAACCGCACACTGACCTACGGATAAATCCCCTGTAGGAGCTGCCGAAGGCTGCGATCTGTTGATTTTTAAAAGTCAAAAGATCGCAGCCTTCGGCAGCTCCTACACACAAAGCACGCAAAGCACACAAAAAAAGGCCGCCTGACTTCAACAGTTCAGGCGGCCTTTTGACTTATTGCAGATTACGCAGCAGCGTTGAGCTTCTTCTGCTTCGCGCGACGAGACAGCATGTTCAGCACTTCGATACCGGCCGAGAACGCCATCGCCGCGTACACATAACCTTTCGGTACATGGGCGCCGAAGCCTTCGGCGATCAGCGTCATGCCGATCATGATCAGGAAGCCCAGCGCCAGCATCACCACCGTCGGGTTGTCGTTGATGAACTTGGCCAGCGGTTCAGCGGCAAACAACATCACCAGTACCGACACGACTACCGCGATCACCATGATCGGCAAGTGTTCGGTCATGCCGACCGCGGTAATGATGCTGTCGATCGAGAACACCATGTCGAGCATCAGGATCTGCCCGATGGCAGCGGCGAAACCGAGGGTAACGGTCGACGTCGCAGTCTTCGGATCTTCCGGTGCCGGATCCATGCTGTGATGGATCTCGGTCGTCGCTTTCCACACCAGGAACAGACCACCGGCAATCAGGATCATGTCCTTCCACGAGAAGGCCTGGCCGAGAATCTCGATGACCGGCGCGGTCAACTGGACGATGAAAGCGATGGTGCTCAACAGCGCCAGACGCAGGATCAACGCCATGCCGATACCGATGCGGCGGGCCTTCTGCTGATACTGCTTGGGCAGCTTGTTGGTCAGGATCGAGATAAAGATCAGGTTATCGATGCCGAGCACGATTTCCATCACCACCAGTGTGGCCAGAGCCACCCAAGCGGCGGGGCTGGCGGCGAGTTGTAACAGATATTCCATGGGGCAGTCCTGACTCTGTGTAAGACGGTTTAGATGGTCTTGGAGGAAGATTCGGATGTTTCCGGGTCTTTTTCCGGTGCTTCTTTCTTCTCGATCAAGCCACCGGTGGCGTCGCTCAGCGCTTGCTCAGCGGCCTTATGGGTGTCGTCGATCGCTTGCTTGGCGCTTTCGGCGGCCTTGCCCATCAACTGCTGGGCGCTTTTTTCGGCTTGGTCGCAACCGGCCAGAAGCAGTAAAGACGTAAACATCAGCGCAGGCATTGTGTATTTCATGTGGCTTCCTTCGAATGAACAGACAGGGTCACAGACCGGCCGTCGATGGCTGGGCATTCTAGGGAGACAAACACTTCAGGAAAATTCGTATTTTTAGCGGCTATACTTCGGTTTTTACGAACTCACACACTATTCAATGCAGGAGCTGCCGCAGGCTGCGATCCTTTGATCTTGGCTTTTTCAAAAAAAATC
The DNA here is from genome assembly GCF_044748825.1 of Pseudomonas sp. NPDC089741. NCBI lineage: Bacteria > Pseudomonadati > Pseudomonadota > Gammaproteobacteria > Pseudomonadales > Pseudomonadaceae > Pseudomonas > Pseudomonas sp. NPDC089741. The sequence continues at coordinate 213,477 of NZ_JBIVGT010000002.1, read as the reverse complement.
AAAAGATCGCAGCCTGCGGCAGCTCCTACGGGGGCGCGCGGCGGATGCTTAATTATCGACAACTGCATTATTTCTGGGTGGTGGCGAAGACCGGCAGCATCGTGCGCGCCTGCGAGCAACTGAACCTGACGCCACAAACCATCAGCGGGCAGATATCGCTGCTCGAACAAACCTACGGCATAGAGCTGTTTCGACGCGTGGGCCGACAACTTGAACTCACTGAGGCCGGGCGTCAGGCCCTGCCCTACGCCGAGCAGATGTTTCAGCTCGGCGGCGAACTGGAATTGATGCTGCGCGCCCAGCCCAACGAACAGCAGATCCTCTTCCGTGTCGGTGTGGCGGACGTGGTGCCGAAATCCATCGTCTATCGCCTGATCGCACCAACCATGGAGCTGAACGAGCCACTGCGCATCACTTGCCGCGAAGACAAACTTGAACGATTACTCGCCGATCTGGCAATCCAGCGTCTCGACCTGGTGATCTCCGACAGCCCGATGCCTTCGCACCTCGACATCAAAGGCTACAGCCAGAAGCTCGGGGAATGCGGGATCAGTTTCTTTGCCACCGCCGAACTGGCGGCGCGTTACGGTCAGGATTTCCCGCGCAGCCTGCACGGCGCGCCGCTGTTGATTCCCGGCGCCGAAACCGTGGTGCGCAGTCGTTTGCAGCGCTGGTTTGCCGAGCAGCAGATCCAGCCGCAAATCGTTGGTGAGTTCGATGACAGCGCCTTGATGCAGGCATTCGGCCAATCCGGCAGCGGGATTTTTATCGGCCCGAGCGTGATTGCCGATGAAGTGAAGCGCCAGTACGGCGTCGAGCTGATTGGCCAGACTGACGCGGTGACCGAGTCGTTCTATGCCATTTCGGTAGAACGCAAGGTCAAGCACCCCGGCATCGTTGCGATTACCGAAGGTGCCCGACGCGAGCTGTTTACCGCGTTATAAAGCCTCGGCGCACATGTCGCGCGGCTTCAGCGTCATCAGCACCATGGCGAGGAATACCGACAGCAGGATGAACCCGGCGGCGGCAAACCCGAGGAAGCCCAGGCCCGCACTGTCGATGACCCGGCCACCGACCATGGCGCCAAGACCGATGCCCAGATTGGCCCCAGCGATATTCAGCGACGCGGCAAACGCTGGCGCTTCCGGCGCGGCTTTCATCAAGCGCACATGGCTGACCAGGAACAACGCGGCCTGGGTAATACCCCAGATCCCCATCGCCACCGCCAGCCCCAGTGGCGAATGAATGTTCGGCACCAGCGAAACCATGCCGGCAATCATGAATGCGCAGAACAACACCGAGGCCCCCAGCGGATGCCGGTCCACCGCACGTCCGCCGAGCGAGTTGCCGATCAACCCGACCGCGCCGAAGCCCATCAGGCACCAGCCGACTACGGTGCCGTTGAACCCGGCGAGGCGCTCAAGAATGTCGGCCAGATAGGTGTAGGCAGTAAACATGCCGCTGAACACCAGGATCGACAGGACGATATGGCCAATCATCAACGGGCTGCGCAGGATCTTGAACTGCGACGCGAAGCTGACCTGATGTTGGTGCAGGCTGGTTTTCGGCAGGTAAACAAACAGCAGCAACGCCTTGGCAAACGCGATCACCGCCAGAATGCCGAACGCACTGCGCCAGCCGAATGCATCGGAAATCAGCGTGCCGACCGGAATGCCGAACACCGTGGCGCAAACAATGCCGAAACCGATCTTGGCAATCGCGCGACCGGCGAAATCCGGGCCGACGATGTCTACGGCAGTTTCACTGGCCAACGCCCAGAACACGGGTAAACCCAGCGCCGGGATCAATCGGGCAATCGCCATCACCCAGATGTTCGGCGCCAGTGCGGCCACGGTATTGGCCAGGCCAAACATGATCAGGATGCTGATGAACAACTTGCGCCGTTCAAAGCGGGCGAAATATGCAGTCAAGAATGGCCCGAACAACGCCACGGTGAAAGCGAATAGAGTCACCAGCAGGCCGGCCTGTGGAATGGTGACTTCAAGGTCTCGGGCAATCGCCGGCAACAGGCCGACAATGACGAATTCCGTGGTCAGCACCGTGAAACCGGCGGCGGACAACAGAAGAATGGGCAACAGCATGCGCAACTCCAGCAAAACGACGACACCAGCGTTGACCCGGAGGCCCGCTGGCAGAACTTGAAAATAAGGATGCGCAATCTTAACAGAGTGTGTCCGGGCTGACTTGCACAAACCTGCCGACTTTGTTGCCTGATCCGGTGGCAGATCGTCACAGGTCTGAAGGATGAGGCCAGTGCTGTGATAAAGTCCGCGCCCTTAAAAACGTACAGCCTATTCAACGACCAGTTTATTGGCGTTGATGTAGCATCAACACTTTCGGTTCGTAGCGCTGGTCTGCCCTGTTTTTGCCGCCGCTTGCACGCACCTTGCACCCAATAAAAAATCAGAGATGCCGTTATGACTGCTTCATCCCCTTCTCTATTGCAACGCCTGAAGAACCTGAGCCTGGTCGCACAGATCCTGATCGGCCTGATTGCCGGTATCGCCCTGGCGCTGTTCGCCCCGGAAGTGGCAAAAAGCACTGCGTTCATCGGTAAAGTGTTTGTTTCAGCGTTGAAGGCCGTGGCGCCGATCCTGGTGTTCGTGCTGGTGATGGCTTCGATCGCCAACCACAAGCACGGTCAGGAAACCCACATCCGTCCGATTCTGTTCCTCTATCTGCTGGGCACTTTCGCCGCCGCAGTTGTTGCCGTGATCGCCAGCATGGCGTTCCCGTCGCATCTGGTGCTGTCGACCGAAAACGTCGCAGTGACAGCGCCAGGCGGCATCGCTGAGGTGCTGCAAAGCTTGCTGCTGAGCGTGGTGGATAACCCGGTCAACGCACTGATCAACGCCAACTTCATCGGCATTCTGGCCTGGGCCATCGGCATGGGCGTCGCGATTCGCCATGCCGGCGACACCACCCGCGAAGTGCTGGGTGATCTGTCCAATGGCGTGACCGTGATCGTTCGGGTAGTGATTCGCTTCGCGCCGCTGGGTATTTTCGGTCTGGTCGCTTCGACTCTCGCCACCTCCGGTTTCGGCGCGCTGATCGGTTACGCGCACCTGCTGGCCGTGCTGCTGGGCTGCATGCTGTTCGTGGCGCTGGTGATGAATCCGTTGATCGTGTTCTGGAAGCTGCGTCGCAACCCCTACCCGCTGACCCTCAAGTGCCTGCGCGAGAGCGGCATCACCGCATTCTTCACCCGCAGCTCGGCGGCGAACATTCCGGTCAATCTGGAGTTGAGCAAACGTCTGGGCCTGCATGAAGACACTTACTCGGTATCGATCCCGCTGGGCGCGACCATCAACATGGCCGGCGCGGCGATCACCATTACCGTGCTGAGCCTGGCAGCGGTGCATACGCTGGGCATTGCCGTGGATATTCCGACAGCAATCCTGCTCAGCGTTGTCGCCGCGATTTGTGCCTGTGGCGCCTCGGGCGTGGCCGGTGGTTCGTTGCTGCTGATTCCGTTGGCGTGCAGCCTGTTCGGCATCCCGAGCGAGATCGCCATGCAGGTCGTGGCGGTCGGCTTCATTATTGGTGTGTTGCAGGATTCCGCCGAGACGGCGCTGAACTCGTCGACTGACGTGCTGTTTACTGCAGCGGCTTGCCTGGGCGAAGAAGCCAAAGCCCAACGCGCTTGAAGATCAAAAGATCGCTGCCTGCGGCAGCTCCTACAGGAAACGCATTCCAAATGTAGGAGCTGCCGCAGGCTGCGATCTTTTGCCTCAGCCAATGAAAAGCCCGCCATGGTGTGAACCTTGGCGGGCTTTTTTGTGGCGGACATCTTTTGCCCCTCACCCAACCCTCTCCCCCATGGGGGCGAGGGGGAAAGGGGCAGACCGAGTGCTGTTCAAAACCTGAGTTCGACTGGATATTTCACGTCGGTGCAGCTCGAACAAACAACCCGATCAGTCCCCTCTCCCGCCGGGAGAGGGCTAGGGTAAGGGGCTTTGGGTGTTTTAGAACGCGCCCATGTAATCGCGCTTGCCCACTTCAACACCGTTGTGACGCAGCAGCGCGTAAGTGGTGGTGACGTGGAAGAAGAACTGCGGCAGGCCATAAGTCAGCAGGTAAGCCTGACCGCTGAAGCGCTTCTCTTTCGGCGTGCCCGGACGGGTCACGATTTCGATGCCTTCCTTGCCGTCGATCTGCTCTGGCTTGATCTCGCCGATGTAGGCCAGAACCTTGGCGATCAGGGCTTGCAGCTCGGCGAAGGTGGTTTCTGTGTCGTCGTACTTCGGCACTTCGACTTCAGCCAGACGCGAGGAAACGCCTTTGGCGAAGTCCACGGCGATCTGGACCTGACGGGTCAGCGGGAACATGTCCGGGTACAGACGCGCTTGCAAGAAAGCGTTCGGGTCGATGTTTTTCTCGGTAGCGTGAGCTTCAGCCTTTTTCAGGACATCGCTCAAAGCGTTGAGCATTTGTTGAAAAACCGGGACGGATGCGGCGTACAGGGAAATGGTCATGGCAGTCTCGTGTGGTGGCTGGGTGGAACAAGGAGGCGATTATAGCCATCCTTGATGACCACACGGCTTGCCTTTTGTTTGGCAAGGATTAGGCTAGGCGGCTTCGACTGCAGAGGGAACGCGCGATGACCACCGAACATGAATCCACCTTCGACGAACCACGGCTGAACGCCACGGAAATCCGCATTCTCGGTGCGTTGATCGAGAAACAGGCGACCAGCCCGGAAACCTATCCGCTGACCCTCAATGCTTTAGTTCTTGCCTGTAATCAGAAGACCAGCCGCGAACCGGTGATGAACCTCACTCAGGGCCAGGTCGGCCAAAGCCTGCGCGCCCTCGAAGGTCACGGTTACGCCAAGCTGGTGATGGGCAGCCGCGCCGACCGCTGGGAACACAAGGTCGACAAAGCGCTGGAACTGGTGCCGGCACAGGTGATTCTGACTGGATTGATGTTTCTGCGCGGCCCGCAAACCGTCAATGAGCTGCTGACCCGCAGCGGACGCATGCATGAATTCGAAGATGCCGAACAGGTGGTGCATCAGCTTGAGCGTTTGATCGCGCGCGGGCTGGCGGTATTGATTCCACGTCAGGCCGGGCAGCGCGAAGACCGCTATACCCATGCGCTGGGCGATCCGGCGGATATCGAGGCGATCATGGCTGCGCGGCAAAATCCGCAGGAACGCGGCGCTAGCAGTGGCGTGTCGGTCGAGCGCATCGAAGAGCTGGAAGCACGGATCGCAGCGCTGGAAGAACGCCTGGCGCGCCTCGAATAACCCCGCCGTTTTATTGTGGGAGCGAGCCTGCTCGCGAAGAGGTTGTGTCAGCTACATCATTTTTGAATGACACACCGCATTCGCGAGCAGGCTCGCTCCCACGGGGGTATTCATCAGGTTTCATATCCTGAGATTACTCGCCATCCCAGTAATCGACGCCATCCGCCTGCCGCGCCACCGCAACAAAGCCTGAAGCATTGCCCTCAGCATCGACCGTGAAGCTGTCCATCACCGCATATTTGTTCGAATCCGGGTATTCGCAAATCTCCGGCTGCTGCTGGGTGCTCACCGCCAGATAACGCAGTTCGGCCTGGCTGGTATTGATGATCTGATGCGCCTTTTCCGGACCGCCCGGCGGACAGGCGATCACGTCACCTTCGCGGATCGGGAAACGCTCGGTGCCGAGACGCACCTCGCCTTCCCCGGCCACCACGTAAAACATTTCTTCATTGACCCGATGACTGTGAAACGGACTGCCGCGCATGCCCGGCGGTAGCACGTAGAGGCGATAACCGAGTTTCTGCGAACCCAATTGCTGGCCAACCCGCGCCATGCGCTGCTGATAGCGTCCGGCCGTTTCGCCTTCCGGGGCCAGGGCTTCGGGCAAGGGTTCGAGTTCGACCTGATGCAGGTTGAGGATGGGCGGGTGCATGGCGGGCCTCGGTCACGGTTTTTGTGGAGGGCAAGTCTGTGCTTGCTGGTGGGGCAGTATAGGCAGCAGGATAAACCGAGGTGGATTCATCGCTGGCAAGCCAGCTCCCACAGGTATCGGGCTGGAACACCAGATTGTGGACAGCCCCAGATCATGTGGGAGCTGGCTTGCCAGCGATGGGGCCAGTCAACTCACCGCATAATCTCAGAATCAGCTCCGGGCAAACGCTACCGCCGCCGCAAACTGCGCTTCATTCGGGCGCACTCCGGTGTACAGCACAAACTGCTCCAGCGCCTGGATCGCAATCACCTCAAGCCCGGTGATGACCTTTTTACCCTCAGCCCGGCCACGCACGATCAACGGCGTCTCCGACGGAATCGCCACCACATCAAACACCGTATCCGCCGCTTTGATCAGCTCAGGCGCAAACGCCAACTGCCCCGCCTCCGGACCGCCATCCATCCCCACCGGCGTGACGTTGACCAGCATCTGCGGCCGCTCGTCGCCCTGTTCAGCCTGCCAGCGATATCCCAGCGAATCCGCCAGCGCCCGCCCTGCCCGCTCATTACGCGCAACGATCAGACCGTTTTTATAGCCGCCATCCCGCAAGGCACTGGCCACCGCTTTGGCCATGCCGCCGCTACCGCGCAGGGCGAAGGTGGTTTCCTTGGGCACCGCGTGGGTTTTCAGCAACTGCTCGATGGCGATGTAATCAGTGTTGTAAGCCTTCAGATGGCCGTTGGTGTTGACGATGGTATTGATTGACTGGATGGCCGCCGCAGAGGCATCCAGCTCATCAACCAAGGCAATGCTGGCCTCCTTGAACGGCATCGACACGCCGCAGCCACGAATGCCCAAGGCGCGGATCCCGCCGACTGCACCATTGAGGTCCTGGCTGCTGAACGCCTTGTAATAGAAATTCAGGCCCAATTGCTCATACAAATGGTTATGAAAACGCAGACCGAAATTCCCGGGGCGCCCGGACAGGGACATGCACAGCTGGGTGTCTTTGTTGGGGTTCATCTGCATGAAACTTCTCCTTCAAACGCACTTTCGGATGGACGGGATTAGCCAGCCCATCGGGTTCTGAACGATCATAGAGGCCTGTTTTAAACGTATCGCGCGGCCCTTGCACGGCCCGGTAAAGAAGCCGGTACAGACCTTACACAAAATTTACCCAGCGGCTGTGCTGATTTTCAGAATTTCGCTGTCTTAGAAGTATCCCCGCGACAACTGTGGGCCTGGTGCAGGCCCTGCCGCCGGGTCGAAGAACCGAGGATTTATCATGATTCGTAAACTCCCTATCGTGGCCCTGCTGATTGGTGCATTTGCTGTCGCAGGGCAAGCAGAAGCCCATGGCGGCAACTACTGGCAAGGCCCAGCGGTGTTTGGCGCGATCGTCGGCTCGGCCATCATCGGCTCGGCGCTTATCAACCAGGATCGCCCGGTGTATGTCCAGCAGGCGCCGGTGTATGCCGCTCCGCCACCACCGGTTTATGTGCAACAACCACCGCCTCCGGTCTATTACCAGCCCGCGCCGGTGTACGTGCAACAACCGGTCTACGTGCCAGCCCCGGTGTATTACGGCCCACCCCGCGGCTATTACGGCCGGCCGTATCCTTACCATTACGGCCGCTGGTAACAGAAAGACCAAAGCCCTGCTTTATAGCGGGGCTTTTTTATGACCGTTGGTCGGCCAGCGTCTGAAAAAATCTCGCCAAGGTCGCTGTGAGGACAGTTCCACCGGCTAAAGTCGGCATGATTGATTCGACCGTTGTATACATTTGCACAAAACGGTCATTTCTTTGTCATGACGGAACGGCAATCTGAATCCGTCCGCTAACAACAGGTTGATAACAACAAGGACGACTGTATGCCTACACAAAATCCACACCGCATCGTCGGCTTGTGCACCTCCAGCAAGGTGTACAGCGCGCTGACCGAGCTCAAGCACCTGGAAGGCCACCGCTGCGCCAAGCTTCTTTCGCTGCTGGCGGAAAACCTCGTGCACAAAGGCCTGCTCAACGAGCGCGAAGTGATGCACATGCTCGATCAAGTGGTCGACTGACGCCAGACCTCACTGGCATCAATGACCACTATCGAAACTGTTGATTGTCGCTGAAACCGGCGAGTCCCTAAGGTAGCTCCATAGATTGATGGAGGTACTTGTCATGGCTCAGGTTCAAATCATGTCCGTTGTCGGCAGCGCCGTTCCCGCCTCGCTCAGAGAGCTGGGCTTGCTTGCCTGCTGGTATCTGGTGCGCGACGGCGAGGCGATCAGCGGCCCGCTCACCTCGTTGCCCGCCGCCCAGGCGTTGTCACAACAACTGGTCGCCCACCCGTTCCACGCCTAAGGCAATTGCACCTTCGGTTTGGTCTCGATGAACAGCGCCCAGCTCGACATGAACAGCGCAGCGATCAATGGCCCGATCACAAAGCCGTTGAGGCCGAATACCGCCAGACCGCCGAGGGTCGAGATCAGAATCATGTAGTCCGGCATCCGTGTGTCCTTACCGACCAGAATCGGCCGCAACACGTTGTCCACCAGACCGATCACGAAGACCCCGAACAGCCCCAGCACCACGCCTTGCCAGATCATCCCGCTGAGCAGGAAGTACGCCGCCACCGGCGCCCAGACAATCCCCGCGCCCACCGCCGGCAACAGCGACAGAAACGCCATCAACACCGCCCACAGCAACGCGCTGGGGATATCGAGAAACCAGAAAATTGCCCCGCCCAATGCGCCCTGCGTGATCGCCACGACCAGGTTGCCTTTGACGGTCGCCCGTACCACCCGATTGAACTTCAATTGCAGCCGCCGCTTGTGATGTTCCTCCAGCGGCACCGCGATGCGGATCTTGCGCACCAGTTCGGCGCCATCGCGCAGGAAGAAAAACAGCAGGTACAGCATGATGAAAAAACTCACCACGAATTCGAACGTACCCTGACCAAAACTGAATGCCTGACTCGCCAGCACCTGGCTGCCCTGCATTGCCGCTTTGACGATTTTCTCGCGCAAGCCGTTGAGTTCGCCCATGCCGAAGCGATCAAGCAGATGCTGGAAATATTGCGGCAGGCTGTGCTTGAACTGCGCCAGATAGGCGGCGATATCGAGCTCGCCGCTTTCGATGTTCTTGTAGACCGTCGCCCCTTCCTGCACCAGCAACACACTGAGAATGATCACCGGCAGAATCGCGATCACCAGACAGATGCCCAGCGTAAACAGCGACGTCAGATTGCGTTGCCAGCCAAATTTGACCTGCAACCGGCGCTGCATCGGCGCAAACAGAATGCCGAGGATCACCGCCCAGAACACCGCACCGTAAAACGGCAACAGAATCCAGATGAAGGCCACGGTGACCAACAGCAGCAAGACGGTCAGCGATTTGAATTGAAGACTTTTTACGTTCATGTCCGGTCCATGTCAGTCAGGCGTCATGCACGCCCCGAACCTTAGTCAGCCGGGGCGTGCGCGAGTGCCATCTTTATTCATGGAGCATAGTTGGCGATTGGCCCGAGCCTGTTATCGAACCGGCAGCTTGATGATCTGATCGGTGGTCAGCACATCGCCGAAGGTGTCTTCCACTTCCGCCAGCGCCGCTTTATGCAGCGAATCCTTGTCGATCGAGGCACCATTGGCGCGGGTGATCGCGCGGGTTGCCGAGGCATCGGAGGCAACAATCACGCTGTAGCCGAGCGGCGCTGCATCACGCGCGGCACCGGCGACACAGGCGTGAGTCATCAGCCCCGCGACGATGAGCGTGTTAATGCCAGACTGCTTCAGCCGTTCGTTCAGATCGGTACTGCCGAATACGCTGACGGTGGTTTTTTGCAGCACCACATCCTTGGCCCGAGGCTGCATGTCCTTGTGAAACTTCACCGTTTCGCCGTCGATGGCAAACACTGGCGACCCGGCTGGCGCAACGTGCTGAACGTGATAAACCGGAATGTCATGACGATCGGCGAAGGCTATCAGCTCGCGGGTGTTCGCCAGCGCTGCGGCGCCGTCGGGGATCGGCATCCGGCCGCTGAAGTATTCGTTCTGGAAATCGATCACCAGCAGCGCCGACTTGCCTGCGGGCAACTGACTGACCGGCGTCGCGCCCGACATTGCGCGGATGGTTGGATGGCTGTCGGCGACAGCAGCGGTGCTGGCCAATACACCGGAAAATGCACAGGCAGCGAGCAAGCGGCGGGTAAAACGTTGCATGGGTGTGTCCTTCTGATTTGAGTGGATGAGCCAAGATTAAGCAGCTTGCTCAACGCCGAACACAGGGGTTTGGGCACATCATCTGTGCTGTTTCTGCACAGATGACCAAACATAGATCCAGATCAACAACCCCAGCCCTCGAGCGCTTTACCCTGCCGCACTTTTGCCAGCGACGCCGCCATGACCCTCACGCCTGATCTCGCCGCCCCGGAACTGCTCGCCCCCGCCGGCACCCTGAAAAACATGCGCTACGCCTTCGCCTACGGTGCCGATGCGGTGTACGCCGGGCAACCGCGCTACAGCCTGCGCGTGCGCAACAACGAATTCGATCACGCCAACCTGGCGCTGGGCATTCACGAGGCGCAAGCGCAAGGCAAGCGCTTCTATGTCGTGGTCAATATCGCGCCGCACAACGCCAAGCTGAAGACCTTTCTCAAAGACCTCGCGCCGGTGATCGAGATGGCCCCGGATGCGCTGATCATGTCCGACCCGGGCCTGATCATGCTGGTGCGTCGACATTTTCCGCAGATGCCGATCCATCTTTCGGTGCAAGCCAATACGGTGAACTGGGCGAGTGTCGAGTTCTGGCAGCAACAAGGGCTGAGCCGGATCATCCTGTCGCGTGAACTGTCGCTGGAGGAGATCGCGGAGATCCGCGAGCACGTGCCGAAAATGGAACTGGAAGTGTTCGTTCATGGCGCATTGTGCATGGCCTATTCCGGGCGCTGCCTGCTCTCTGGCTACCTGAACAAACGTGATGCCAACCAAGGCAGCTGCACCAATGCCTGTCGCTGGAAATACTCGGCGCAGCCAGCCACGGAAAATCAGCTCGGCGAGATCGTGCAGATTTTTCAGCCCGAGCCGACCCTGGGCATCGGCACCCCGACCGATCAAGTGTTCCTGTTGCAGGAAGCCAATCGCCCGGATGAGTTGATGCCCGCCTTCGAAGACGAGCACGGCACTTACATCATGAACGCCAAGGACCTGCGCGCGGTGCAGCACGTCGAGCGTCTGACGCGCATGGGTGTGCATTCACTGAAGATTGAAGGCCGGACCAAGTCGCACTTCTATTGCGCGCGCACCACCCAGGTTTATCGCCGGGCCATTGATGATGCGGTGGCTGGACGCGAGTTCGATCGCAGCCTGATGAGCGATCTCGAATCACTGGCCCAGCGCGGCTACACCGAAGGTTTTCTGCGTCGGCATGTGCATGACGAATACCAGAATTATCAGCACGGCAGTTCGGTCTCGGAGCGTCAGCAGTTTGTCGGCGAGCTGACCGGCGAGCGACGTGAGCGTCTGGCCGAGGTCAAGGTGAAGAACCGTTTTGCCCTCGGCGATCATCTGGAACTGATGACGCCCAAGGGCAATTTCCACTTTGATCTGCAGCAGTTGCACAGCGCCAAGGGCGAACCCATCGAAGTGGCGCCGGGGGATGGCCACACGGTGTATCTGCCGATTCCGGATGCGGTGGATTTGCGCTTCGGCTTGCTGATGCGCGACCTCGGCACACCATAATCCCTGTAGGAGCTGCCGCAGGCTGCGATCTGTTGATCTTGATTTTAAAAACAAGATCAACAGATCGCAGCCTGCGGCAGCTCCTACATTAATGCGGGCGCGGTTTTCAGGTGAATTCTTCACGCAACATCGCCACAAACGCTTCACGCGCCGGGTGTACCCCGGCGTTTTCGTGCCAGTAAAACAGATTGTCGACGGCCGTCAGTTCGGGAAATTCGAACCCGACGCAACCGGCACCTTTGGCGTACTGCTCAAAGACGCCTTTGGGCACCAGCGCCACCCCGGCCCCGGCACTTACGCAGCCAACAATCGCCCCGTAACTGGCCAGACTGACGATCGGCAACGCCAGCCCCTGACGCAACAACCAATGCTCCAGCGCCGCGCGGTACGGGCAACCCTGCGGCCACATGAACACGGTCTTGTCTTGCAGATCATTGATGTCGCGCACCGGCCCGAAGGAAGTGGAGGCAATCAGCAGCAACTCCTCGCGATACATCGGCGTGCGTTTGAGCTGCGAACGTTCGACGTCCACCGCCACAATCGCCCCATCGAGACGATGGCTGACGGTATCGTCGAGCAACTGCCCCCAAGTGCCGGTGGTCAGCTCCAGCGCGACCTGCGGATAGCGCTTGTGAAACTTCGCCAGCAAGCGCGGCAGACGCCCGGTCGCCGAAGATTCGATGGCGCCGATGCGCAGCGGCCCCGACGGTTCGGACGAAGGATCGACCGCGCGCTTGGCCTCAGCGGTCAACGCGAGGATTTTCTCGGCATAGACGAGGAAAGTCTGCCCCGCCGGGCTGATGCGCAACCCGCGCCCTTCACGCAAAAACAGCGCAACGCCCAATTCCGCCTCCAGCGCCTTGATGCGCGCGGTGATGTTCGACGGTACGCAAAACAGCTTTTGGGCCGCACGGGCAATGCTGCCGACCTCGGCGACGGTCTTGAACATGCGGATCTGTGCCAGCTCCATACTCATCACTCTGAGTGAACATTCAGCGCAGTATAAGTCAGTTGTGGCGAATGATTGCGCGCCCGGATACTCGGCGCATCACCCTTCTGGTAGCGCGATCATGCCGTCCACTTCTTCTTTCAAAATCATCCTGGCGATGGCGTTCGTCGTCGCCTGCTGGGCGTATTCGCCGACCGGTATTCACCTCGGCCTCCAGGCCTACGACCCCGGGCATCTGGCGCTGTTGCGCTTTCTTCTGGCGTCGCTGTTGATGGCCGTGCTGGCCGCATTCAAGGGCATTCGCCTGCCGCAACTGCGCGATATGCCGTTGCTGCTGGCCTTGGGTTTCTTCGCCGTCAGCCTGCATCACGTGGCGCTGAACATCGGCCAGCAAAGTGTCAGTGCCGGTGCCTCGAGTGTGCTGGCGCAATCGAGTCCGCTGTTCAGCACGCTGCTCGCGCGGTTCGTGTTCAAGGATCACGTCAGCGTCTGGCGTTGGGGTTGTGTGTTGCTCGGGTTTGTCGGCGTGGTGATTGTGGTCAGCGGCGACCAGGGCTTGGGCGATATTGACGCGCATGCCCTGCTGATCCTGCTGGCGGCGGTTTCGTGGAGCATCTATTTCGCCCTGCAAAAGCATCATGCACGGCGTTACGACGGTTTCAGTCTGGCGTGTTACGCGGTGTGGTCGGGGACGTTACTGCTACTGACTTACCTGCCGGGGCTGGCCGAAAGGGTCATGCAGGCGCCGCTGCGGGTGCAGTGGGCGGTGTTGGCGCTCGGGGTGTTTCCCAGTGCGCTCGCGTATCTGGCGTGGGGATTTGTGCTCAAGCATGTGGATCTGAGCCGGGCGACGATGACCTTGTACCTGATACCGCCGACAGCAATGGGGATTGCTTCGGTGGGGTTGGGCGAGCGGCCGACATTGATGGTGCTGGCGGGGTCGGCAGTGGTGCTGATCAGTGTGTTGGCGTTGAATCTGGAGCGGCGGATCGGGGTTGTTCGGACGGCTGCGGCCTGATCGGACATCTGATTTGAAGCTGATGCCGTCTTCGCGAGCAAGCCCGCTCTCGCATTGGAATGCATTTCAAATGTGGGAGCGGGCTTGCTCGCGAAGAGGCCAGAACAAACAACATTAAACCCGAGTCAGTACCCTCTCAGCGCCGATCATCCGACAACGGTGTCGGCTCATCCGCCGGCGGCACATCCTCGTCCGCTCCCGGATCCTTCCAGTCATCCGGCCGGTCGGCGTCGCTCAGCGGATCGCGCCCAGGAGGCATGCCCATCGGTGAATCATGATCGGCCAGCGTCGGTTCATCAGTACCGGGCATTGGCCGGGTTGGGTCGGTGGGAAGAACACCACCCTGAAACAGCAAATCATTCGCCATGACACACCTCACGAAGGAGGTCCGGAAATCCCGGGCCGTACAGGTTGGAAGCGCACCGGTGTCCGGCGTGCTGTCGAACAGACCAGCGGCGATCAGCCCTGCGCACTGAAGCGATCGCGGCTGTTGCTCAGGTGCAGCCACATCGCCGCGCGCGCTGCGTCGGCATCCTGACGCTTGATCGCATTGAAAATCGCCTCGTGTTCCAGATTGGCCAACTGCCCGAGCTTGCTCAGGTCCGCCGCACCACGCTCGGCGGCGTTGAGCCGGTGACGCGGAATCATCGCGCTGCCCAAATGCTGCATGATCTCGCCGAAGCAGACGTTGCCGGTGGCCTCGGCGATCAGCAGATGAAAACGCCTGTCGGCTTCAACGCAACTGTCGTTGTTGGCCAGCAGACGTTGATAGTCGTCCAGCGCCTGACGCATCTGCAGCAGTTGCTGTTCGCTGCGACGCTGCGCCGCCAATGCCGCCGCCTGGGTTTCCAGCCCCAGGCGCAGTTCGAGAATGCTGCGCACGCCAAGTGCCGTGTCGACATTCAGACGCAAGCCCTGCTCGGCTGCGCGTTCGATCACGAATGTACCGATGCCGTGCCGTGTCTCGACCAGCCCCGACGCCTGCAATTTCGAGATCGCTTCGCGCACCACCGTGCGGCTGACCCCGTGCTCCTGAACGATGGCGTTCTCCGACGGCAGCTTGTCGCCGGGCGACAGCTGGCCGAGCAGAATGCTCTGGGTGAGCTTCTCTACCAGGTCATGGGCAAGGTTGTGCGCGCGTTTGCGGGCGGGGGCGTCGAGGTCTTCTTGCATGGTCGATTCCGGTCATCGTGGCCTGCGGATCGTAGCACCGCACGGGCGCCGGGCCCGATTGATTTTAGTGCTAAATTGCCATTCAACTTGTATGACAACACTCAATACCGAAAACAACCAATTCAATCATCCGGTAGCAGAAAACCCTGAAAGCCTGTGCGCCGGCACACGAACCTCTGAACAAACCATCAACAAACACGGGCTTATTACGCACAAAAGCATAAAAAACTGCGCTTTCATAAATATTTATTCGGCCCCCGCCACTTGTAGGACAAAAAATTCAGGTTGTATGATGTCTATCAACAACGCAGCACCTGCCTTGCCCCGCATAAAAATAATCAGTGGGAGAAAACCAAGTGAAAACCTCCGTCTCCGGGATGCACGAGGGCGTCGATTCGACACTCGCCTCGGCCATCTCGAAAGTCAAACGCCACGTCCTGCCGCTCTTCGTGATCATGTTCATCGTCAATTACATTGACCGGGTGAACATCGGTTTCGTCCGCACCCACATGGAACACGACCTCGGTATTGGTGCTGCCGCCTACGGCTTCGGCGCCGGTCTGTTCTTCATCGGTTACGCGCTGTTCGAAGTCCCCTCCAACATGCTCCTGCAAAAAGTCGGCGCGCGAATCTGGCTGACACGGATCATGTTCACCTGGGGCCTGGTCGCCGCCGGCATGGCCTTCATCCAGAACGAAACCCACTTCTACGTGTTGCGCTTTCTGCTCGGCGTGGCCGAGGCCGGGTTCTTTCCCGGGGTGATCTACTACTTCACGCGCTGGTTGCCCGGCGTCGAGCGCGGCAAAGCGATTGCGATCTTCCTCAGCGGTTCGGCCGTGGCATCGCTGATCTCGGGTCCGCTGTCCGGCCTGCTCCTGCAAATCAACGGGCTGGGCCTGCACGGCTGGCAGTGGATGTACTTTATCGAGGGAATGTTTTCGGTAGGCCTGTGCGTGTTCGTCTGGTTCTGGCTCGACGCCAAACCCCATGACGCAAAATGGCTGACCCGTGCCGAACAGGACGCACTGGTCAACGCCATCGATGACGAACAAAAGGCGCGTGAAGCCGCGACACCGATCCGGCCGTCGATGGGCAAACTGCTCAAGGACCGGCAGATCATTCTGTTCTGCCTGATCTACTTCTTCATCCAGTTGACCATCTACGCGGCGACCTTCTGGCTGCCGAGCATCATCAAGAAAATGGGCGAGATGAGCGACTTCCAGGTCGGCCTGTACAACTCGATTCCGTGGCTGCTGTCGATCATCGGCATGTACGCCTTCGCCTCGTTCTCAGCCAAGTGGAAACACCAGCAGGCCTGGGTCGCGACCGCACTGTTGATTGCGGCGGCGGGGATGTTCATGTCGACCACCGGCGGATCGGTCTTCGCCTTCGTCGCCATCTGTTTTGCCGCGTTGGGTTTCAAATCCGCTTCGTCGCTGTTCTGGCCAATTCCGCAGGCGTACCTGGATGCCCGGATCGCTGCGGCGGTGATTGCCCTGATCAACTCGGTGGGCAACCTCGGTGGCTTTGTCGCGCCGACCACGTTTGGCCTGCTCGAAGAACACACCGGTTCGATTCAGGGCGGCCTCTATGGCCTGGCCGCGACCTCGATCATCGCCGCGATCATTGTCTTCTTCGCGCGCACCACAGCAAAACCTGCTGCTGAATTACCCGTGGCCGCTGCCGCGCCAAAGCACGCTTGATGTCCATTGTTAAAGATTGCGAATTAAAAGGATAAAAACATGACCGCACACGACACTGCCAAAGCCCCGATCATCACCGACATGCAAGTCATCCCGGTGGCCGGCCACGATGGCATGTTGCTCAACCTGAGCGGCGCCCACGGGCCATTTTTCACCCGCAACATTGTCATTCTCAAGGACAACGCCGGCCACACCGGCGTTGGTGAAGTGCCCGGTGGCGAGCGCATCCGCCAGACGCTGGAAGACGCGCGCAGCCTGGTGGTCGGGAGCCCGATCGGCACGTATCAGAAAATCCTCAATCAGGTGCGCCAGACCTTCGCTGAGCGTGACGCCGGCGGTCGTGGCCTGCAGACTTTCGACCTGCGCATTACCATTCACGCAGTGACTGGCCTGGAAGCCGCCCTGCTCGATCTGCTCGGTCAGCATCTTGATGTACCGGTGGCGGCGCTGCTTGGCGAAGGTCAGCAACGCGATGAAGTGAAGATGCTTGGTTATCTGTTCTACGTCGGCGATCAGCGTGAAACCGACCTCGCCTACCGCAGCGAACCGGACGCCGACAATGACTGGTTCCGTGTGCGTCACGAGCAGGCCATGACCGCCGAAGCCGTGGTACGCCTCGCCGAAGCGGCGCACGCGAAATACGGTTTCAAGGACTTCAAACTCAAGGGCGGCGTGCTCAGCGGCGATGCCGAAATTGAAGCGGTGACGGCGCTCGCCGAACGCTTTCCTGATGCACGAATTACCCTCGATCCGAACGGCGCGTGGTCACTGAAAGAAGCCATTCGTTTGTGCCGCGATCAGCATCGTGTTCTCGCCTATGCCGAAGACCCTTGCGGTGCGGAAAATGGTTACTCCGGTCGCGAAGTGATGGCCGAGTTTCGCCGCGCGACAGGACTGAAAACCGCCACCAACATGATCGCCACTGACTGGCGCGAAATGGGTCATGCGATCCAGTTGCAGTCGGTGGATATCCCGCTGGCCGACCCGCATTTCTGGACCATGCAGGGTTCGGTGCGCGTGGCGCAGATGTGCCATGAATGGGGGCTGACCTGGGGTTCGCACTCCAACAACCACTTCGACATTTCGCTGGCAATGTTCACCCACGTCGCCGCCGCCGCGCCGGGCGAGATTACTGCCATCGACACCCACTGGATCTGGCAGGACGGCCAGCGCCTGACCAAGGCTCCGCTACAAATTGTCGACGGTTGCGTGCAAGTGCCGAAAAAACCGGGGCTAGGTGTCGAGTTGGATATGGATCAGGTGGCCAAGGCCCACGAACTGTATAAAGGCATGGGCCTCGGCGCGCGGGATGACAGCGTGGCGATGCAGTTTCTGATCCCAGGGTGGAAATTCGATAACAAACGGCCATGCCTGGTCCGCTGATGTATCACTGATAACTGTAGGAACTGCCGAAGGCTGCGATCTTTTGATTTTGTTTTGAAGATCAAAAGATCGCAGCCTTCGGCAGCTCCTACGGGGTTTGCGTCATGTGCAGCAGCCAGTGTTTGAACGCACTCATCGCCGCCGTCTCCGGCCGCGATTGCAACCGCGTCAGCCAGTAACTGCCGGTGGTGATCTCGATCGCAAACGGCTGACGAATCGCATCCGCCGCCAGTTGCCGGGCGAACATCAGCGGTGGCGCCAAAGCCACCCCACTGCCCTGCAAGGCCGCTTCCATCATCGCCAGCGACGAGTCGAAGACGATGCTCTGCGGTGGCGCCGCTTGGGTTGCCAGCCCGGCCGCATGAAACCACTCCGGCCACTCATCAGTGCGATAGGAGCGCAGCAAGGTCTGCTGCAACAAATCCCCCGGCGCATGCAATTGCCGGGCGATTTCCGGCACGCACAACACCGACAGCGGCGCATCAAGCAAGCGTGTGGCTTCGATGCCATGCCACGCCCCGGCGCCGAAACGAATTGCGTAATCGAGGCCTTCAGCGGCCACATCGACGCGATTGTTGTTGGTCGACAGCCGCAAATCTATGAGCGGATGTTTCGCCCGAAAGTCCGCCAGCCTCGGCAGCAACCAGCCCACGGCGAACGTACCCACTGCACCGACAGTCAACATCTCGCGATATAGGCCACCGGCAAGACGTTCGAGAATCTGTGCGATGTGATCGAACGAAGTGCTCAACACCGGCAGCAGGGTTTCACCTTCGCTGGTCAGCATCAGCCCGCGGGGCAGGCGTTTGAACAGCGTGACGTTGAGTTGCGCCTCAAGGCTTTTGACCTGATGGCTGACCGCTGCCTGCGTCACGCACAGCTCCACGGCCGCGCGAGTGAAGCTCAAATGGCGCGCCGAAGCTTCGAAGGCGCGCAGTGCGTTCAGCGGCAATTGCGGTCGAATCATGCCCAATCCCAAATTTTTCTAATGGCTCGTGCGAGTTTTCGTCGTTTGTCGATTAGCGACCCGCTGACTAAATTGGCGGCGCTGATCAGTTGCCCAACGAAGAAATCGCCCGCAGTGTAGCGGGATAACACCATCAACACTCATGGAGAGTGGTTCATTCATGTCACCCATCTATTCAAGCAAAGTCATTTCGTGCGCCACTTTCGGCCTGCTTTTCGGCGCGACCTCGTGCATGGCCGCCGCGCCCACCGACGCGCAATTGCAAACACTGGTCAACGACGCCGTCGCGCCAGTGATGCAACAACAGGGCATTCCTGGCCTGACCGTGGCGCTGACCATCAACGGCCAGGCGCATTACTTTAACTACGGCGTCGCGGCAAAAGACACCGGCCAGAAGATCAGCGAAAACACCCTGTTTGAAATTGGCTCGGTGAGCAAAACCTTCACCGCCACCCTCGCCGGTTACGCGCAGGCCACAGGCAAACTGGACCTGTCGACCAAAGCCAGCCAGCTCTGGCCTGAATTGAAAGGCAGCGCCTTCGACAACATCAGTGTGTTGCAATTGGGCACCTACAGCGCCGGTGGTTTGCCGCTGCAATTCCCCGACTACGCGGATTCGTCCGACAAGATGCTCGGCTATTTCCAACAATGGAAACCGCTTTATCCGGCGGGCAGCCATCGCCAATATTCCAATCCAAGCCTTGGCTTGTTCGGTTATCTGGCGGCGAAAAGCCTCGGCCAGCCGTTCGATCAGGCGATGACGCAAACCCTGCTGCCGAAACTGGGCCTTGCCCACACCTACCTCAGCGTGCCCGCCGCACAAATGAATCTGTATGCGCAGGGCTATGACAAGAACGGCAAACCGGTGCGCGTCACACCGGGCGCGCTCGACTCGCAAGCCTACGGCGTGAAAACCAGCGCGGTGGACATGCTGCGCTATGTTCAGGCCAACCTGAAACCGGGCACGCTTGAAACGGCTCTGCAAAAAACCATCGCCAACACCCACACCGGCTATTACACCGTTGGCGACATGACCCAAGGCCTGGGTTGGGAAATGTATCGCTACCCGATCAGCCTCGACCGCTTGCTGGCCGGCAACTCGACGGAAATGGCCATGGAGGCGCACAAGGTGCAGTGGCTGAATCCACCGCAGCCGCAACCGCAGAACGTGTTGATCAACAAGACCGGCTCTACCGGTGGTTTCGGCACTTACGTGGCGTTTGTGCCGAACAAGGACATTGGCATCGTGATCATGGCCAACAAGAATTTTCCGATTCCTGAGCGAGTAAAAATCGCCCATACAATTTTCAGCGCTATCGCTGACTGAAAAGATCGCAGCCTGCGGCAGCTCCTACAGGACCGGGTTTCACTCGGTTATGTAGGAGCTGCCGCAGGCTGCGATCTTTTCGTTTCTACGTTTAATCTAGCGGTGGCTTCGGGACTTATGTGGCGAGCGGCTTTGGATAACGCAAAACATGTGGGAGCGAGCCTGCTCGCGAAAGCGGTGCACCCATCAGCTTATGCACCGACTGATACACCGCTATCGCGAGCAGGCTCACTCCTACAGGGGACGCGTTTTATTCAGTGACAGCGCGATCAGTCATCCGGCATTTCCGGTGGCTTGGCCGGTTTTGCCGGTTTGCTCGGTTTAACACCTTTCGCGCCTTTCGCTGCCGGCTCTGTAGCTGCAGGTGTAGTCGCCACGGACGGCGGTGCGATGTCCTTCTCGGTTGCCGGCAATGCGTCAACGGTGTCGAAGATTTTCTTCAGATCAACCGACTTCGCCTCATCCCCCGAGGCCGTGAGTTTGGTCTCGCCGTCCTTGCCCACCAGGAACACTTTCGGATAGGCCCCGGCACCCAGCTTCAGCGAGCGCAGCAGCGCCATGGTGTCTTGCTGGCCCATGTCCTTGCCGTCGAGTTGGCCGGACATGTTGAGGATGGTGTAGACCTTGATGTTGCGGTCGGCGACGCCTTTTTTATTCGCTGGGTCTTCCAGCGACTTTTTCAGGCTGACCCAAACGGGGTCGACCGTGCTTTGGGCGATCACGATCAGCGGTCGGGCACGGCCCATATCCCCGGCGATGGGCGAATCGTTGTCAGCGGCGAACAAGGGGCCGGCAATCGCCAGCAAGAGTGTCAGGGTCAATGACCTGATGAGCATGCGCATCTCCTTTTGATATCCACGCTCTAATGATTGCGCATCGTGGCGATTGTTCCGGGGCAACCCGGCAAATATCTGTCGCCTGGTCAGAAGCTTAGGACAGGCACGACATTGCGCAACATCATCGGCGTGATCGCAACCCGGATTTGATTACCTTTTATGACCGCATTAGGGTGGCGGTACTGCCAACGAAATGGAGTTCACCCGCATGCACATCGATTACCTGTGCGATCACCCCGAATTGATTGAAGAACTGGCCACCCTCAACTTCAAGGAGTGGGGCGAATTTCGCCCAGGGCAAACCGTCGAGCACCGCATCGAACATATGCGCGCATCGTGTGGCAAAGGCGCGGTGCCGAGTGTGGTCGTGGCGCTTGAAGGCTCACGACTGCTGGGCGGTGCATTGCTGATCGAAAACGATCTGAAGCTGCGGCCGAACCTGACGCCATGGCTGGCCGGGGTTTACGTGAAGGCTGAAGAGCGCGGACGCGGGATCGCATCGCAACTGGTCAATCGAGTGGTTGCAGAAGCGACGGCGCTGGGTGTACGCGAGTTGTATCTGTACACCGACACGTCGCAGTCGCTGTATGCGCGACTAGGCTGGGAAGTGGTTGAAGAACTCGTCTACGATGATTTGCCGGTGACAGTGATGAAATACACCACCCGCCAGTAAGAACACCCGTAGGAGCTGCCGAAGGCTGCGATCTTTTGATCTTCAAAAACAACATCAAGAGATCGCAGCCTTCGGCAGCTCCTACATGAGACCGGATTTGGCAAGGCCGGATCAGAACGCCAGTTTGTAGCCGATCAGCACCAGCATCGTCGCCAGGCACGGGCGCAGGACTTCATCGGAGATGCGTCCGGTCAGGTGACTGCCAAGCCAGATGCCTGGCAACGAACCCACCAGCAAAAAGCCCAGCACGCCCCAGTCCATGTTGCCCATGCTCGCGTGGCCGAGGCCGGCGACCAGGGTCAGCGGCACGGCGTGGGCGATTTCGGTGCCGACCAGGCGACGGGTCGGCAACAGCGGATAGAGGATGAACAACGCGACCGTGCCCAGTGCGCCGGCACCGATCGAGGTCAACGCGACCATGGTGCCCAGAATCAGACCGGTGATCACGGTCATCACGTTCAGCCGCGAACCACTCGGGTTGTAGTTGCCGCCGGCGCGTTTGTGGGCGAAGTCGAGCAGGCGTTTCTTGAAAAAAATCGCCAGCGCCGTGGCGAACAGGACAAAACCCAATGCCTGTTTGATGATGGCGTTCATCGCGTCCGGCGCGGTGTGCAGAGAGCTGAGGAACCACAAGGTCAGCGCCACCGCCGGCACGCTGCCGAGGGTCAGCCAGCCGGTGATGGCCCAATCGATGTTCTTGTTCTTGCGGTGAACGAGGACGCCACTGGATTTGGTAATGGCGGCGTACAACAGGTCAGTGCCGACCGCCGTTGCCGGGTTGATGCCGAACCACAACAGGATCGGCGTCATCAACGAACCACCGCCGACACCGGTCATGCCGACAATAAAACCCACCACCAGCCCGGCAATCACCAGGCCGAAATTTGCCAATTCCATTAAACCGTCCAGAAAAACGACAGGAAAAATCTGGCCCGCAGCATAGCGATTTTTCTTATAACCACATATATCGATGCGGTCTATCGTTATACCCGAATACCCATCCCACCCCTGTAGGAGCTGCCGCAGGCTGCGATCTTTTGATCTTGTTTTTTAAAATCCGGATCAAAAGATCGCAGCCTGCGGCAGCTCCTACAGGTGGGCGAGGTCAATGCAGTCTGCGGCCCGGTTTGAAGCTGTGGGTTTTGTTGAGCCACACCGTGGCCAGCGCGATGAGTGAGAGAATCAGCAGCGCCCACGGAAACGACATCGCTCCCGCCCGATCCAGCAATACGCCACCAAACAATCCGCCGCCGGCAATCGCAACGTTCCAGGAAGTGGTGAGCATCGCCTGTACCACGTCGACGTGATCACCTGCCGAGTCTGCTGCCGAGGTCAGCAACAGGGTTGCCGAGCCGCCAAACGATAAGCCCCACACGGCCATGCAGGCGTAGATGATCCCGGCCGACGGGGCGGCGAGCGCCAATACCAGTGCCGTCAGCGCAAACACCGCGAGGCTGATCAGCGTCAGCCAGCGCAACCAGCGATCCACCAGCATGCCAATGATCCAGATCCCCACCAGCGAACACAGGCCGAACACCAGCAGCACCAGGTCAACGCGCTCGGCCAGTCCGGCCTGCATCAGAAATGGCGCGATGTAGGTGTAGAGAATGTTGTGCCCGAGCATCCACGTCAGCACCACGAACAGCACCGGCCGCACGCCCGGCAGGCGCAAGGATTCGAGCAAGGGCAGACGTTCGTCACTGGCCTGCCCCGGACGATCCGGCACGGCGATGACGATCCACGCGGCCAGCACCAGTGCCAGCGCCGACATGATCCCGAACGACGCACGCCAGCCGATCAGATTACCCAGCCAGGTTCCCGCCGGCGTCCCCAGCGACAACGCCACCGGCGTGCCGAGCATGGCAATCGCCAGCGCTCGCCCCTGTTGATGCACCGGCACGATCCCGCGCGCATAGCCGGCCATGATCCCCCACGACAGCCCCGCCGCCATCCCGGCAAGAAAGCGCGAGGCCAGCGTCAAGCCGTAGTGGCTGGAGAACGTGGTGATGGTGTTGAAAACCAGAAAACCACCGACCGTCATCAACAGCACCCGTCGCCGTGGCCAGCCGCGCGTGGCCACGGTCAGCGGAATCGCCGCGACAATCGAACCCAGCGCATACAGGGTGACCAGTTGCCCGGCAAGCACTTCGCTGACGTTGAGCCCGGCGCCGATTTGCGGCAGCAGCCCGGCTGGCAGGGTTTCGGTGAGGATGGCGATGAACCCGGTCATGGCGAACGCCAGCAACGCGGCGTAAGGCAGTTTGTCCGCACGAACAGTGCGATCAACGCGAGTGAAATCAGCGCTTGCGGGGTCGGTCATGACGGGTGCGGCTCCCTTTGAGTCAAAGTTGACGAAGGATTGTATACAAAAAATCCGACCGCCACTCTACCCTGTAGGAGCTGCCGAAGGCTGCGATCTTTTGACGTTGATCGTAAAAAAGATCAAAAGATCGCAGCCTTCGGCAGCTCCTGCACGGGCAGGTATTTACAGCCATCGTGGCGGTTACTGGACGGGCAGGAAATTCAGGAATAGCAGGCTCTGCGCGTAATTCAGGCCGATGCGCCGGTAGCGCTCATCGAGCATTTGCGTCAGCAGATCCAGGCGCGCGACGATTTTGCCGAATTCGGTGGCAAAACTGAGGTTGCTGCCCTCCTCCGAAATCTCATTGGAAAACAGCAGCGGCTGACCTTCCTTGTTCTGCCGCTGCGACAGAATCCACGTGGCTTTTTCGATGTTGCGCGCCGCGTTATGGACGAAGGTCGGGTTGATCGCATCGGTCATGTAGAACTCGACGCGATTGCCGTGGGCAGTGACCAGCATGCTGCCGATCGCATAGATGAACGCGCCGACGCGGTCACCGAGAAACTCCGGGCTCATTGCGTAACTGAGCGCCGCGAGATCTTTGCGCCCGCCCAGCACCGGCAACGGCTGTTGCTGCTCGATGGCCAGCCGCACCTGTTTCACGGCGGCATGAATATTGAGGAAACCCGACTTGCGCAGCTCATCCGGATTGCGCAGGTAGAGCTTGCCCATCAACCGATAAAGGCTGCTGAGGTTGTCGCGCATCGCCAAAGTGGCCATGCGATCGACGCTGGTCTGCAGGAATTCCTGCGGTTGACCTTCACGAATCTGGTTGAAGAAACCGTTGCCGTCCTGATGGCTGCAACCGCTGAACAACAGCGACGACAAGCAGGCGAGCAACAGGCACGGGCGACGGAAAAAATCGGCGATCAGGGCAAAAGCTCTCGGCATGAATTCTCGAACAGGCACATTCCTGTGCGGCGGGAGTCACCGCATCCTGGCCATGGATAGAGCCGCCGATCGTGAAAAAGTGCAGTGGTGCGCGTCACCAGCCGACCTCCGGCGCTTTCTCTGAAAGCAATTAGTCCGTCTTTATTGTTGAAATAAACGATTAATCAACTATAAATTTTCACTGAAAACGTAAATAGCATGACTAGTTGCCCTGTAGGAGCTGACGAAGGCTGCGATCTTTTGACTTTGATTTTTAATGCCAGATCAAAAGATCGTAGCCTTCGGCAGCTCCTACACAGGGGTCAGCGGTAGTTTGAAAACAACAACAAAAAGGAAGGTCAACCATGCTTCAATCCCGTCACCTGCTCTCCGGCCTCGGACTGTCCCTGATGATCGCCACCCTCTCCGCCAACGCCGCCGGCCTGACCGCCGAACACAAAGCCTTCGGCAAAACCAATGACGGCACGCCCGTCGAGCAATACATCCTGCGCAACAGCCACGGTATGCAGGCCACCGTCATTACCTACGGCGCAACCCTGCAATCGCTGAAAGTGGCCGACAAGCACGGCAAGTTCGATGACGTCGTCCTCGGTTTCGACGATGTCCAGGGCTATCAGAAAGGTACCGCGTATTTCGGCGCGACCATTGGCCGTTTCGGCAATCGCCTCGCCGACGGCGCGTTCGAACTCGACGGCAAGCGCTATCAAGTGCCACAGAATGACAAATCCAACGCCTTGCATGGCGGCACCCTGGGCTTCGACAAGAAGGTCTGGAAAGCCGAAGAAACCAAGGACAAGGATTCGGTCGGCGTGACCCTGACTTATCTGTCGGTGGACAGTGAAATGGGCTTCCCCGGCAATCTCACCACCGAAGTCACCTATCGCCTCACCGACAACAACGAGTTGCGCATCGATTACAAGGCCAGCACCGACAAACCGACGGTGCTCAACCTGACCAACCACAGCTACTTCAACCTCGCCGGCGCCGGCAATGGCGATATCCTCAAACAGGTCGCCACCCTGCACGCCAGCCATTACACCCCCGTCACCGCCAAGTTGATCCCGACCGGCGAACTGGCGCCAGTGGCCGGCACGCCAATGGATTTCAGCAAACCGACGGCGATTGGTACGCACATCAAGGCTGATCATCCACAACTGAAATTTGCCGAGCCGAAACAGGGTGGCTTCGACTTCAACTGGGCGCTGGACACCAAGGGTGATCTCAGCAAAGTGGCTACTGAGGTCAGTGATCCGCAGTCGGGACGCCATCTGCAGTTGTTCACCACAGAACCGGGCGTGCAGTTCTATACCAGCAACTTCCTCGACGGCACGGTCAAGGGCAAGGGCGGCAAGGTCTATCCGCACTGGGGCGCGTTTACCCTCGAGACCCAGCACTATCCGGACTCGCCGAATCAGCCGAACTTCCCGAGTACGCGCCTGGATCCGGGGCAGACTTACAGCCACAGCGTGGTGTTGAAGTTTTCTGCCAAGTAAAACAGCGCAGATCAAAAGATCGCAGCGTGCCGCAGCTCCTACAGGCGAACGAACAACTGTAGGAGCTGCGGCACGCTGCGATCTTTTTTGCTTTTTGAACCCCTGAGCTATCCTGCTGCCCACTAAAAGGTATCGACACATTCAGCAAGGAGGTTTGCATGCGTACCCTCGAATTGGCCGGCGTGCAGGTGCCGGTGATTGGCCAGGGCACCTGGCGCATGGGCGAAGACCGTTCGGCGCACAAGCGTGAAGTGGCGGCGCTGCGTACCGGTATCGAACTGGGCATGAGCCTGATCGACAGCGCCGAAATGTATGCCGAGGGCGGTGCCGAAAGCGTGGTCGGCGAAGCCATCGCCGGTATTCGCGACCAGGTATTTCTGGTCAGCAAGGTCTACCCGCACAACGCCAGCCGCAAAGGCATCCCGCAAGCCTGCGAGCGCAGCCTGCGCCGGCTCGACACCGATTACATCGACCTCTATCTGCTGCACTGGCGCGGCCAGTATCCCTTGGAAGAAACCGTCGAAGCCTTCGAACGCCTGCGCGAGGAGGGCAAAATCGGCCGCTGGGGCGTGTCGAATTTCGATGTCGATGACCTCGAAGAACTGTCCAGTTCGGCCTGCGCGACCAATCAGGTGCTGTACAACCTCGAAGAGCGCGGCATCGAATTCGATCTGCTGCCGTGGTGCCAACGGCAACAGATGCCACTGATGGCTTACTGTCCGATCGGCCAGGGCGGCGCGATGCTGGCTGAACCTGTGCTGAATCAAATTGCCGCTCGTCACGGTGTGACCCCCGCGCAGGTTTCGCTGGCGTGGATTCTGCGTCAGGATGGTGTGATTGCGATTCCCAAGGCTGTGCGACCCGAACACGTGCAACTCAATGCACAAGCGGCGCAGCTGCAACTGGAAGCCGGGGATCTGGCGGCGCTGGACCAGGCGTTTCAAGCGCCACAACGCAAGCAGCGGCTGGCCATGGTCTGAGCCGCTGCCGACTGGCGGGCTTTGCGATGAGAAGCACTGATCAGTACGACCCGTTCAACCTGCAACGTTTTGTCCAGGCCCAGGACCCGGTGTTCGAACGCGTGCAACGCGAGCTCGACGAAGGGCGCAAGCGCAGCCACTGGATGTGGTTTGTCTTTCCGCAACTCGCCGGGCTTGGCGGCAGTGAAATGTCCCGGCGCTTCGCCATCGGTTCCGCCGAGGAAGCCCGGGCCTATCTCGCCCATGAACTGCTCGGTGCGCGGCTGCGGACTTGCACGCAGTTAGTGCTGAAGGTGCGACAGCGCTCGATTGCGGAAATTTTCGGCCATCCCGATGACCTGAAGTTTCATTCCTCGATGACCCTGTTCGCCCAGTTTGACGCTGAAGACAGCGTGTTCAGTCAGGCACTCGAGCGCTACTTTCACGGCATCCTCGATGAGTGGACGTTGCAGTTGCTCGACTCAAAACAGGCCCAGTTGCCCACCGATCAGGGTTGAGAAGTCGTCGTCGACAAACGGCAGAATCGCGTCCGCCACCGGTTGCAGCTGCCGGCTGATGTAGTGGTCGTAATCGATGCCGGCGCGGCGCACTTCCAGCGGCTCCGGACCGGCCAGGGTGATGACGTAACTGATCCAGCCACCGTTCTGGTATTGCCGCGGACGGCCCTGCTGCGCGTTGTAATCGTCGGCCAGGCGCGCCGCACGCACGTGCGGCGGCACATTGCGCTCGTAATCATCGAGGGTGCGGCGCAGTCGTTTGCGGTAGACCAGTCGATCGTCGAACTCGCCGGCGAGGGTTTTGCGCACGTAGTCGCGCACATACTCCTGATATGGCTTGCGCTGGAAGATCCGCTCGTACAGTTCCTGCTGAAATTGCCGGGCCAGCGGCGACCAGTCGGTGCGCACGGTTTCGAGGCCTTTGTAGACCATTTCATCGCTACCGTCGGCGCGGGTGACAAGGCCGGCGTAGCGCTTCTTGCTGCCCTCCTCCGCACCGCGAATGGTCGGCATCAGGAAGCGTTTGTAGTGAATTTCAAACTGCAGTTCGAGGGCGCTCTCCAGGCCGTATTCCTCGCGCACATGCGCGCGCCACCAATCGTTGACGTGCTGGACCAGCGCATGGCCGATCTGCGCCGCCTCTTCCTGCCCGTGCGCGCGGCGCAGCCAGACGAAAGTCGAGTCGGTATCGCCATAGATCACCGCGTGGCCCTGCTCTTCGATCAGTTTGCGCGTGCGCAGCATGATTTCGTGGCCGCGCAGGGTGATCGATGAGGCCAGCCGCGTATCGAAGAAGCGGCAGCCACTGGAACCGAGTACGCCGTAGAAAGCGTTCATGATGATCTTCAGCGCTTGCGACAGCGGCGCGTTGTGTTCGCGCTTGGCGGTCTCGCGGCCCTCGGCAACCCGCGAAACGATCGACGGCAGGCAATGGCGAGTGCGCGAGAACCTTGCGCCACGAAAGCCCGGCACCGAGTCGGCGTCATCGGGATGCTGCAAGCCTTCGATCAGCCCGACCGGGTCGATCAAAAAGGTGCGGATGATCGACGGATACAGGCTCTTGTAGTCGAGCACCAGCACCGATTCGTACAGCCCCGGTTGCGAGTCCATGACAAAACCGCCAGGGCTGGCCTGCGGCGGATTGGTCCCGAGGTTCGGCGCAACGAAGCCCTTGCGGTGCATCAAGGGCATGTACAAATGGGTGAACGCCGCGACTGAACCCCCGCTGCGATCGGCCGGCAATCCGGTGACACTGGCGCGTTCCAGCAAAAACGTCAGCAGTTCGGTCTTGGCGAAAATCCGCGTGACCAGTTCGCAGTCCTTGAGGTTGTACTTGGCCAGCGCCGGTTTGTCCTCGGCGAACATGCGGTTGATTTCGTCCATGCGCTGGTACGGGTTGTCGATCGACTTGCCTTCGCCAAGCAAGGTCTGCGCGACGTTTTCCAGACTGAACGAGGGAAAACTCCAGGTTGCCGAACGCAACGACTCGATGCCGTCGATGATCAGCCGCCCCGCCGCCGAGGCGAAATAGTGATTGCGGCTACCGTGTTCGCGCCATTGCATTTCTGCACCGCCACGGCCGATTTTCAGCGGTACGCCGAGGCGCCGGGCGTGTTCGTGGAGGATGCGCAGGTCGAACTGCACGACGTTCCAGCCGATGATCGCGTCGGGATCATGCTGCGCGAACCAGTCGTTGAGTTTCTTCAGGATGACGGTGCGCGAGTCGCAGTACTCGAGGTCGAAATCGACAATGCTGGCGTCGCCGTTCGGCGCGCCGAGCATGTACACCTGACGCTCGCCGCAACCTTCGAGGGCGATGGAATACAACTCGCCGGTTTCGGTGGTTTCGATGTCGAGCGAGACCAGGCGCAGTTTCGGTCGGTAATCGGGTGCAGGTTTGAGGTGAGCGTTGCGCAGGACGCCGTCGGCATCGGCGGTGCCGCTGAAGTACACCGGCGCGGTGATGAAACGCTCCATCAGGTAGCGTTCCGGCGGGCGCACGTCGGCTTCATAGACGTCGACGCCAACGCGGTTGAGCGCGGTTTCCAGGCGCATCAACTGGCCGTGCTGCTGGCAATACAAGCCGAGTACCGGACGATGTTCGAAATCCTGCAGGGCCAGCGGGCGCAGTTCGACGTTTTTTTCATCGTGCAGCAGACGTTCGGCCACGGCGCGCTGTTCGGCAGGGATAAACGCCACCGACGGTTGATGCGGCAAGCGCACACGGCGCGGCCCGGCGTCGGTCGCCAGCCAGAACTCGACTTCGGTGCCGGCCGGCGTATCGCGCCAATGCCGGGTCAGGACGAAGCCCTGCGGTAAATCCACCACTGCAACCTCGGGTATTGAAACAGAACGGCATTCTACGCTGCCCTTCCAGCGCCCGCGTTTTCAGTTTGGAATACTTTGTAGTAGCGATTTATCTGTGGTGAGTGGATTTATCTGTGATGAGGGGATTTATCTGTAATGAGAGGGTTTATCTGGGATGAGGGGGTTTATCTGGGATGAGGGGATTTATCTGTGGCGAGGGGATTCATCTTTCATCGGGTGATGGGCATTTTGTTTGGAAATGACGTTTTTTGCGTGTTATCTGCCGCTTTGCCACCTTGCCCTGCGCGCTTGCGTCTACGATGCTTGGATAACAACGACAACACCTGAGTAACCGCCATGAAGACCGTCGCCCAACTGCTCAAGCTCAAAGATCAGAAAAATCAGGAAGTGCACCAGATCAAGCCTGATCACATGGTGCTCGAAGCGCTGATGAAGATGGCCGAGAAAAACGTCGGTGCCTTGCTGGTGGTCGAAGACGATAAAGTGGTCGGCATCATCAGCGAGCGCGACTACGCACGCAAACTGGTGCTGCATGGTCGCTCATCCGTGGGCACTCCGGTGCGCGACATCATGGTGGCGAACGTGATCACCGTCGACACCCATCAAACCGTCGACACCTGCCTGGGCATCATGTCCGACAAACGCCTGCGGCACTTGCCGGTAGTAGAGGACGGCAAGCTGATCGGCCTGCTGTCGATCGGCGACCTGGTCAAGGAAGCGATTGCCGAGCAGGCCGAGCTGATCAAACAGCTGGAGCAGTACATCCGCGGGGAATAACCCTTCTTTACCGAGATCGTTCCCACGCTCTGCGTGGGAATGCCTCTTGTGACGCTCTGCGTCGTTCAGGCTGGCCAATGCCGGGCGAACACCGGCGCCAGCACCGGATGCCGGTCAATCCTCTGCAACCACGCATAAAACCCCGGCCGTGTCTGACGCAAATGCTCGCGGCTACCCGCCCAGCGCGTCACCACTGCCGCCAACACATCCAGCGCCCCCGGTGTTTCGTCATCCAGGTACAACTCGGCGGAAAACTGGTCGGCAAACACCTCCCAACTCCAGTGCAAACGCTCCCGCGCGCCGGCCATCAGGTTCTGCCGCGAGGCTTCGTCAGGCATCAGCAGCCAGCGCTCGGGGTAATCGACAACACCGATAGCGGCGTAGCAATTGCTGACGATGTAGACCATGCCGCGAATCGCCTGATCGCGATCGGCAGCATCGGACGGCAGCAAACCGGATGCCGGAAACGCCAGGCCCAGATGAATCAGAATCGCCGCGCTCTCGGTAATCGCACTGCCGTCGGGCAATTGCAGGGTCGGGATCTGTTTCAGCGGGTTGAGTGTGGCCAAGTCTTCAGCGGCTTCCGCGCTGGCCTCGATATCGATGAAGCGGTAAGCGATCTGGCACAACTCCAGCGCCGCTTCGATGGCGGCCGCGCCTGAATTGCGATGTCCGTAGAGCTGATACATATCTCCCCCTCCTGTTGGTGACTCATCCCCTGTGACGAGGGAGCTTGCTCGCGCTTGGCTGCACAGCCGTCATAAAATCAGACACGGCGGTGTATCAGTTGTAGTGCATTTGCACGGATCAGGTCTGCTTCGCAGCCCAGCGGGAGCTAGCTCCCTCGCCACAAGAGCAAGTTTGTCAGCAGTTGTATCGGTTTTGGCACGATTCTCCCATGCACTCGCGACTTGCGAATTCAATCTTCGCAAAACAGCGCTCAGGGTGCCTATCCCGCACCAAGAGCAATCATCGAACGCTATCCGCGTTCTTGTAAGGTGCGATGCCGAACCAAAAGTTCGTGTGTCCGAGCTGGCAACAAGGAGTTCACCGCGTGAATCTTCAATCGTTCTGCCGCATCACTGCCTTTGCATCCCTTTACGCCAATAGCCGAGTTCACCTGAACAGCACCGGCCACCAGCGCGCTTACTGTATTACCTGAATCCAACGAACAACCACTGTGCTTGGCGATGAGTTATTCGCCGAACGCACAGTGTTATTTATTTTTTAAATACAATGCTGAATTACATTGCGCGAGCCATGTATTAACCAGCACTCAGCCGGATTGTCAGACAATAACTTCGGCTGATTTATATTTGCACCAAAAACGCACCGACGACTGTAACTAAGCAAACATCCAACTATTGATTTCATTCAAACAAGAACAAGGAACAGTGCCTGTGACCCGCTAAAACATTGACCCGCACCAAATCAGTCCGCCATGCACCAGCAAGTGCCCGCACTGACAAGAGAGCAGCCGCTCTATCTCGCTGATCAGCCTGATATTGCGCCCGGCCTGACTCGCCCATGAAAAAGCCCCTGAGCAAGGGGCAACGGGATTGTATGCGCCGAAGATAAACAGCCCAGCCAACAAAACTTATATAAATGCGACATGGGTAACATCAATGAAATAATCCACCTGCATTCCAGCAACATTTGGCACAGCGGTTGCTAAATACAAACCGAACACCCCCTGTAGGAGCTGCCGCAGGCTGCGATCTGTTGATCTTGATATTGATCTTTAAAAACAGATCAAAAGATCGCAGCCTGCGGCAGCTCCTACATATAGAACAACACCAGGGAATGGGTAATGAACAGACGAAGTCGATGGCGCTAAGCCAGTAAGTTTGCACGAGCCTTGTTAACCGGATAGTTCAACTATCGGCTTCTGCACACCTTGAAGAAAGTTGCACCCACCCACTCGAACATCCCCCACATGTTCGGACGGCACCTTATTGCCCTTCATCAACCCGAGGGAGCTTTAATGAACGATGCGGTAAAGCACAGAACCCTGCCGGGGCCGTTGCGGGAAGCGCCAATCCCGCCGCCCCCGGGCAGGCCGGCGTTTACAGCCAATACCTCGCAACCCGGTGGTTTGAATAAACATCAGATGGTGTTGTTGGTGGCTGTGTCGGCGCTGATACATGGCGGCGCCTGGTGGTTTCTCCAGCAATCGCGAACCGAGCCACTGCCGACGCCGCCGCAGATTCCGGAAATGACCGTCGAGCTGACCAGCCCGACGCCACCGGCACCGCCCACGCCCGAGCCACCACCACCGCCACCTCCCCCGCCGGAACCGGAACAACCGGTGGAGGACGAGGACGCGGTCAAGCCACCACCCAAACCGGTGGAGAAACCCAAGCCGATCGAAAAACCGAAACCGGTCGAGAAGCCGAAGCCGGTGAAAAAGGCCGAGCCGCCGAAAGCCCCGCCCGCCCCGACCCAAGCGGCCGCTCCCGCTGCGCCGGCCACCCCGAGCGCACCGCCGGCACCTGCCGCCGCGCCCGGTCCGGTCAAGGAATCGGCAGCCGTTTCCGGTCTCGCCAGCCTCGGCAACCCGCCGCCGGAATACCCGTCGCTGGCGCTGCGGCGCAACTGGGAAGGCAGCGTGGTGCTGCGCATTCAGGTGCTGGCCAACGGTCGCGCCGGCTCGGTGACGGTGAGCAAATCCAGCGGCAAACCGCAACTGGATGACGCCGCTGTCGCCGCCGTGAAGAACTGGAAATTCATCCCGGCCAAACGCGGTGACACGCCGATTGACGGCTTCGCCACGCAGACCATCGATTTCAAATTGCCGCAATAACCGAACGCTCAATCAACGCACAACCGAATAACGCAAGCGAGGTATCACCATGAACGATTTGTCTTCGATGATTGTCCCCGGCGTGCTCTGGGGTCTGGTGCTGTTTTCCGTGGTCAGCTGGGCGATTCTGCTGGTCAAGTCGGCGCAGTACTTGCGGCAGAAAACCCAGAACAAACAATTCACTAAAGCCTTCTGGGGTGCGCCGGATCTGCTCACCGCCGCCGAACACGCCAGCCAGTATCCGGGCGCACTGGCGCGCATCGCCAGCAGCGGTTTCGAGGCGCTATTGGTAGAAGACTCGCCGCGCACCACGCAACAACTGGCGCACACCATCAACCGTTCGGATCGCCTGGAACGCAACCTCCGTCAGCAGATCCAGAAAGAACGCCGCTCGCTGGAAAACGGCCAGGCGATCCTCGCCAGTATCGGCAGCACCGCGCCGTTCATTGGTTTGTTCGGCACCGTGTGGGGAATCATGGAAGCGCTGAAAAGCATCGGCGAAACCGGTTCGGCCAGCCTTGAAGCGGTTGCCGGCCCTATCGGTCACGCACTGATCGCCACAGGCGTGGGTATCGCCGTCGCGGTGCCGGCGGTGCTGATTTACAACTTCTTCCTGCGTCGCCTGAAACTCGCCTCGGCGGACATGGACGACTTCGCCCATGACTTCGACGCCCTTGCCTCGCGCAGCGCGTTTTCTATCAGTCGTCAGGCCATCGCCAGCAAAACCACAGCCGCCGTGCGGGAGGCCAGCTGATGTCGTTCTCTACTCAAGACAGCGATGAAGTGCTCAGCGAAATGAACGTCACGCCGCTGGTCGATGTGATGCTCGTGCTGCTGGTGGTGTTCATCGTCACCGCGCCGCTGATGACCAACGCGATTAAGGTCAACCTGCCGAAAACCGACGCCGTCGCCCCCGCCGAGAAAAAGGATCCGGTGGTGGTCAGCGTCGATCAGGACGGCAAGTTTTATCTGGCCAAGACCGAACTGGCCCCGGAATCGCTGGAAGCCAGCCTCAAGGAGGTCAAGGCCAAGGACAGCGAGGTGCGCGTGCAGCTGCAGGCCGATTCCGCCGTCAATTACGGCCAGGTCGCTAAAGCCATGGCGTCCATCGAACGCTCGGGCATCACCAAGATTTCGGTGATGACCACCCACTGAGTGCGGTGCCGGGCGCGCAGTGAAAGACGCGCCCGCCACCGTTCGCTGAATCCCGTCGCAACCAGCCGACCGAAAAAACGCCAGGCGTCTTCGGAGGGGACCGGCTTGCTTGAAGAAAGTGGTTTTCCGCACGCGGTATCACCGAAAGCGGAGCAATGAGGGGCTCACAAGGCCAATTCGATAACGTCTGAAAAGTCGGAAATAACCATGCTGATGAACACTCCACGCTTCACGCTCAAACCTTTGGTGGCAACGATTTCTCGCCACCGTTTTGTTCCGTTTTATTTGGTGGCCATGGGCATGGGCGCCGGGACTGTGCAAGCAGCCGAGGACGACAACGCCGCCGTGCCCGCTGCGGCGGCAGTGGTTGCGCCGACCACGCAACTGCAACGGGTCGAAGTGACGGGTTCGGCGATTCGCCGGGTCGATGCGGAAACCGCCGTGCCGATCACCATTCTCAAGGCTGACGAGCTGCGCAAACAGGGCGTGACCACCACCGCCGAACTGGTGCAGCGCATCACCGGCAGCCAGTCGCTGAACAACAGCGCCGGCTCGGTCGGCGCAGCCACGGGCGGCGCCTCGTTCGCCGACATGCGCGGCATCGGCGCGAACAAGACGCTGGTGTTGCTCAACGGCCGACGCCTGGCCAACAACGCCTTGTCGGGTACCAACTCGGCCGGCGGCGCGGTGGATCTGAACATGATCCCGTTTGCCGCCATCGAGCGCGTCGAAGTGCTGCGCGACGGCGCCTCCGCGCTGTACGGCACCGACGCCATTGGCGGTGTGATCAACTTCATCACCAAGAAATCCATGACCGACGGCCAGTTGACCCTCGGCGGCGAAACCCCGACCCACAGCGGCGGCGGCGCGACCAAGGACATGAGCGCCAGTTGGGGCTACGGTGATCTGGAGGAGGACCGCTTCAACGTCCTCGGCGTGTTCAACTACAACAAGCAGCAGAACCTCGACGCCAACGACCGCTCCTTCGCCCGCGACTACGATCCCGGTCGTGGCCTGGATCAAACCTCCGGCACCGCGTTCCCCGGCAACTACAGCCAGAACGGCAACGCCACCAACCCGCTGGCCAACAGCAATTGCAACGGCCCGAACCTGGTAGCGCGCGACGGTTTGTGCCGTTTCAGTACCCGCGAATTCATCGACCTGCTTCCGCAAACCGAGAAGACCTCGTTCTTCGGCAAGACCACCGGCAAACTGGCCGACGATCACAACGTCAATCTCGAATACTTCTGGTCACGCAACAACAACGCCACCGCTGTCGGCCCGGCGCCGTTGACCGGTTTGAGCCTCGATGGCTCGTCGCCCTACTACCCCGGCAACGGCATCACACCGGGCCCGACCGGTTTTGCCCTCGACCCGACGCAACCGGTCGACGTCAACTGGCGCGAAACCGCTGCTGGCCCTCGTGAATCGAAAGACCAGAACACCAGCCAGCGCTTTCTGCTGAGCTTCGACGGCCTGGTCGGCGGCTGGGATTACAACGTCGGCGCCTCGTACAACCAGAACAAGATTGTCTCCAGCGTCACCAATGGTTATGTCAGCGATCAGGCGATGATTGCCGGTCTGGCCAGCGGCTTGCTCAACCCGTTCGGCGCGCAGTCGGCGGCCGGTCAGCAGTACATCGACGATGCCGCGTACCACGGCGCCTACTCCACCGCCGTCGGCCGGGTCGCCGGTTTCGACGGGCGCATCAGTCGCGAGATCGGCGACTGGTTCGGTGCCGGCCCGTCCGGTCTGGCGCTGGGTGGCGAGTACCGCAAAGAGAAATTCCATCAGGATTTCTCGCCGTTTGCCGGCGACATCCAAAGCCTCGGCATCGATCCCAACGGCAGTGTCGAGGGCGACCGCAGCGTCAAAGCCGCGTATGCGGAAATCAACGTGCCGGTGCTCGATAGCCTCGAACTGTCCGCCGCCGTGCGCCACGACAAATACAGCGACTTCGGCAGCACCACCAACCCGAAATACTCGTTCCGTTATCAGCCGCTGAAAGAGCTGGTGGTGCGCGGCGCCTACAGCGAAGGTTTCCGTGCGCCGTCGCTGTACGAGCTGTATTCGCCGCGCAGCATCACCTTCACTCAGGGCTTCTACAACGACCCGGTGCTGTGTACCGGCGGCGTCGTGCAACCGGGCGGCAACGGCGGACGTGATTGCGGTCAGCAGTTCCTCAATCAGATTGGCGGCAACGAAGATCTGGCCCCGGAGAAGGCGCGTAACGTGACCCTGGGCTTCGTTTATCAGCCGGTCAACAACCTCTCGGTCGGTCTCGATTTCTGGTGGATTCACATCTCCAACCAGATCCAGCCGTTCCCGGAATCCACCGTGTTTGATCAGGCCGGCTCCTACCCGGACCGCTTCGTGCGCAACGCCGACGGCACGCTCAATTACATCGTTACCGGCAACGCCAACCTCGGCATCGTCGAAACCAACGGTGTCGATGTGTCGCTCGACTATCGCTTCCCGAACACGCCGTACGGTCAGTTCGGGCTGGGGCTGCAAGGCACCTATGTCGACGAGTACGACTTCCAGAGCACCATCAAAGGCCCGTTCACCGACAAGGTTGGCGACTTCCGCGGTGACGGCGTAATTGCGCGCTGGAAACACAACCTCACCGGCAGCTGGACCTTCGGTGCGGCACGGGCGTCGCTGACCAACCGCTTCACCACCGGCTACAACGACTACGACCGCGATACTCACGCGACCGTGGCGTCGTATTCGGTGTGGGACCTGTCGGCCGGCTACACCTTCGACAAGGTGCTGGATGTCGATGCCGGGATGAAGAACATGTTCGACCGCAACCCGCCGTTCTCCAACCAGGCCTACAACTTCCAGAGCGGTTATGACCCGCGCTACACCGACCCACTGGGCCGCACTTTGTTTGCGCGCATGACGTACCACTTCTAACCAGAAACAGAACACATCTCCCCCTGTGGGAGCGAGCCTGCTCGCGAAAGCGGTGGATCAGCAAGAGAGATGTCGGCTGACAAGACGCCTTCGCGAGCAGGCTCGCTCCCACATTGGGTCCGTGGACTTTCAGGGATTTTGAGGAGTGATTGCATGAGTTTTTTGCGCAACATGACTGGCCTGCTGCTCGGCAGTGCGCTGCTGTGCACCGGCACCTCGGCGCTGGCCGCTGGCAGTTATGCGCTGACGGTGTACGGCGAGGCGCCGAAGTATCCGGCGAACTTCCAGCATTTCGATTTCGTCGATCCGCACGCGCCCAAGGGTGGTTCGCTCAGTCGTGCGTCGATGGAAATCGGCCAGTACAACTACATCAGCCCATACGCCGATCAGGGCATCTCGGTGGTGCAAGTCAACGACTGGGTGTATTCGCCATTGGCGTTCCGTTCGCTTGACGAGCCCTACACCGTTTACGCACTGGTCGCGCAACAGATCGAGCGCGACCCCGATGGACTGTGGGTGCGCTTCACCCTCAATCCAAAAGCACGTTTCGCCGACGGTACGCCGATCACCGCCGAAGACGTGCGCTACACGTACAACCTGCTGATGACCAAGGGCAGCCTGAGTTATCGCCAGCAATACGCCGACGTTCAGGACGTGCTGATCGAAGGCCCACGCCAGGTACGTTTCACCTTCAAGAACAACCTCAACCGCACCCTCGCGCTGGATCTGGCGACGATGCGCGTGGTCCCCGAACACTGGTGGAAAACCCGCGACTTCGCCAATGGCGGCGGTTTCGAGCCACCACTGGGCAGCGGCCCGTACCGGGTGAGCAAGGTCGACGCCGGGCGCAGCATCAGTTTCCAGCGCGATCCGGACTGGTGGGGCAAGGACCTGCCGGTCAGTCGCGGGATGTACAACTTCGACAGCCTCACGGTGAATTTCTACGGCGACACCGACGTCGCTCGGCAGCTGTTGCAGGCCGGCGCGTTCGACTACAACCGCGAGTTTTCCTCCTCCGGTTACGTGGTCGGTTACGACAGTCCGGCGTTGCGCGACGGCCGCTTGCAGCAGTCGATTCTGGCACCGGAAAAACCGACCGCCGCCCAAGGCTTTGTGTTCAACCTGCAAAACCCGATCTTCGAGGATCGCCGCGTGCGTCAGGCGATCAGCCTGCTGTGGGATTTCGAGTGGACCAACAAACAGATGATGCGCGGCTTCTACGTGCGCCAGAACAGCTTCTGGCCAAAGAGCGAAATGGCCGCCACCGCGCTACCTGATGCCGAAGAGTTGAAAATCCTCGAACCGCTGCGCGGGCAGATTCCCGACGAGGTTTTCAGCACCGTGTATGAGGCGCCAAAAACCGATGGCAGCGGCTACATCCGCGACAAGCAACTGCAAGCGCTGAAACTGCTCGCCGAGGCCGGCTGGACGCCGCAACACAATCGCCTGGTCAACGCTACCGGCGAGCCGCTGGAGTTCACTTTTCTCGACGGTCAGGGCGGCTTCGACCGCATGCTGCTGCCGTTCAAACGCACCCTCGCGCAGATCGGCATCACCCTCAATCTGCGGCGCATCGATTCGGCGCAATACGTCAACCGCCTCAACGCCCGCGACTACGACATGATCGTCACCAGTTTCCCGCGCAGCGGCGATCCGATCGTCTCTCCCGGCCGCGAGTTGTACAGCCTCTACGCCTCGCAAAGTGCCACGCAAGTCGGCAGCTCCAACTCGATGGTGCTGGCCAATCCGGCGGTCGATCAACTGATCGACGGGCTGGTCCAGTCCAATACCCGCGAAGCCATGGTGCATTACGCCCGCGCCCTCGACCGGGTGCTGCAATGGGGTTACTACATGATTCCCAACTACTACTCCAAAGGCACGCCAACGGTGTATCAGAACCGCTTCGGCATGCCCGCCGTGCAACCGGCCTACGACGAAGGCCTCAATACCTGGTGGGAGGTGTCGGCCAAGGCGCTGACCTCGCAACAGATGCACACTCAGCTTGCGGGGGGCCAGTGACATGTTGCGTTATTTGAGTCGACGTTTGCTGCTGATCATCCCCACGCTGCTGTGCATTCTGGTGGTGAATTTTCTTATCGTGCAGGCCGCGCCGGGTGGCCCGGTGGAGCAGGCCATTGCGCGTTTGCAAGGCTTCGGCGGGCACAGCATGGGTGGCGGTGGCGAGGTCGCCGCGATTGGCGGCGCGGGTCGCAGCAGCCGTGGCCTCGACCCGGCGCTGATCGAGGAAATCAAACATCATTACGGCTTCGACAAACCCATGCACGAACGCCTGTGGCTGATGCTGAAAAACTACGCGCAGCTGGATCTGGGCAGCAGTTTTTTTCGCGGCGCCAAGGTCACCGATCTGATCGTGCAGAAGTTACCGGTATCGCTGTCGCTGGGCTTGTGGGCGACGTTGATCACCTACCTGATTTCGATCCCGTTGGGCATTCGCAAAGCGATCAAAAACGGCAGTGCGTTTGATGTCTGGAGCAGTACGGCGATCATCATCGGCTATGCGATGCCGGCGTTTCTTTTCGCGATTCTGCTGATCGTGGTGTTCGCCGGTGGCAGCTACGTCAACTGGTTTCCGGTGCAAGGGCTGGTCTCGGATAACTTCGACAGCCTTGGCACGCTGGGCAAGGTCGGCGACTACCTCTGGCACTTGGTGTTGCCGGTGACCGCGTTGGTGATTGGCGGCTTCGCCACGCTGACGATTTTGACCAAGAACAGCTTCCTCAACGAGATCAGCCGCCAGTACGTGACCACCGCGCGGGCCAAGGGTCTGACCGAAAGGCGCGTGCTCTACGGCCACGTGTTTCGCAATGCGATGCTGCTGGTGGTGGCCGGTGTGCCGTCGGCGCTGATCGAGGTGTTCTTCGCTGGCTCCCTGCTGATCGAAACCATCTTCAACCTCGACGGCCTCGGGCGCATGAGCTACGAGGCAGCGGTGTCACGCGACTATCCGGTGGTGTTCGGCGCGCTGTTTCTGTTCACCCTGTTCGGCCTGTTGATCAAGCTGATCGGCGACCTCTGCTACACCCTGCTCGACCCGCGCATCGACTTCTCGGCGAGGACTGCCTGATGTTCACTCTCTCCCCTCTCGGCCAGCGCCGCGTCGCGCAATTCAAGGCCAACCGGCGCGGACGCTGGTCGCTGTGGCTGTTTATCGGTCTGTGCCTGATTTGTCTGGGCGGTGAATTGATCGCCAACGACAAGCCGTTGGTGATCCGTTATCACGAGGCCTTTTACTTTCCGATCCTCACTGATTACCTGGAAACCGATTTCGGCGGCGAGCTGCCATTTCAGCCGGACTACGCCAGCAGTTACGTGCACAAACTGATTGAGGATCAGGGCGGCTGGATGCTCTTTCCGCCGATCCCATTCAGCTACGACACGGTCAATTACGACCTCAGCGAACCGGCACCGAGTCCGCCGTCATCGAGCAACTGGCTGGGCACCGATGATCAGGCGCGCGACGTGTTGGCGCGGGTGATTTTCGGTACGCGGATTTCGATCCTGTTTGCGCTGATCCTCACTGGCATCAGTGCGTTGATCGGCATCGTTGCCGGTGCGTTGCAGGGTTATTACGGCGGTTGGGTCGATTTGCTCGGGCAACGCGTGCTGGAGATCTGGTCGGGGCTGCCGGTGCTGTACCTGCTGATCATTTTGTCCGGGTTCGTCTCGCCGAGTTTCTGGTGGTTGCTGGGGATCATGGCGCTGTTTTCCTGGCTGGCGCTGGTCGATGTGGTGCGCGCCGAGTTTCTGCGTGGGCGCAATCTCGAATACGTCAAAGCCGCGCGGGCGCTGGGCCTGACTGATAACGAACTGATGTGCCGGCACATCCTGCCTAACGCGATGACATCCACCCTCACCTACCTACCGTTCATTCTGACCGGCGCGATTGCCACGCTGACTGCACTGGATTTTCTTGGCTTCGGTATGCCGGCCGGCACTGCGTCGCTGGGTGAGTTGATCGGTCAGGCCAAGCGCAATCTGCAAGCACCGTGGCTGGGGCTGACGGCGTTTTTTGCCTTGGCGCTGATTTTGTCTTTGTTGGTTTTCATCGGTGAAGCCTGCCGAGATGCCTTTGATCCGAGGAGCTGACATGCAAGACAATTTGATCGAGATCCGTGACTTGCGCGTCGCCTTCGCCGGGCAGCAAGTGGTGCACGGTTTGAACCTCGATATTCGCCGGGGCGAATGCCTGGCGCTGGTCGGTGAATCCGGCTCGGGCAAGTCGGTGACGGCGCATTCGATCCTACGTCTGTTGCCGGGCAAGAACGTCAGCAGCAGCGGCGCGATCCGCTATAACGGCGTGGACTTATTGCACGCCAGCGAGCAGCAGATGCGTGGCTTGCGTGGCAATCGCATTGCGATGATTTTTCAGGAACCGATGACTTCGCTGAACCCGTTGCACACGGTGGAAAGGCAGGTCAGCGAAGTGCTGGAAATTCACAAAGGTCTGAAGGGCCGCGCCGCCCGTGAGCGGACGTTGCAGTTGTTGGAGCTGGTCGGTATTCGCCAGCCTTTGCAGCGCTTGAAAGCCTATCCGCATCAACTTTCCGGCGGTCAGCGGCAACGGGTGATGATTGCGATGGCGCTGGCCAACGAGCCGGAGCTGTTGATCGCTGATGAGCCAACCACGGCGCTGGATGTCACGGTGCAGCAGAAGATCCTCGAGTTGCTCATCGAGTTGCAGCAGCGGTTGGGCATGTCGCTGTTGTTGATCAGCCACGATCTCAATCTGGTGCGGCGCATTGCGCAACGGGTGTGCGTGATGCGCCACGGCGAGATCGTCGAGCAGGCGGATTGCGAAACGCTGTTTCGCGCGCCGCAGCATCCTTACAGTCGGTTGTTGATTGAGGCGGAACCGAGCGGTGCTCCGGTGCCGAGCAAGTTCGAGCACAACCTGCTTGAAGTCGATGATTTGAAGGTCTGGTTTCCCCTGCCCAAAGCGCTGTTCAGCCGCCAGCAGGAGTACATCAAAGCGGTCGACGGCGTCAGTTTCACCCTGCAACGCGGCAAGACATTAGGGATTGTTGGCGAGTCCGGTTCGGGCAAATCGACGCTGGGCCAAGCGATCCTGCGGCTGGTCGAATCCGAGGGCAATATCCGTTTCGGCAACAAGCAATTGAGCCTGCTCAATCAGCGTTTGATGCGGCCATTGCGCCGGCAGATCCAAGTGGTGTTTCAGGATCCGTTCGGCAGCCTCAGCCCACGGATGTCGGTGC
Organism: Pseudomonas sp. NPDC089741; assembly: GCF_044748825.1. Classification (NCBI taxonomy): domain Bacteria; kingdom Pseudomonadati; phylum Pseudomonadota; class Gammaproteobacteria; order Pseudomonadales; family Pseudomonadaceae; genus Pseudomonas; species Pseudomonas sp. NPDC089741. Next base: position 170,360 of record NZ_JBIVGT010000002.1, on the reverse strand, counting down.
AGCAGATCATTGCCGAGGGCTTGCTGACCCATGGCATTGGCACCGAGGCCGAGCGGGAGGCGGCGGTGATTCGGGTGCTGGAGGAAGTCGGCCTCGATCCACAGAGCCGACATCGTTATCCCCACGAATTTTCCGGTGGCCAGCGCCAGCGTATTTCCATCGCCCGCGCGCTGGTGCTGGAACCGGCGCTGATTCTGCTCGATGAACCGACCTCGGCGCTGGACCGTACGGTGCAGAAGCAGGTGGTGGAGTTGTTGCGGCAACTACAAATCAAACATGGGCTGACCTATTTGTTTATCAGCCATGACCTGGCGGTGGTGCATGCGTTGGCGCATGACTTGATGGTGATCAAGGATGGCAAAGTGGTTGAGCAAGGTTCTTCACGCGAGATTTTCGCCGCACCACAGCACCCCTACACCCAGGAACTGCTGAAAGCCTCCAGCCTCGCGATCCCCCGCAAAATCACGGAAACCGCCGAATCCCTGTAGGAGCTGCCGCAGGCTGCGATCTTTTGATGTTGGTGTTAAAAACGGGATCAAAAGATCGCAGCCTGCGGCAGCTCCTACAGGGGGATGGGTTTATTTTTTTTGGCCGGTGCATCCAAACGCCTCCGTCATGGGTAGTCCTTGTAACAGCCCGCTTCGGCTGTCAGCGGTTTACCCATTCTGGAGAAACATACTGATGAACATCACCCAACTGATCTGCCTCAGCGGTTTGCTCGCCGCCAGCGTCACGACCTTCGCGCAAAGCAGTTATCCCGACGCGATCAAAGTGCCGGATGGCCACAAGATCGCGATGGAAACCACTGGCGTCGGCGAAATCACCTACGAATGCCGTGACAAAGCTAATGCGCCCGGGCAGACCGAGTGGACTTTCGTCGGTCCGAAAGCGGTGCTCAATGATCGCAGCGGCAAGCAGGTCGGCACCTACTTCGGCCCGCCAGCCACCTGGCAGGCCAAGGACGGTTCGAAAGTCACCGGCACGCAACTGGCTGTGGCGCCGTCGAGTCCGGGCAACCTGCCCTATCAGTTGGTCAAGGCCAATCCTGCCGAGGGTAAAGGTGCGATGGCTGGCGTGAGTTACATCCAGCGTGTTGCGCTTAAGGGCGGCGTGGCGCCGGGCAGTGAATGCACGCCGGCGAACAAGGGCCAGCAGGCAGTGGTGAAGTACCAGGCTGATTATATTTTCTGGGCCATGAACTGACCCCTCAGACTTATCCTAACCCCCTGTAGGAGTGAGCCTGCTCGCGATAGCGGAGTGTCAGCCGGCATATTTCTTGACTGACACACCGCTATCGCGAGCAGGCTCACTCCTACAGGGAATGGGTTGTCTGGATGTTTGGGGAATGTGAGCTAGATTGCACGACATGTCTTTAGCCCAATCTACGTTTGATTACGAAGCCCGTCTCGCCGCCTGCGCGCGCGGCGAGCGTGCGGCCCTGCGCGATTTGTATGTGCAGGAAGGCCCGCGTCTGCTCGGCGTGGCCAAGCGGCTGGTGCGCGATTCGGCGCTGGCGGAGGACATCGTTCATGAGGCGTTCATCAAGATCTGGAACGGCGCGGCGGGGTTCGATCCGGCGCGGGGTTCGGCGCGTGGCTGGATGTTCAGCGTGACCCGGCATCTGGCGTTGAACCTGCTGCGCGATCAGGGCCGCGAGACGTCGCTTGGCGATGAGCATGAGTCGCCTGGCGATGACGATGGTTTTGACGCCCAGGCCCATTCGGCACGCATCCATCGCTGCCTTGAACAGCTTGAGCCACAACGTCGCAATTGCATCCTTCACGCCTATGTCGACGGCTATAGCCACGCACAGATTGCCGCACGTCTCGACACGCCGCTGGGCACCGTCAAAGCGTGGATCAAACGCAGCCTCAACGCATTGCGGGAGTGCATGGCATGACCACTGAATCAGCGCAGGAGCGTGATCAACTGGCTGGCGAATATGTGCTCGGCACACTGTCGCCGGAACAGCGGACCGAGGTGCAACGACGCTTGCCAAACGAACCCGAATTGCGCACGGCGGTGGATGCCTGGGAACGGCGTTTGCTGGAGCTGACGGATCTGGTCCCGTCGCAGCAACCGTCGGCGCTGTTGTGGCCACGGATCGAACGCAGCATTGATCGGCTCTCGCAGCAACCTTCGACAACTTCATGGTGGAACCTGCTGCCACTGTGGCGCGGTTTGAGCGCCGTCGGTTTGGCCGCAACGTTGATACTGGGCACGATTCTGCTGACCCAGACCACGCCGACACCGAGCTATCTGGTGGTGCTGGTCGCGCCGCAGGACAAGGCGCCAGGGTGGGTGATCCAGGCGAGCAATTCCCGTGAGATTCAGTTGATTCCGCTGGGGCTGGTTGAGGTGCCGGCGGACAAGGCGCTGGAGTTCTGGACCAAGGCCGATGGCTGGCAAGGGCCGGTGTCGCTGGGGTTGGTCAAGCCTGGGCAGGCGCTGTCGGTGCCACTGGACAAACTGCCGCCGCTGCAACCGAACCAGTTGTTCGAGCTGACGCTGGAAGGCACCAACGGTTCGCCGATCGGCAAACCGACCGGGCCGATCCAGGCCATCGGCCGCGCCGTCAAAGTGCTGTAATCCCCCCTACATGAACCATCATCGGTGTCGATGTTTACCATCACGGCAATGAAGTTCTCATAAAAAATCTCCGGCGTAACATCAGCTCCATACCAACCAACAACACCCCGGAGCACACCCTCATGAAACGCCAGACTCTTCTCGGTATCGCCTTTTCGCTCTTCGCCATCAACGCTTTCGCCGCCACCCCGGCGCATACCATGATCGCTGAAGGCGGTTCGGACAAACTGATTGAAAGCCGTGTGGCTGAAGGTGGTTCGGATCGTTTGCTGGAACGCCGCGTCGCTGAAGGTGGTTCGGATCGTTTGCTGGAACGCCGCGTTGCTGAAGGTGGCTCGGATCGTCTGCAAGAACGTCGCGTTGCTGAGGGCGGTTCGGATCGGCTGCTTGAACGTCGCGTTGCCTGAATGCATGGCGGCAAGCGCAACACCCCAGAGAAACCCGGCTCCCTTGGCCGGGTTTTTTATGTCTGGCGGCTTTACCCCGCCTTGTCCATGCAGCGTTTGTAGCGCTCGTCCACCCGCTTGGCGAACCACGCCGTGGTCAGTTTTCGGGTGATTTTCGGGCTTTGCAGCACAATCCCCGGCAACACCGCGCGCGGCAGTTTTTTCCCCTCCGCTTGCTCCGCCAATTCGAACACCCGTTGATAGAGTCTGGTCTCTTCGAACTCCAGGGTTTTGCCCTTCTCCAACTGATCGCGAATGGTCGGGTTGCGCATGCCCAATGACTTGCCTAGGGTGCGCACCGCCAGTTCGGTGCTGCCGGGCATGATCGAGTCGTAGCGAATCAGGTCGCCATCGAGTGCCAGCGGAATACCGGAGGCGCGGCTCACCGCGTTTTGAAACGCCGCGTTGCGACTGGCGTACCAGCCGGCGTTGAAGTCGGCAAACCGGTACAGCGGCTCGCGATAACTCACCGGATAGCCAAGCAAGTGGGCGATGCCGAAATACATGCCGCCGCGCCGGCTGAACACTTCGTGACGGATCGTGCCGTCCACCGGGTACGGATAGTCCTTGGCATGCTGTTCGGCAAACTCGATGCTGACCTGCATCGGCCCGCCGGTGTGTACCGGGTTGAAGCCACCGAATAGCGTACGGCCCATGGGCACCCTGCCGATGAAGTCGTCGAAAATCGCGCTGAGTTCTTTTTCACTGCGCGCCGCGTTCAGGCGTTCGCTGTAGGTCTTGCCATTGGTTGAGCGCACTTGCAGCGCGCCACTGACCAACAGGCCGGGAATGTGCACTTTGCCGGCGCGGCGGTCGATTTCGTCGCGGGCGATCTTGCCCAGGCCGGGCACCGTGGGGTCGGCCTGAAAGGTCGATTCCTGTTCAGCCACCGCCAGCACCGAGCACAGATTCTGCGTGGTCGGGCTGATGTTCTGCGCGGCAAACGCGGCGTAGATGTCAGTGGCCCAACCTTGCCGGTCAGGGGTTTTCGCCGGCATCAGCCGGACGATTTCGGCCTTCACTTCGGCGGGGGCACGCGGCACCGGTTCGCTGCTGCGCGGCCCCGCGCAACCGGCGAGCGTCAGCACTGCGGCGAGGGTCATGAGTAATCGCATGTTGCTCCATCCAGTCCACTAAGCCAGAACCACCATACACAATCCGTGTAGGAGCTGCCGCAGGCTGCGATCTTTTGATTTTGATTTTAAAAAAACAGATCAAAAGATCGCAGCCTGCGGCAGCTCCTACATAGGAATGTGGGTTTTGAAGACACAGGAATGTGGGTTTTGAAGGGGTGATGACAAACTGATTGCAAAACGTTACTGAGAAAATCTATCATTTGCACCTGGAGTCGCATTTGCGCAAGGAGTTCCGCGCCGCCCTTACTTTTTCTCACCGGCCGTGCGCCTCCAGGTACGAAACATGCCCGCTCCAGCCCGAATCGGCGTTCCTTTTCGCCCGACGCTTCTTGCCCTGCTGTGCTCCCTGACCGTTACCGCTCACGCCGCCGAAGGCGATAACAAAGAGTTGGTGCTGGACAACGTCAACATCAACGCACAAGCCCCGACGCCAGACGCCCTGCCCCCGGTTTACGCCGGTGGTCAGGTTGCTCGCGGCGGTCAGTTGGGCGTGTTGGGCAATCAGGACATGATGGACGTGCCGTTCAGCGCCGCGTCCTACACTGAACAACTGATTCAGGATCAGCAGGCCGAGGACGTCGCCGACGTCCTGCTCAACGATTCCTCCGTGCGCCAGGCGTCCGGTTTCTCCAACCAGGCGCAGATCTTCATGATCCGTGGCCTGCCGCTGACCGGCGATGACATTTCCTATAACGGCCTCTACGGCGTGCTGCCACGGCAGATCATTTCCACCGACGCGCTGGAGCGCGTGGAAGTGTTCAAAGGCCCGAACGCCTTCATCAACGGTGTGACCCCGACCGGTTCCGGCATCGGCGGCGGCGTCAACCTGCAGCCCAAGCGTGCCGGTGACGTGCCACTGCGCCGCTACACCACCGACATCAACAGCGAAGGCCGCGTCGGTCAGCACTTCGACATCGGCCAGCGTTTCGGTGAAGACAACCGCTTCGGCGCGCGGATCAACCTGTCCCAGCGCGAAGGCGACACCGCCATCGATCACGAGAACCAGCGCTCGAAACTGTTCGCCATCGGCCTCGATTATCGCGGTGATGCGCTGCGTGTTTCCGGCGACTTCGCCTACCAGAAAGAGCGCGTCAACGGTGGCCGTAACTCGGTCAACCTCGGCACCGCCACGCACATTCCGGACGCGCCATCGGCCGACACCAACTACGCGCCGAAGTGGGGCTACACCGACATCGAAGACACCTTCGGCATGCTCCGCGCCGAGTACGATCTGAACGACAACTGGACTGCCTACGTCGCCGGTGGTGCCAAGCACACCCGTGAAGTCGGGCGCTACAACTCGACCACGCTGGTCGGCAACAACGGTGCCTCGAACACCACCGGCTCGTTCATCCCGCATGACGAAGACAACACCAGCGTCATGGCCGGCCTCAACGGCAAATTCACCACCGGCGCGGTCAGCCACAAGCTCAACTTCGGCCTGACCGGCATCTGGGCCGAACAGCGCAGCGCCTACGATTTCGACCTGACCAAGTACGCCAACAACATCTATCACCCGGTGGAAACGCCGTCGCCAGTCGGCAACTTCTCTGGCGGCGATGTCAACGATCCGGGCATCGTCGGCAAGACCTTCAACCGCAGCGCCGCAATCTCCGACACCCTCGGTTTCTTCGATGATCGCCTGTTGGTCACCGCCGGCCTGCGTCGTCAGCAACTGGTCGTGCAAGGCTACAACTACGCAAGTTACGGCAGTGGCAGCCGCAAGTCGGCCTACGACGAATCGATCACCACGCCGGTCTACGGCATCGTCTTCAAACCGTGGGAACACGTGTCGTTCTACGCCAACCACATCGAAGGCCTCGCGCAAGGCCCAACCTCGCCGACCACCTCCGGCTCACGCGTCGTGATCAACGGCAACGAAGCCTATGCACCGGCACGCTCCAAGCAGACCGAAGCCGGGGTAAAAGTCGACATGGGCACTTACGGTGCGAGCCTGGGTGTTTATCGCATCGAACAGCCGAGCGACGGTTACTCGGAAATCATCGACGCCAACACCTCGCGTTATGTGCGTGAAGGCGAGCAGGTCAATAAAGGCGTAGAAATGAACGTCTTCGGCGAACCGATCAGCGGCCTGCGCCTGATCAGCGGACTGACCTTGATGGACACCGAACTGAAAAACACCCAGAACGGCGCCAACGATGGCAACCGTGCGATCGGCGTGCCGACCTTCCAGTTCAACGCCGGCGCGGATTGGGATGTGCCTGGACTGCAAGGTGTAGCGCTGAATGCGCGGATGCTGCGTACCGGTGGCCAATACGCCGATGCGGCGAACAATCTGAGCCTGCCGACCTGGAACCGCTTCGACGCTGGCGCGCGTTATGCGTTCAAGGTCTCGGAGAAGGATGTGACCGTGCGTCTGGGCGTGGAAAACCTGGCGAACAAGAAGTATTGGGAATCGGCACAGGGCGGTTACCTGACGCAGGGTGAGCCGCGTGTGGCGAAGTTGTCCGGCACTATCGATTTCTAAGGCTGAGAAGCCCTCACCCTAGCCCTCTCCCGGAGGGAGAGGGGACTGACCGTGATGTTCTTTCGAGTTACGCCGACGTGTGCCACCAAGTCGAACTCAGGTTTTGAAAGGCACCCAAATCGGCTCCCTTTCCCCCTCGCCCCCTTTGGGGGTGGTCCGACGTTTCGGGAGGGCTGGGGTGAGAGGGCAAATTTCACTGCCACCAAAACCTCCTGCCGAACACCCGAAAAAGGCCCCGCAGCCTCACCGCTGCGGGGCCTTTTTCCGTCTGGCCGATCAACTGGCCACCCGCTCCTTCTGATCCATACTTGCTGCACAGCAAACGAAGGACAATCCCATGAACCGCAGCGACGTCCTGATCATCGGCGCAGGCCCCACCGGTCTGGTGCTGGCTCTGTGGCTGAGCAAACTCGGCGTGCGCGTGCGCATCATCGATAAAACCTCGGCGCCCGGCACCACCTCGCGGGCGCTGGCGGTGCAGGCGCGGACGCTGGAGTTGTATCGCCAGCTCGATCTGGCCGACACCGTGGTGCGCAACGGCCATCGCGTGGCGGCGGCGAATTTCTGGGTCAACGGCAAACCGGTTGCGCAGTTGCCGCTCAATCGCATCGGCGAAGGCCTGACGCCTTACGCGTTCGTCGAAATCTTCCCGCAGGACGAACACGAACGGCTGCTGATCGATCGTCTCGAAGACTATGGCATCACGGTGGAACGCAACACCACGCTGGAAAGTTTCGAGGAAGGCGGCGACGGACTCACCGCACATTTACGCCTGGCCGATGGCGAGCAGGAAGTCTGCCAGGCCTGCTATCTGGCCGGTTGCGACGGTGCCCGCTCAGTGGTGCGCAAAACCCTCGATGCAGGATTTCCCGGTGGCACCTATCAGCAGATTTTCTATGTCGCGGACGTGCTGGCGAGTGGGCCGGCGCTGAATGGCGAGTTGCATCTGGATCTGGATGAAGCGGACTTTCTCGCGGTGTTTCCACTGGCCGGCGAAAGCCGTGCACGGTTGATCGGCACCGTGCGTGACGAGCGCGCGGATCGTGCCGAAACCCTGGAGTTTTCCGATGTCAGCAGCCGTGCCATCGAACACCTGAAAGTGCACATTGAGGACGTCCACTGGTTTTCGACTTATCGCGTGCATCACCGCGTCGCCGAACACTTTCGCCAGGGCCGCGCGTTTCTGCTCGGCGATGCCGCGCATGTGCACAGCCCGGCAGGCGGTCAGGGCATGAATACGGGCATCGGCGACGCGATCAATCTGGCGTGGAAGCTGGCGGCGGTGCTCAGTGGCGGCGCCGAAACGAGCCTGCTCGACAGCTATGAAACCGAGCGCATCGCCTTCGCGCGCCGGCTGGTGTCGACCACCGACAAGGTCTTCAGTTTTGTCACCGCCGAGGGTCGTCTGGCCGATCTGCTGCGCATGCGCGTGGCACCGTTTCTGATCCCGAAAATGGCCTCGTTCGAAGCCAGCCGCGAGTTCCTCTTTCGCACCGTGTCGCAAGTCACCCTCAACTATCGCGGCATGCCGCTGAGCCAGGGCACTGCGGGCCACGTGCACGGCGGCGACCGCTTGCCGTGGGCGCATGATGGTGAGGGGGATAATTACGAACCGCTACGCCAGCCGTGCTGGCAAGTGCATGTGTATGGCGACACCAGCGACGAGATGATCGCCTGGTGCCACGAGCATCATTTGCCGCTGCATGTGTTCGACTGGCGCCCGGCGTTTGAAACGGCGGGGTTGGGGCGTAACGGCTTCTACCTGCTGCGTCCGGATACCTATGTGGCGATTGCCGACAACAGCGCCGACCCGAAAGTGATCGAACGCTACTTCCGCGATCACGGCATCCGGCCCTACTTCAACTGCCCCTGACCCACCACAAATCCCCTGTAGGAGTGAGCCTGCTCGCGAAGGCGTTGTATCAGCCGACATCAATGTTGACTGATACAACGCCTTCGCGAGCAGGCTCACTCCTACAGTTTTGATTTGCAGTGTTGCCTAGATCCCGGCCAGGGCCAGGTCCATCGCGAAGTAGGTGAAGATCAGATCCGCACCGGCACGCTTGATCGCACCCAGGCTTTCGCGCACCACGCGATCTTCATCAATCGCACCCGCCTGCGCGCCGAACTTGATCATCGCGTACTCGCCGCTGACCTGATACGCCGACAGCGGCAGGTTCGAGGCCTCACGAATGTCGCGGATGATGTCGAGGTACGCGCCAGCCGGTTTGACCATCAGCGCGTCGGCACCTTCCTGCTCATCGAGCAGCGATTCACGCAGCGCTTCGCGGCGGTTCATCGGGTTCATCTGATAGCTTTTGCGGTCGCCTTTCAGCGCGCTGCCACCGGCCTCGCGGAACGGGCCATACAGCGCCGAGGCGAATTTGGTCGAATAGGCCATGATCGGAATCTGGGTGAATCCGGCCGCGTCCAGTGCCTGACGAATCGCCCGCACCTGGCCGTCCATCGCCGCCGACGGCGCGATCACGTCAGCACCGGCGTGGGCCGCTGCCACGGCTTGTTTGCCGAGGTTGATCAGGGTCTGGTCGTTGTCGACTTCATGGTGATGCATCACGCCGCAGTGGCCGTGATCGGTGTACTCGCAAAAGCAGGTGTCGGACATCACGATCATTTCCGGCACGGCGTCCTTGGCAATGCGCGACATGCGCGAGACCAGACCGTCTTCGCGCCAGGTGTCACTGCCGTTGCCGTCCAGATGATGCGACACGCCAAAAGTCATCACTGATTTGATCCCGGCACGGGCATAGCGCTCGATCTCGCTGGCCAGTTTGCGCTCGGGAATACGCATCACGCCGGGCATGCTTTTGATTGGCACGAAGTCGTCGATTTCTTCCTCGACGAAAATCGGCAGGACCAGATCGTTCAGGCTGAATTCGGTTTCCTGGAACAGGCTGCGCAGGCTCGCATTGCGGCGCAGACGGCGGGGACGTGCTTCGGGGAACTGACTGGACATGGGGCCTTTCCTGAAAAAACGGCAGATGAGACGAAAGTCGTAGGGGGCGAAGCTTATGCCTTGCGGGGGTTGCGGTACAAACCTGGATCAATCAAGAGAGCATTACCGGGTACGCAATAATCCTCGAGAACACCGCAAATCCCCTGTAGGAGTGAGCCTGCTCGCGATAGCGGTGTATCAGTCAATAGTAATGTCGACTGATACACCGCTATCGCGAGCAGGCTCACTCCTACAAGGGGGTAGGTAGTGTCAGGAGGGGATGGTCAGGCCGCGGATTACGGCCGGGCGGGCGAGGAATTTCTCCAGCACTCGCGTGACATTCGGGAAGTTCTGAATGCCCACCAGGTCTCCGGCTTCATAGAACCCGATCAAGTTGCGCACCCAAGGGAACGTGGCGATGTCGGCGATGGTGTAGCGCTCGCCCATGATCCAGTCGCGGCCTTCGAGCCGGCCGTTGAGAACGTTGAGCAGACGCTTGCTCTCTTCGACATAACGATCACGCGGGCGCTTGTCTTCGTAATCCTTACCGGCAAATTTATTGAAGAACCCCAACTGACCGAACATCGGGCCGATACCGCCCATCTGAAACATCAGCCACTGCAGGGTTTCATAGCGCACCGCGCCTTCCTGCGCCAGCAACTGACCGCTTTTGTCGGCGAGATAAATCAGGATCGCACCGGACTCGAACAACGGCAGCGGCTGATCCTCTGGGCCATGCGGGTCGAGGATCGCCGGGATCTTGTTGTTCGGGTTCAGCGAGAGGAACTCCGGCGACAACTGATCATTCTGGTCGAAAGCGACCTTGTGCGGCTCGTACGGCAGGCCGATTTCTTCGAGCATGATCGACACTTTGACGCCGTTGGGGGTCGGCAAGGAATAGAGCTGAATCCAGTCAGGGTACTGCGCCGGCCATTTCTGGGTGATCGGGAACGCGGACAGATCGGTCATGGGAAGCATCCAGTCACAAATTGAACCCCGATCATAATGTAGGCGCTGCCGCAGGCTGCGATCTTTTGATCTTGAGCCTTTAATCAGGATCAAAAGATCGCAGCCTGCGGCAGCGCCTACATGAACCGTAACATCCTGTGGTTAAGCTGCGACCAGACCGTTGAAGGTTGCCGCTAAAGTGCGGGATCGAACCAAATCGGCCTCAGTGGACTCTGAGCTAGGTCTTTGGAGCAGAGGAAGCTGGTCACGACAGGGAAAACACTCAGTGCTGGGAGCCTGCGGTGTAAAGGTTTGTCAGCCTTAATCGAATTTGCTGAAGAACCCCTTATTCCATGACGAACCTGATGAGATTCGCCAAACGCTTCAAACATCGCGCCTATGTGGCACTGCCCTCGTTGCTGGCGGTCAGTGCGTTAATGCTGTCGCTGGAATCCAGCGAAAGTCGCGCGCAACCGGTAGACGGAACGCAGACCCTGGTGTTCCTGCGCCATGCCGAGAAACCTGCCGGCGGTCTCGGCCAGCTCAACTGCCAGGGTTTGAACCGCGCGATCGACCTGTCGACACTGCTGCCGGAAAAATTCGGCAAGGCCGATTACGTGTTCGCCGCCAACCCGACGCGCAATGTCGAGGAAGGCGAGCTGGACAACTCCTACAGCTACATTCGCCCGCTGATGACCATCAGCCCGGCGGCGATCAAGCTTGGCCTGCCGGTGAACATCGAGTTTTCCGCCAATGACACCAGCGATCTGGCCCGCGAACTGACCGCCGACAAGTATCACAACTCGACGATTTATACGGCGTGGTCGCACGGCTATCTGCCGGAATTGATCAACAAGGTTGCCGGTAAAGCCGTTGGCGGCAAGCAGAGCATCACCGACGACTGGTCGGGTGATGACTTTGATTCGCTGTATGTGCTGACGCTGACCTGGCACAACGGCAAGGCGAGTTTGCAGAGCCACAGCTACAAGCAGGGGCTGGATCATGGCAAGGAAACCTGCCCGACCTGATTTGTGTATTACCTGATAGGCCTTCATCGCGAGCAGGCTCACTCCTACACTTGGAATGCGTTCCCCTGTAGGAGTGAGCCTGCTCGCGATGAGGCCCTTTAATCCACTATCAATTGCCCTGTCTCACCCGCTCGCGCAAATACTCGATCACCGCCCCACTCTCCCCTGAAAACTCGATCCGCGCGCTCTTTTTCTCGCGCTGATACACGTACATCGGATCGTAATACTCACGCAGCAACACTTCGATCCAGCCACGGAACTGCTCGACCGAGCCGCTGCGCGCTTGCTCGGCCAGCGCGTCTTCCATTTGCAGAAACATGCGCTGGTGGCGTTCGCCGCCCAGACGTCGCTGAATATTGTTGAGGCTTGATATCAGCCGCTCGGCGTACAGCGCAAAGCCGTCCTCGCCGTAGGTAGCGACAAACTCGGCATGCAGATCGATTACATAATCCTGCAGGATCCGCTCGACCCGATCGGCAATGCTGTCTTCCAGCCAGACCATCGGAAAACCTTGCATGCTCTTGTACAGCGGTAACGGCAAGGCACAACTGCCGACCATCCGGCTCTCGTCTTCGAGCACGAACTGAGCGATCCCGGCAGCGCGTTTTTTCAGCACATCGACCGCCAGGCGGTTCTCGAAATCGATGTTGCCCGGCTGCCCCGTGGCGCGTTTGCCGAAGCTCGATCCGCGATGATTGGCATGTCCTTCCAGATCCAGGCCATTACGCAACTGGGCCAGCACCTCGGTTTTGCCGGTGCCGGTCATGCCCCCCAGCACAATGAAATCGCATTGCGCCACGGCCTGATCGATGGTCTCCAGCAAAAAAGTACGCATCGCCTTGTAGCCGCCGCCAACACGCGGGTAATCGATGCCGCCCTCCTCCTTGATCCACTGCTGGACGATCTGCGAACGCAAGCCACCGCGAAAACAGTAGAGATAGCCATCCGGGTGGGCCCGGGCAAACTCGACCCAGCCGCGAATGCGTTGCTCACGAATCTCATCGGAAACCAGACGCTCACCCAGGGCGATGGCCGCCTGCTGGCCGTGCTGTTTGTAACAGGTGCCGACCTTCTGCCGCTCGATGTCATTCATCAGCGGAAGATTGACCACACCGGGGAACGCACCATGGGCGAACTCGACCGGCGCACGCGCATCCATCAGCGGCCGGTCGTTGAGGAAAATGTCTCGGTAGTCAGTGCAGTCGCGGAGCATCAGATCACCTCGACTGCGTTCGTCTGTCGCTCAACCAGTTCGCCGATTGGCGCCAGGTTCAGACCCAGTTCGGCCGCGACACGGAGGAACTCGGCATCGCCCTCGGGGGTGACGGCAATCAGCAGGCCGCCACTGGTTTGCGGATCGCAGAGCACGCGTTTGTGCAGCTCCTGCACACGCCCGACCTTGCTCGCATAGCTGTCGAAATTGCGCAGCGTACCGCCGGGTACGCAGCCCTGATCGAGGTAATACTCGACGCTGTCCAGCCGTGGCACGCGGTCGTAAGCGATGCGCGCGGTCAACTGGCTGCCGTCCGCCATTTCCACCAGATGCCCAAGCAGACCGAAACCAGTGACGTCGGTCATCGCCGTGACACCGGCCAGTTTGCCGAAGCGGCTGCCGGGTTTGTTCAACGTGCACATCCAGTCGCGAGCGACGCCAACGTCGGCGGCGCGCAATTTGCCTTTCTTCTCGGCCGTGGTGAGGATGCCGATGCCCAGCGGTTTGGTCAGGTACAACAGGCAGCCGGCGGTGGCGGTGTCGTTGCGTTTCATGTGGCGTTTTTCCACCAGACCGGTGACGGCGAGGCCGAAAATCGGTTCCGGCGCATCGATCGAATGCCCGCCCGCCAACGGAATGCCCGCCGCGTCGCACACCGCGCGGCCGCCACGAATCACTTCACGCGCGACTTCCGGCGCCAGCACATTGACCGGCCAGCCGAGGATCGCAATCGCCATCAGCGGATCGCCGCCCATCGCGTAGATATCGCTGATCGCGTTGGTGGCGGCAATGCGGCCAAAATCGAACGGATCATCGACAATCGGCATAAAGAAGTCGGTGGTCGAAACCACACCGCGCTCGGCATCGATCTCGTACACCGCTGCATCATCGCGCGAGGCATTGCCGACCCACAGTTTCGGATCGAGGTTCTGCGCACCGCTGCCGGCGAGAATCACCTCCAGCACCTGCGGGGAAATCTTGCAGCCGCAACCGGCGCCGTGGCTGTATTGGGTCAGACGAATCGGCTCGCTCATGGGGAGTTCTCTGGCAGTTAATGGGGCCGATTCTAGCAGAGCACGCCGGGTCTATCCGATCGTTCCCCCGCTCCGCGTGGGAATGCAGCCTGGGACGCTCTGCGTCCCTTCACGGAGCCGGAACGCAGAGCGTCCCTGGAGGCGTTCCCACGCAGAGCGGGGGAACGATCATCTGGCGACAAGGGAAAAAAAACCGCCCTCACGGGCGGCTAAAAGTGCTTCGCCCCTTAATCAGAAGCCAAGGCTGAAGCTCACCGTCATCGCATGGTCATTGTTGTCATTCGACAGTTGCCCCGAATAACCAATGCCCAGCTTGCCGGTCGGGCTGATCTGAAAGTCGACACCCGCTTCGACAATCGCGCTGTCCTTGGCAATCGGCACGCCCTGCGTGCTGAACGAGGCGCCGCCGTCGATGAAGCTCAGGTCGGCGTCAGGCTTGGTGTCGCCAAAGGCATGCCGCCAGCCGATGGCCGCGCGCGGGGTGAATTGCCCGCCGTTGGCCAGGGTGATGACTTTGCCGGCGCGCAGGCCGAGGGTCGAGAAGGTGATGTCCTGGTCGGCCTCAGCCCTCAGACGCCCCTCCCCGCCTTTTTCCTTGGCCTTGTCGCTGTCGTAGTTGACGTACGCCAGGCCGGCGAAGGGTTCCAGGGCAATCCCGGCGGCTTCAATCGTGTAGCCGACTTCACCGAATACCTGCGCGCTGCGGGCGTCGTAGTTAGCTTTCAACCGGTCGTTGTAAGTCCCGACGCTGACGTCGCGTTTGGTTTCGATGTCGTGCCAGCTATACGCCGCGCCAAGGCGCACTGCCAGAGCATCGAACTGCGAGTTGAGGTATGCCGCCAGGTGGTAGCTTTCGACGGTGGCATCCGAGCGACGATCATGCGCATCGAGGTCGCTGCGGGTGTAACCGGCGGCCATACCCACGCGCCACTGGTCATCGAGCTGCTTGTCGGTGCCGAGCATGAAGCCGCTGAGGTTGCGGTCGAGGCTGGCGCTATTGCTGTCGCCATCCGACTCGCCCCAAGCGCCAAGTGCGCGGGCCCAGCCGACCATTTCGCCGTGGCAACCGTTGCTGCTCAGCTGGTTGTCGCTCGGTGCCAATGCACGGCGTGGATCATCCGCCGCGCTGCACGATGGCTGGCGCATACGGTCGTTGACCGCTTCGCGCACGTAACGCGAATCCTCGAGGATGGCGCTGGCGGTGCTGGCGTGGATTTCTCCGGACAGGCTGTCGAAGGCACTGCGCGCACCAGCGACGCTGAGGTTGACGATTTCGTTCTGCAACGTCGCCCCTGCCGCACCATTGCGCATCAGCGCCAGTGCGGTGTTGCGCTGGTTCTTGGTGGCGGCGACATCGGCAAACGAGTTGCCATTGCGGCTGACCACCAGGTTCACCGCGTTGGCGTCATACACCAGTGCCGAATCGAGGAACGCGTATTGCGGCAGGTCTGTGGCGCTGAAGGTCCCGACCACACCGCCACCGGCGGTGATCAGCGAGTACACGGTATTGCCGGTGAACGGTGCCAGCGAGTTGACTTGCAAGCCGCCGCCCAGCGTCGCTGTGCCACCGACCGCCAACGGCGTGGCGGTTGGCGAGCTGATGGTCAGGGCCAGCACGCCATCGGAGGCGTTGGTCAGGTTGCCGGCGACACTCAACGTGCCCGCTTCGGCGCCGGATTGCACCACACCGTGGTTGACCACCGAGCCAACGCTGCCATTACCGCTCAGCGCAGCGCCGTTTGCCACGGTGACTTGGCCACCGAGCGAGGCCCGCGCGCTGCGGCTACCGACTTGCAGTACGCCTTGATCGACCGCCACGGTGCCGCTGAACGGGTTATCGCCGGTCAACAGCAAGGTGCCGGTGCCGCGTTTGGCCATCGCGCCAAGCCCGCGCAACGATCCATTGAACTGACCGTTGAAGTTCTGCACGAAAAACAGTGAAGCGTTGTTGAGGATGTTGCCCTGCAGGCTGGTGGTGTTACCGATCAGCGTACCGCCACTGACCGTGGTGCCACCGCTGTAGGTGTTGGCGCCGCTCAATACCAATGTGCCGGAATCGAGTTTCTCGATGCCGCCAGTGCCCACCAGCGGCACAGAGATTTCCGCACTGCCGCCACTGTTGACCCGAATCGGTGCGAGGCTGCCGTCCGGTCCATTCACCGGTGTCAGCGTGCCGCCGGCACCTGGGGTCAGGCTGTAGCCATTGGCCAGAAATTGCAGGCCGGTGAAGTTCTGATTGCCCTGCACGGTGACCGTGCCACCCTGCCCGCCAAATACCGCGAACTGACCGTTCGACGCGAGTGCCTGAGTGCCGTTCGGATCAGTCCAGTTAGTACCTGGCCCCCATACGCCGCTACCGCCGCCGATGCTGCCATCCGGATTGGTCTTGTCACCGTTCCAGAACTGCACTTCACCCGGCGTGCCTTGCACCAACAGGTTGATCTGATTGGCAATCGCCGTCTGCAAGGTGAGATTGGACGCCGACACCGGCAGGCTGCCGTAGACCAGACCGTTGTCGGTCAGGCTGCCGCCGTAGTTGAACAGTTGATAGACACCAGTGCCGAAGCCGCCGGCATTGCTGACGTTGAGCGTGCCGTCGAGGGTCAGGTTGCCGGCCACGTTGACCACGGTGGTCGAACTGGTCGCCGAACCGAGGGAGAAGTCCAGATTGGTCCCCGACGACAACGCCAGCGCACCCACCGACAGCGGCGTTGCTGTGCCGCCACCGACCAGCGTCGCACCGTTGGCCAGTTGCACCGCGCCGCCGAACTGGCCGCTGCCGCCGACGCTTGCGCCGCTGGCAACGTTGACGTTGGCACTGTTGAGCGTGCCGTTGACCAGCAGGCTGCCGGCTTGCACCGAGGTGTTACCGGTGAAACCGTTGTTGCCGGTCAGGAGCAAGTCACCGCTGCCGGTTTTGTTCAGCGTGCCGGCGCCAGTGAGGTTACCGGTGTAGCTGCCATCGGCATTCTGCTCGAAGGTCAGCGTGGCATTGTTGACGATTGCACCTTGCAGGCTGCTGGTGTCGCCGAATGTGCTGCCGCCGTTCAGCGTGGTGCCGCCGCTGTAGGTGTTGGCGCCGCTGAGGGTCAGATCGCCCGCGCCATTTTTCACCAGACTGCCAGCGCCAGTAACAGCGCCGATCAGCGTAGTGTCCTGGTTGCCAGCGAGGGTCAATTGCCCGCCCAGATTGATCGCGTTGGCCAACTGCAGCGCCGAGGTGCTGTCGAGGCTGCCGTTGCCGGTCACGTTCAAAGCACCGCTGCTGATCGCGCTGTTGTTGCCGAGGATCAGCGTGCCGGCGTTGAGCTGCGTGCCGCCGCTGTAGCTGTTATTGCCGTTGAGGGTCAGGCTCGAAGCACCGGTCTTGATCAGGCTGCCGCTGCCGCTGACATCGCCATCCAGGGTCAGCACATTGGAACCAGCGACGGTCAAGCCACCGTTGACCAGCACATCATTGGCCAAGGTCACGGCGGTGTTGCTGTCCAGCGCGGTGCCATCGGCGGCGGTCAATACACCAGTGCCGAGCGCCGCGTTGTTGCCAACGACAATCTTGCCGCCATTGAGCGCCGTGCCGCCGGTGTAGCCATTGGCCGCGTTGAGCACCAGCGTACCGGTGTCGTATTTGCCCAGCGTGCCGCTGCCATTGAGCGCGACACCGATGGTTGCCGTGGCATTCGGGTCAACCCGCACCGTGGCATTGCCCATCGAACCGTTGACCAGGTTCAGCGAACCCGCCGTGCCGTTCACCAGGCTGTAGCCATCGGTGACGAACTGCAGGCCGGTGATGGTTTGCGCGCCGTTGACGGTGACCGTGCCGGCCGCGCCCTGGAATACCGCGAAGTTGTTGGTCCAGGCCTGGTTGGTGGTGCCGTTGACGTCGGTCCAGTTAGTAGTGCCGGTGCCCCAGGTACCGCTGCCGCCCTCAACCGAACCGTTGGCCACCAGTTGATTGCCGTCCCAGAATTGCACGGTCACGCCCGGTGCGGTCACCAGCAGGTTGATCTGATTGGCCAGCGCGGTTTGCAGGGTCAGGTCGCCCGGCGTCACGCTGCCCGGCACGCTGCCGATCAGCATGCCGTTGTCGGTCAGGCCGCCGGTGTAGTCGATCAAGCGATAGACGCCGCTGCCGAAACCGCCGATGTCGCTGACGTTGAGGGTGCCGTCGAGGGTCAGGTTGCCGCCGACGCTGACCAGCGCGTTGCCGCCACCTGCGACCGGTGTGCCAAGGCCGACGTCGAAGTTGGAGTTGCCGTTGAACACCAGCGAACCGACATTCAACGTGCTGCCGGTAACGCCCGCCAGGTGAGCGCCATCGGCCACCGTCACGGCACCGCTCAAGGTGCCGCTGCCACCGAGGGTGCCACCGTTGTTGACCAGCACATTGCCGCTGGCCAGCGAGCCGTTGACCTGCAGAGTGCCGGCGTTGACGTTGGTGTCACCGGTCAGGTCGCTGATGCCGCTGAGAGTCAGGGTGCCCGTGCCAAGTTTGCTCACGCCGCCGTCGCCGCTAAGGATACCGGCGAAGGTGCCGCTGACATTGTTGCCACCGAGGCTCAAGGTGTTGCCGGTGCCGATCAGCGCGGTGCCGCTGCCAGTGAGGCTGGCAAGGCTGCCCGAGGCACCGAGATTGAGCGCCGCGCCGCCCGCGAGATTGAGCGTGGCGTTGTTGCCCAGCGCCCCGCCACTCAGCGTGGTCAGGCTGCCGGCGAGCACATCGAAGGTGCCGCTGAAGGTGTTGCTGCCACTGAGGGTCACGTCGGCCAGACCGTTTTTGGTCAACGTGCCAGCGCCCGCAACGATGCCGCCGAGGGTCAGGTTGTTGTTACCGGCCAGCGCCAGATTCGCGTTGACGTTGAGGTTATTGGCCAGCACCAGTGGCGCGGTGTTGTCGAGTGTCGAAGCGCCGGCCACGGTCAGCGCGCCGCTGCCCAGAGCCGCGCCCGTGCCGAGCGTCAGCGTACCGGCGTTCAGCGTGGTGCCGCCCGTGTAAGTATTGATGCCGTTGAGCGTCAGGTTCGACGCGCCGTTCTTGATCAGTCCCCCCGCACCGCTGACAACACCGCCCACGGTCAGGTTATTGCTGCCGGTGTTGCTCAGATTGGCGTTGAGCACGACGTTATTGCCCAGGCTCAACGCACTGTTGCTGTCCAGCGCCGAGGCACCGGCCACGGTCAGGTTGCCCAGACCCAGCGCCGAGTTGCTGCCGGCGGTCAAAGTGCCAGCGTTCAGGGTGGTGCCGCCGAGGAAGTTGTTGTTGCCGCTGAGGGTCAGGTTCGACGCGCCGTTTTTGCTCAGGCTGCCGGCGCCGTTGACCGTCCCGGCCAGGGTCAGATCCGATGTGCCAACGATGCCGAGGTTGCCGGCCAGATTGACCGCGTTGTTCACCGACACGGCAGTGCTGGCATCCAGCGTGGTGCCGCCCGCCGCGTTCAACGTGCCGGAACCCAGCGCCGAGTTCGACGCCAGAATCAGTCCACCGGCATTCAGCGCCACCGGGCCTAGGAAGGCGTTGTTGCCGCCGAGGGTCAGGTTGGCCGCGCCGGTTTTGATCAGGCCACCGGTGCCGCCAATCACACCATTCAATGTCAGCGCATTGCTGCCGACGATGGTCAGGTTGCCGTTGAGCGTCGCGGCGTTGGCCAGGGTCACTGCGGCGTTGCTGTCCAGTTGCGTACCGGCGTTCGCCGTCAACGTGCCGGTACCCAGTGCAGTGTTGCTGCCGACGATGATTTTGCCGCCGTCCAGTTGCGTGCCGCCGGTATAGGCGTTGGCACCGCCCAGCACCAAGGTGCCGCTGTCGAGTTTATTGAGGATGCCGCTGCCATTGATGTTGGCGTTGATGGTCGCCGTCACGCCCGGATCGACGCGCAACGACGTGGTGCCGCCAGTGCCGTTGACCGCCGTGAGTTGCCCCGCCGCGCCGTTAACCACGTTGTAGCCGTCGGTGAGGAATTGCATGCCGGTAAACGCTTGTGTGCCGTTCACCGTCACCGTGCCGGCGGTGCCCTGGAATACTGCGAAATCGCCGGCCCATGGTTGGTTGACCAGACCGTTGGCATCGGTCCAGTTGGTGCCGACCGCATTCCACGTACCGCTGCCACCATCGACCACGCCGTTGGCAATGGTCTGGCTGCCGTCCCAGTAACGGATGTTGACGTTCGGTGCCGACACTTGAATGTTGATCTGATTGGCCACGCCGGTCTGCACTAGCAGATCGCCGAGGCCGTAACCGACCGGCACGCTGGCGACATCCAGCCCCAGATCGGTCAGGGCGCCGGCGTAGTTGAACAGGCGATACACGCCGACACCGAAACCGCCAGCATCGGTGACGTTGAGATTGCCGTTGAGCGTGAGGTTGCCGCCGACATTCATCAGCGAGGTGGTCGACGGTGTTGCCAACGCCACATCGACATTGCTGCCGGCCGCGAGAGTCAACGCACTGGCAGACAGTTGGTTGCCCGACGACAAGGCCAGATGCCCGCCGCTGTTAACGTTCACCGATCCAATCGCCGAGCCGGTACCGGTCAGCGTGCCGCCGGTATTCACATTGACCTGCGCACTGGCCAGCGAACCGCTGAGATCGACGGTACCGCCATTGATCGCGGTGTTGCCGGTAATGCCATTGATGCCGGTGAGGTTCAAGGTGCCGGTACCGATTTTGACCAGGCCACCGCTGCCGCTGAGATCGCCATCGAAGGTGCTGGTGACGTCGCCGCTGCCGACGGTCAGCAGGGTGCTGCCGGTCAGTTGCACACTGCCGCTGCCCGTCAGCGCACCGAGGCTGGCGTTGCTGCCCAGATTGAGTCCGGCGCCGGCGCTGATGTTGACCCCGGAGGTGTTGCCCAAGGCGTTGTTGTTGAGCGTGGTGACGCTGCCGGAGACGATGTTCAGCGCGCCGGTGAAGGTGTTGTTGCCAGCCAGGGCCAGGTCCGACAGACCGTTTTTGGTCAGGCTGCCGGCACCGTCGATGATGCCGTTCAAACTCAAATCATTGTTGCCGGCGACGGTCAATCCAGCGTTCAGCGTGATCGCGTTGCCAATGCCGAACGAAGCGCTGTTATCCAGCGTCGCCGCGCCGCCGACGATCAATGCGCCGCTGCCCAAACCGTTGGCATTGCCCAGGGTCAGCGTGCCGGCGTTGAGCGTGGTGCCGCCGCTGAAGCTGTTGTTGCCGTTGAGGGTCAGGTTGGCCGCGCCGTTCTTGATCAACTGGCCAGTGCCGCTGGTGACACCGCCGAGGGTAAGGTTCTGCGTGCCGCCCACAGTCAGTGCGGCGTTCAGGGCGACGGCATTGTTGAGGCTGACCAGCGGCGAGTTGCTGTCGAGTGTCGCCGCGCCGGCAACGGTCAATGCACCGGAACCGAGGGCCGAACTGTTGCCGACAGTCAGGGTGCCGGCATTCAGCGTGGTGCCACCGAGGTAGTTGTTGGCGGCATTGAGAATCAGATTGGCCGCGCCGTTTTTCACCAGACTGCCGGCGCCGCTGACCAGGCCGGTCAGGGTCATGTTCGCCGTGCCGGCGATGTTCAAGGCACCGGCGAGTGCCACGGCATTGTTCAGGCTGACGGCCGTGTTGGCGTCCAGCGTGGTGTTGGCCGCCGCGTTCAACGTACCGGAGCCCAACGCATTGTTGCTGCCGACAATCAGTTTGCCGGTGTTCAACGCGGTGTTGCCAAAATAAGTATTGGCACCGTTGAGGATCAGGTCGGCAGCGCCGTTCTTGGTCAGCCCACCGATACCGGCGACCACGCCACCGAGGGTCAGCGCATTGGTGCCACCCAAGGTCAGAGTGCCGCCGAGATTGACATTGTTGGCCAGCGTTGCGGCGGTACTGGCATCCAGTGAGGTGCCGTTCGAGGCGTTCAGTGTGCCGGTGCCGAGGGCCGTGTTGGAGCCGACAATCAGCGAACCGGCGTTCAGCGCGGTGGTGCCGGTGTAGGTGTTATTCCCGGTAAGCGTGAGACTCGATGCACCGGTCTTGATCAGGCCATTGCTGCCACTGATTACACCGCCGAGGGCCAGTGCATTGGCGCCGCCTGCCGTGAGGTTGGCGTTGAGAATCACGTTATTGTTCAGGGTCACGGCAGAGCTGCTGTTGAGGGTGCCCGCACCTTCCACCGACAACGCGCCCGTGCCCAGTGCGGCGCCGTTGCCGACGGTCAGGCTGCCGGCATTCAGCGTGGTGCCACCGCTGTATGTATTGGTGCCGGTCAGAGTGAGATTGGCCGCGCCGTTTTTCACCAGTTGGCTGGCGCCGCTGATCACCCCGCCTAGGGTCAGCGCGTTGCTGCCGCCGATCCCCAGGCTGTTGTTGAGAATGACCGCGTTGTTGAGGGTCACCGCCGCATTGCTGTCAAGAGTTGCCACGCCACCGACGGTGATGTTGCCGCTGCCGAGCGCCGCGTTGGCGCCCGCGGTGATCGTGCCCGCGTTCAATGCGACCGCACCGAGGAAGGTGTTCGCGCCGTTGAGAATCAGATTGGCCGCGCCGTTTTTGGTTAGCCCGCCGCTGCCGCTGACAATCCCGCCCAAGGTCAGGTTGGCGCTGCCGCCGACATTGAGGTTGCCGCCGAGCGAGACCGCGTTGGTCAATGCAACTGCGCTGCTGGCATCGAGTGTGGTGCCCGCCGCCGTGGTCAGTGCGCCGGTCCCCAGCGCCGTGTTGGAACCGACAATCAGCGTGCCGGCGTTAAGTGCGGTGCCGCCGGAGAAAGTGTTGTTGCCGCTGAGGCTCAGGTTCGCCGTGCCGTTCTTGATCAGGTTGCCGGCGCCACTGACGACCCCGCTCAAGCCCAATGCCTGGGTGCCGCCAATGGTCACCCCGCCCGCCAGTGCGACGGCATTCGCCAGTGTCACTGCGGTAGTCGCATCCAGCGTAGTGCCCGCCGCCGCAGTCAACGCGCCGGTACCCAGTGCGGTGTTGCTGCCAACGAACAGACTGCCGGCATTGAGGGTGGTGTTGCCTGAGTTGCTGTTGTTGCCGGTCAGGGTCAGGCTGGCAGTGCCGGATTTGGTGATGCCACCGGTGCCGCTCAACACGCCGCCGAGGGTCAGTGCATTGCTGCCGAGCACGTTGAGCGCGCCGGTCATGCCGATGTTATTGGCCAGGGTGACGTTGGCGGTGCTGTCGAGGCTGGTGCCGGCGGCGGTGTTCAGCGCACCGCTGCCCAGCGAGTTGTTATTGGTCACCAGCAGGCTGCCGGCGCTGAGGGTGGTGGTGCCGGTGAAACCCGTGTTGGCGCCGCTGACGGTCAGGCTGCCCGTACCGGTTTTGGTCAAACCGCTGCTGCCGCTGATCAAGCCACCGAGGGTCAGTGCGCCAGTGCCGCTGGCGGTCAAAGTGCCGCCGAGGCTGATGGCATTGGCCAGACTGATGGTGCCCGGTGCGCTCAGCGTTGTCGCGCTGGTGACGTTGAGGCTGCCGCTGCTGAACGCCTGATTGTTGCTGACCTGCACCGTGCCGCCATTGAGCGTGGTGTTGCCCAGATAGGTGTTGGCGGCGCTGAGGTTAAGTTGGCCGGTGCCGGCCTTGGTGAAACCGCCGCTGCCGGAAATCACCCCGCTCAGGGTGGTCGCGTTGCTGCCTTGTACGGTGACGCCGCCAGCGCCGAGGGAGATCAGGTTGGCGACGTTCAATCCGGCATTGCTCGCCTGCAGAATCCCGCCGTTGGACGTGAGCACGCCGCTGCCGAACGTGGCGTTGTTGTTGAAATTCGCGATACCACCATTGAGCGTGGTCGCGCCGCTGACCAAGGGTCCCTGCAAGGTCCAGGTGCCGCTGTTGAGGGTCAGGTTGTTGAAGTTGACGTAGGTGGCGCTCGACGCCGTGCCAGTCCCGGTGATGCCGCCGCCGACACCGGCCGGGTTTTGCAGGATCAGGCTGTTGGTGCCACCCAAACCACCATCGACCGTGCCGGTCGGGGCGAACGTCAGGTTGATATTGATCAGGCCGCCAAGCCCGACACTGATCTGCACACCGTCACCGACCTGCACTGAAGAACCGGTCACTGCCGTGAAAGTGTTGGTGCTCGCCGCGCCCATCGACACGCCGCCAGTAATCGCGCCGGCGTTGGTGAAGGTGTTGCCCGCCGCCGACGTTTCGAAGGCAATCCGGCCGTTGATCACGCCAGTGCTGCTGTTGGTCATGTTGACCTGCGAGCCACCGTAGACGCCGATCACCGGGGTGTCGGCCAGGGTGATGCCGCCGATCGACAGGCCGGTCGAGGTAATCGTGCCGTTGTTGGTGAGGGTGGTGGTGCCGGCAGTGGCGTTGTTCACCGCGATGGCCAGGCCATTGATGCTGGTCAGGTTAAGCCCGAGCAACATGCCGGTACCGCGCATGATCGCGCCCGTATTGTTGAGCACATTGACCGTGCTGGTCGCGCCGTTTCCGATAAATGCACCGCCGCTCAACACCGATATCAGACCAAGGACTGCCGGATCCATGATGCCGGAGTTGTTCAGGGTGATGTTGACCCCCGTCAGGTCCATGACATGCCCGCCAAGGGTCGCGTTCATCTGCGCGCCGCTGTTGACGTTGACCGTCAGGTTGTTCGTGGCACTGGCGAAGTCGTTAGGAACCAGTGGCAGTGGCGGCACCCCCGTACACGTCACGATTGAACCGGCCGTGGAGCATGTGGCCAGCGCAGGTGCACTGACGCCGCCGAACAACAGCCCGGCGACGCTCAGGTGCACAGCAAGGGAAAGAGGGGAAAAACGCGAAACGAGGGCGACACCAAACCTTGCTTCCACGGGCTACTCCTTGTCGTGGCCAATTTCTTCCTTGAAGGCGTGCAAAGCCGTGCTTATTCCACACGCGAATCAAGACTGCGACGGTCATCACAAAACCGTTGATTGGGGACAAAGCTAGTAGACGCCCCGCCATGGGGCACTGATTAAATGGTGTTAATACTTTAATACTAGAAGGGTCTGGAATAAGCCTTTCAGCCCGTATTCACGGTACTTCAGCCTGACGCAGCCCCTGTAGGAGCGAGCCTGCTCGCGATGGCGGTGTGTCAGAAAATTATCCGTTAACTGACGCACCGCCATCGCGAGCAGGCTCACTCCTACAGTTTTTACGCTGTGCAGCGAATATCTGATCGACCTGCCAGAAAAACCATGAAAAGTGTCTATTTTTCAGCTTGCTGAAGATTCTGGTACGTCTTGTGCAAACGTTTGCGCAACGTCAATCCCAACGTTTTCGTAACAAAACCGTACAAGCCCACGGAATACGGGCCTCGATCCGCAAAAAAGGACTTTGAATGCACGCCGCATCCCCCTTTCGCGCACCTTTTGTGCGCACCTTTGCTGTTTCCTTGCTACTGGCCGGCGTTACCGGAGTTCTCAGCCACAGCGCATTTGCCCAACCCGCGCTGCCAGAAGAATCCGCCCAGGGCGAAGCCCTCAGCCCGGAAGCCAGCCCGCCGAAAAAAGGCGAATACCTGTCGGATTGGTACAACCAGGATCTGATGCTGATCGGCAGCAAAGACATCAGTTTCGGCCCGCAGCCGTCCGACGACATCTACCTGGAATACGAGTACTTCGGTCGCAAGGGACCGTTCGAGCTGTACGGCTACATCGACGTGCCGAAAATCTTCAACATCGGCAACAGCCACGACAAAGGTGTCTGGGATCACGGCTCGCCGCTGTTCATGGAACACGAACCGCGCATCTCCATCGACTACCTCGCCGGCCGCAGCCTGGCCATCGGCCCGTTCAAGGAGTGGTACGTCGCGTTCGACTGGATCTACGACCACGGCAGCCGCAAAGAGAACCGCGCCAACACGCTGTACAGCGGTTTCGGTACCGACATCGACACCCACTCGCGGGTCAACCTGTCGGCGAACCTCTACGGTCGTTACCAGTGGGAAAACTACGGCGCGAGCAACGAGTATTCGTGGGACGGCTACCGCGCCCAGCTCAAGTACATCGTGCCCATCGACAAATTCAGCAACGGCGCTTCGCTGACCTACATCGGCTTCACCAACTTCGATTTCGGCTCCGACATCCACAAGGACAACCCGGCACGCACCGCCAATGCGACGGTGGCGACCAACGTCTTGCTCTACTCGTTCACCCATTTGCGCTTCACCCTGGTTGGGCGTTATTTCCACAACGGCGGCAACTGGGAAGACGGCAGCGAGCTGAACTTTGGCGACGGTGATTTCCGCGCACGTTCCAATGGCTGGGGTTACTACGCCGGTGTCGGTTATCAGTTCTGATTTTCAGGAGGTTTCATGCAAGCAATCACGCGTCTGACCCTGGCCGGTCTGGCCCTGCTCTCTTCTACCGCCGGGGCGGCCGAGGCACCGATTCAACCGAAGGTAGTGCTGATCACCATGTTCGCCCCCGAGGCGCAAAACTGGATTGAACGTCTGCAGCTGAAGCAGGAAATCCGCGTACCGGGTCTGTCCGCCGAGTACCCGAACATCCGCTGCAATGCGCAGCAGGTGTGCCTGTTGACCACTGGCATGGGCCAGAGCAACGCCGCCGCCTCGACTCTCGCACTGGCGTTGTCGCCGAAATTCGACTTGCGTAAAAGCTATTTCCTGATCGCTGGTATCGCCGGGATCAGCCCGAAACACGGGACCATCGGCACCGCCGCGTGGGCGCATTATCTGGTGGAATTCGGCACGCAATGGGAGATCGATTCGCGCGATGCGCCGTCGAGTTGGCCGACCGGTTATCTGGGCATCAACACCAAAAGCCCGAACGAAAAACCGCCGCTGGACTACAAGACTGAAGTGTTCGAACTGAACGCGAAACTGCAAGACAAAGCCTTCGCCCTCAGCCACAAGGTCGAACTGAGCGAGAGTAAGGAATCGGCGGCGTGGCGCCTGAAATATCCATCGGCGCCGGCCAATCAGCCACCGGTGGTCACCCGCTGCGACACACTGGCCGGCAACACCTGGTTCTCCGGTACGCGCCTGAGCGAACGGGCCGAGGTCTGGACCAGACTGCTGACCGACAACAAGGGCGAATACTGCACGACACAGCAGGAAGACAACTCGACCTATGAGGCGCTGTTGCGCGCCAGTCGTGAAGGGCTGGTGGATGTACAGCGCCTGGCGGTGGTGCGCGCCGGCTCCGATTTCGACCGCCCTGAACCGGGCGGCAGTGAGGTAGATAACTTGCTCAAATATGCTGACCAAGGTGGATTTGTGCCGGCGCTGGAAAACCTTTATCGCGCAGGGAATCCGCTGGTGCAGGACATCCTCAAGCACTGGTCGGCCTGGGAAAACGGTGTGCCTGGGGTATAAAAATCAAAAGATCGCAGCCTGCGGCAGCTCCTACATGGATTGTGTTCCCCTGTAGGAGCTGCCGAAGGCTGCGATCTTTTAGCGGCTTGTAATCAGGGAATGAGGATGACTTTGTCACCGCCACCCTGATTCACCTCGGCGTACCGTGCCAGGCCGTCGGCCAAAGGCGACTCCACCAACCCCTCCGGCAGCGGCAGCAAGCCTTCATCGAAGAACCGCCCGAATTGCTCCAGCATCGCCGCGCAGGCGGCAACGCCGTACAACAGCGAATTGATCCCGACCACCGAACCACCCTTGCGGTACAGCGCCAGTGCTGGCAGTTGTACGTGACCGTCGACCGGTGCGGCGATGATTGCAATGCGTCCGAACGTGGCCAACGCCGCCACCGACGCTGGCAGCCAGAAACCGGTGGTGTCGAAGATCACATCGGCACCGTCGCGATACACCGCGTGGACCTGCGCACCGAGGTCTTCGGGTTTATCCAGTTGAATCGTCTGATAACCCTGCGCCTGCAAATCCTTGACCTGCTCGGGGCGTCGCGCTGCGGCCAGCAATTGCGCACCGCGCACTTTGGCCAAGGCCAATGCTGCCGTCGCCACCGCGCCGCCGCCGATCACCAGCAAACGGGTTTCGGCGCTGACCAGACTGCGTTCCAGTGCATCCCATGCGGTGGTGTACGGCACACCGAGGCTGGCGGCCTGGCTGAAACTCAAGTGCGAGGGTTTGTGCGCCACACCATTGGCCGGCAGTTTGACGAATTGCGCGTGGGAACCGTCGGCAAAGAAACCCAGCTCACGACCGGTGCCCCAGACTTCTTGACCGATCAGCGCTTGCGGGCCTTCGACCACCACCCCGGCGAAATCCCGACCGGGGATGCGTGGCAACGTGGTGTAAGGAAAACGGCCGAGGACATTCTTCACGTCGCTGGGGTTGAGGCCGGCCGCCTTGATCTGCACCAGAATTTCGTCTGGGCCGGCCACCGGCGTCGGCACCTCGACGTAGCGCAGGGAGGACAGGTCGCCGGTTTTATCGAATTGCAGTGCTTTCATGGGGACATCCACCAAAGGAGAAAGGAAAATTCAGGACAACCAACCCGACACCAGTTGCCGACCCATCGGCCACAACTGCTCACCGGCGAGCATGCCGAGCAAACCGACCAGCGCGATGGCCGGCGGCGCGGGTGAACGGAAGTCGAGCGCGCCATACAAAAGGCCGACGCCCAGACCGATGGCCAGCGAAATCAGATAGTTCATGGGGAGGAACTCCGCCGCTTGAAGGAATGAGCAGAGTCTAGGGAATCGGGCGCGAAGGCATCGGCCAAGGACTTCTGAATTTCGGCCAGATTCTCACCCGTAGGAGCTGCCGCAGGCTGCGATCTTTTGATGTTGATGTTGAAAAACAACATCAAAAGATCGCAGCCTGCGGCAGCTCCTACACGGTTACGGTTTGGGTGGTGTTGAATTGTGAGGGGGCGACGCCCAGTTCGCGGCGGAACATGTCGCTGAAGCTGCTGGGTGAGTAGCCGAGTTCGCGGGCGATGACACTGACCGCCACGCCCTGAATCAATTCCGCCACCGCCGTCGCCAGTTGCACCTGGCGCCGCCATTCGGCAAAGCCCATGCCGAGGCCATCCTTGAACAACCGCGCCAACGTGCGCACGCTGGCCCCGGCATTTTCCGCGTGCTGCTCAAATGGTATCTCCAGCGACGGCGCCGCCATCACCGCCTGACACAGATTCATCAGACGCCGATCGGAGTCATCCGGCAGCGGGATCTTCAACTGCGAACGCCGTGCGCGTTTCAGCTCCAGCAACGCCAGGCCGACCAACGCCTCGTAATAGGCAGGCTCGCCATTGTCGCCCTGCTCCACCAGCCCGACGATCAACTCGCGCAGCAAACCACCGACTTCAATCACCTGCACGGTTTGATCCAGCGTCGCCGCCAGCGCCGGGCGCAAGTAGATATTGCGCATCTGCAGATCCGAGACCACACGAATCCCGTGTGGCACACCGGGCGGCAACCACACCGCGCGCTGCGGCGGCACCACCAGCGCTTCATGCGGCGTCTCGACCCACATCACCCCGCTCATCGCATACAGCAACTGCCCCCAGACATGCTCATGCGGTTCGATGAACAAGCCACGCGGATAGGTCCGCGCCACACGTTGCACGGGCACATCGGTGTCACTCAGATCGGGGGGCGCGGCGAGGGCCATGGCGAGCATTCATTGGGGTTGGCGGAGACAGCATGGTAACCAGTGGATCGATGCGTCGCCAATGATAGATACCGTCGGACAATCCGAATGAATTTTCCCGTGGCGCCGCGATCCTTCTATTACCACAGGGAGGAATACGGGCTTTATGAACAACGCAAAACTCTACGTCATCGAATACACCCTTCACGGCGCCGCCAAGTCGTTCATTATCCGCTCGGACAAAATGGACAACGCCGAGGCTTGGCACTGGGCGAGCTGCGACGCCGGCGTCGGGCGAATCCCGCGATTTGGCCGGGAAAAGGTGCAGAAAACCAGCAAACCGATGGCGGAAAAATTCGGCGTCGAAAATGTCGTGTGGCGACCGACCAGCTAAGCTTTGCGCAGTGATCGGCAACATTCGGGGGAATGCACAATGAGCAACATCTGCAGCGCGGCGCATCTGGACTACGGCCTCGATACGCTTTTTGGGCGGGTTACCAAAAGCGTGGATTGTCGCGTGGGTCTGGAAGCGGTCGAGGATGATCCGTTTCGTTTCGCGCTGAGAGTCCCCGCGCCGTTACCCGAGGATCTCGATCAGGCGAAAACCGTGGTGGTCAGGGTTGAAGGCCGACGGCTGCAAGGCACGGTGCGGCATACCGAGCGCATGGATGATGCGAGTTTGAAACTGGAAGTGGAGCCTGATTAGGCTCCACTTTTTTGTGGCCGCGGTTATTTGGAATGCGCGCAATGGCAGCCCTTGCTTGAGCACTCTTCGCCACTTTTGTGGTGGTGGGCGCAGGCTTCGCAACAATAGTGTTTACCGTGCACGGCGTAGGCATGATCGCCTTCCTTGATGGTGCACTTGCACCCGGGGCAATCGCATTTTCTATCAGGCATGGAACAGACTCCTTTTTGGGTGGTTGTCTGAGGCTTTATAGGCAAGCCTTGATAACCAGTGTAGGAGCTGCCGCAGGCTGCGATCTTTTGATTTTGTTTGGGATTTGGATTGGGATTGGATTGAGATTGGGGATTGGATTGGGTTTGGGGGCATATCCGTTGCTGCGGTAACGGCTGCTTAGGGTTCCGCCCTTACGGCGGGTCACTTTTTCCAAACGCCGAAAAAGTAACCAAAAAGGCTACCCCCGGCGTACGGCACTTCGCTGAGGCTCAGTGTTCCCTCGCTACGGTGTCCATCAGGGGGCATCGCCTACGGTTTGCTTCGCTGCACCTCCTCTCGATGTATGCGGCTGCGCCGCACGGTCGCTGCGCTCCCTCCCCCTGATGAACACCTTCGCTCGGCCTGCCGAAGGGGCAAAAGATCAAAAGCCAAAGCAAGATCAAGAGCCAGAGCCAGAGCCAGAGCCAGAGCCAGATCAAGAGCCCCTCACCCTAGCCCTCCCGAAACGTCGGACCGCCCGTAGGGAGAGGGGACTGACGGCGTGGACTGGAAGAGATACGCCGACGTGCGATTCCGTGTTGAACTCAGGCTTTGAAAAGCCCAAAAATCGGCTCCCTCTCCCTCGGGAGAGGGCTGGGGTGAGGGGCAGCAACAACGCAAATCAAAAGCCGAACACCCACGCTCTTCACCACTCAATAGGCCGAGTGTCAGCTCGCCTGCTCCTGATCTTGATCCACGGGCGACGTCGGAAGGCTGAGTGGAGGGATTGATCCGGGGGTGGGAGCGCGGCGACCGTTTGGCGCAGCCAAACCCATCGAGAGGAGGTGCAGCGCAGCAAACCGTAGGCGATGCCCCCCCGAAAATAAAATCACCCAGCCGAACGCGAACTCCGATACATAAACACCAAAGCCAACCCCAGACACCCCATCGCCAAAACCCGACTCGAAGAAAGCTCAATCGCCGGATTCCCCAACCAGCCAAAGTTATCAATCAACATGCCCATCCCCAACTGCCCGACAATCACCGCCACAGTAGCCACAGCCGTCCCCACCACTGGCACCGCACCCACCATCACCATCATGTAAACCACCCCGAACAACGCCCCTGTCAGCTGCCACTTCGGCACATCCAACAGACTCACCGCCTGCGCCGGTTCAAAAAACAAAATCAACAACCCGGTCACCACCGCACCCACCGCAAACGTCAGCAAACTACTGCGCAACACCCCGACGGTCTCGCCCAGACGCCCATTGATCGCCGCCTGCACACTCAACACCGCACCGGCCAACACCACCACCGCCAACAAAATAACCAGACCCATCACTCACCCCCGCGCAATCAGAACCAACGCCACCACAATCAACCCCAACGCCAGCCAACGCTCAGCATTGACCTTCTTGCGCGCCGCGCCGAACCAGCCAAAGTGGTCGATCAGCACACTCTTGCCGACCTGCCCGGAGAGGATCGCAATCATCGTCATCGCAATGCCGATATGCGGCGTCGCCAACGTCAACACCACGACATACATCGGCCCGAGAAATCCGCCGATCAACTGCCAGCGCGGCAACGTGTTCAGCGCCGGGCCTTTTTGCGGACCGGCGAACAGCAGCAGCAAAAACAGGATCGCCGAGCCCACGCCAAAGATGCTCAACGTCGCCCACAGATGCCCGACCTGCACACCCAACGGCCCGAGCAACCCCGCCTCCACCGACAAGCCCATGCCCGCCAGGATCACCAGCGGCAGGAGCAACAAGCGCAACCACGACCGCGCCACCGGCGCCGCGACAGCGCCTTCATCCAACGTCTGCATAACTCAACTTCCACGCAAGTAATCGATGGCGCGGATTATCGGCTGGCGTCGCTGTGCGATAAATGGGAGCATCCGGACAACACTTTTGCGCAATACGCACAGCAGGACAGATCATGCACGGGCTCAACGAACTCGGATTCAAAGCGCTAAGGCTGTTTGTGGCGGTGCTCGACCATGGCAGTTTTTCCGAAGTCGCTCGCCGCGAGGGCGTGGCGCCCTCTTCGATTTCCCGGCAGATTCAATTGATGGAGCAAGCGCTGAACCAGCAATTGCTCTACCGCCACACCCGCGCCGTGAGCCCGACCGAAGCCGGGCGCCTGCTCGGTCATCACGCGCGACTGCTGCTGGTGCAACTGGAGGAAGCCGGGCAAGCCTTGCAGGAACAGCAAAGCGAACCCACCGGCCTGGTGCGAATCAACGCCCCGGTGGTGTTCGGCCAGCGTCATTTGACGCCGTGGCTGGGCCAGTTGTGCGCGCGCTATCCGAAGCTGCAACTGGATATCCAGCAGACCGACCATTACGTCGATCCCTTGCAGGAAGGTGCAGATCTGCTGTTTCGCATCGGCCCGCTGCACGATTCGAGCATGCAGGCGCGGATTCTGGCGCCGCATCGCTTTCAGGTCGCGGCCAGCCCGGCGTATCTCAAGCGCCACGGCGCACCGCAACATCCCGAGGATCTCGCGCAGCATCAATGCCTGGCCTATAAGGGTGCGACGGGGCAGCAACGCTGGTTTTTCCGTCGTGACGGGGAGGATTGGACGCCCTACTCGGTTAAAGGTCCGATCACCGGCAACCATGCCGACACGCTGACGCAAGCCGCCGAACAAGGGTTGGGGCTGGTGATGTTTCCGTCATGGCTGATTGGTGAAGCGGTGCGCGAAGGCACGCTGGTGCCGGTGCTGCGGGAGTATCAGGTGTCGAACAGCCTGGAACCGCAGCAGATCGCGGTGCTCTGGCCGGGGAGTCGACGGTTGTCGGTGAAGGTGCGCACGGTGATCGACTTCTTCATCGAATGCTTCGGGGAAGTGCCCTACTGGGACAGGCCTTGAGTATTTGAAGATCAAAAGCCCCTCACCCTAGCCCTCTCCCGGAGGGAGAGGGAACTGACCAAGGTGTCTTGCGTCATTTATCGACCTGAAAGATTGAGTCGATTATGGATTCGGTAAAGCTGCTTCAGGTCGGCGGAGTTCCACAGCATCCCCCAATC
>NZ_JBIVGT010000002.1:20397-137059 GCF_044748825.1 Pseudomonas sp. NPDC089741 | reverse complement strand
TGAAAGATTGAGTCGATTATGGATTCGGTAAAGCTGCTTCAGGTCGGCGGAGTTCCACAGCATCCCCCAATCAGTCCCCTCTCCCTCTGGGAGAGGGCTAGGGTGAGGGGCTTTTCAGGCTGTCAGATGCGGAACTGGCCGACCAGTTTGCCCAGGCGCTGGCCGAGGTCTGCGAGGCTGCGCGATGTCTGTGCACCCAACTGGGTTTCATCGGCAACGTTATCCACCGCCACCGCGATCTGATGCACGCTGCGGTTGATCTCTTCGGCCACCGCCGTTTGTTCCTCGGCCGCACTGGCGATCTGCGCGTTCATCGAGTTGATCGTCGCAATCAGCTCGGCCATCGCATCCAGCGAAGCACCGGCCTGATTGGCCTGTTGCGAAGTGCCGTCACCGGCCTCGCTGGAACGACGCATCGCCTCGACCGCCTGCTGGGTGCCCGCCTGCAAGCGATCGATCATCCCCTGAATTTCCTGGGTGCTGATCTGCGTGCGACTGGCCAACGCGCGCACTTCATCCGCCACCACGGCAAACCCGCGACCGGCCTCACCGGCGCGCGCTGCCTCGATCGCCGCGTTCAATGCCAGCAGGTTGGTCTGCTCGGCAATCGAGCGAATCACCCCAAGCACGCCGACAATCGACGTCACGTCCTGCTGCAGACTGTCGAGCGACACGCCGCTGCTGCGGATGTCATCGACCAGCGCATGAATCTGCTTGATGCTGCCAGCCACCACGCGCTTGGCGCTCTGGCCTTCTTCATCGGTCTGCTGGGCGGCGACGGCGGCGTTCTGCGCGCTCTTCGCCACTTCCTGCGCGGCGGCGGACATTTCGTTGATCGCCGTGGCGACCTGATCGGTCTCGTGACGCTGACGTTCCATTGCCTGATCCGAACGCTGGGCCTGATCGGACACCTGGGTGACCAGACCAGTCAGTTGCGTGGTCATCTCGGTGATCTGCCGCACCAGGCCATGGATCTTGTCGACGAAACGGTTGAACGAGCCGGCCAGTTCACCGAGTTCATCCTGGCTGGTGATGTTCAGCCGACGCGTGAGGTCGCCCTCACCCGCCGCGATGTCGTCAAGGTTGGCCTTCATCAAATTCAGCGGACGTAAAATGGTATTGGCCAGCAACATCCCCGCCGCCGCAATCACCAGCAGCACCACCACCGCCACGCCAACGATGCTCAGCACCACGCCTTGCATGCGTTCCTGCACCTGCGCTTCAACCAGCGCCACTTGCGCTTCGATGCCATCGAGGTTGACCGACGTACCGACCGCCATGTCCCACTTGGCCAGGTATTCGGTGTAGCCGAGTTTCGGCACCAACACCTGCGCATTGCCCGGCAGCGGCGAGCTGTATTGCAGATAGTGCGTGCCGTCCTTCGCCACACTTACCAGACCACGGTTGACGTAGACGCCGTTCGGGTCGCGATTGTCCTTGAAGCTTTTGCCCACGCCTTCGGGGTCGTTGGCCTTGAACAGGCGCACGGTCTCGGAGTCGTAGCCGAAGAAGTAACCGTCCTTGCCGTAACGAATGCCCGAGAGCAATTTGATCGCCTGCGCGCGCGCCTCGGCATCACCGGGAGCAGCAGCGTCGTACAGCGGTTTGATCGTGGTCATGGCGACGGCGACGTAACTTTGCAGGGTCGCTTTGGCATCGCCGAGCAAGCGTTCGCGGGTCTGCTCGACCTCTGTGTGCGCCTGTTCCTGGAGGATGAACAGTGTGGTCAGACTGATGACCAGCGCAAAGAGCAATACCGGAAGAACGGCGAGGGAGAGGACTTTAGCCTTGAGGCTCAGGCGCATTGTGGGGCTCACTCTTTTGGTTTTATTGGCGTGGTTAAAGGCTTTAACGGCACGCAAAAGCAAAAGTTGAACCCGCAAAAAAAGATCGCAGCCTTCGGCAGTTCCTACAGAGATCAATGTAGGAGCTGCCGAAGGCTGCGATCTTTTGATCTTCAGAGGCTAAATCACAACACCATCGCGGCCACCCAGCCGAACGCCAGCAGCGGCAGATTGTAATGCAGGAACGTCGGCACTACGGTGTCCCAGATGTGGTGATGCTGACCGTCGATGTTCAAGCCAGAGGTCGGGCCGAGGGTCGAATCCGAGGCCGGTGAACCGGCGTCTCCCAACGCACCGGCGGTACCGACGATGCACACGATAGCGATCGGGCTGAAGCCCAGTTGCACGCACAGCGGCACAAAAATCGCCGCCAGAATCGGCACGGTGGAAAACGACGAACCGATGCCCATGGTCACCAGCAACCCGACCAGCAACATCAACAGCGCGCCGATGCCCTTGCTGTGATTGATCCACGACGCCGACGACTCGACCAGCGTCTGCACCTCTCCGGTCGCCTTCATCACTTCGGCAAAACCGGACGCGGCGATCATGATGAAGCCGATCATCGCCATCATCTTCATGCCTTCGGTGAACAGGTCATCCGTCTCGCGCCACTTCACAATGCCCGACACCGAGAAGATCAGGAACCCGACCAGCGCCCCGATAATCATCGAGTCCAGCAACAGTTGCACAATGAACGCGGCGGCAATCGCCACACCGGCAATCATCAGGCTCATCGGGTTGTACTGCACCGCCACTTGCTCGACCTGCTCGATCTTCGCCAGGTCGTAGACGCGCCGTTTTCGATAGCTGACGAACGCCATCGCCAACCCGAAGACCATGCCCAACGCCGGGATGCCCATAGCGTGGGTGACATTGATGCCACTGATGTCGACGCCGCTGCGCGCAACATTGGCCAACAAAATCTCATTGAGAAAGATGTTACCGAAGCCTACCGGGAGGAACATGTACGGAGTGATCAGACCGAATGTCATCACACAGGCGATCAAACGGCGATCGAGTTGCAGCTTGGTCAGTACATATAAAAGCGGCGGCACCAGCAGCGGAATGAAGGCGATATGGATCGGCAGAATATTCTGCGAAGCGATCGCCACCACCCACAGCAGACCGATCAGCAGCCATTTGACGCTGTCGCCGCCGCTCGAATGCTGGCGATCGACCATCGCCAGGGCCTTGTCGGCCAGCGCATGGGCCAGGCCGGACTTGGCAATCGCCACGGCGAAAGCGCCGAGCAACGCGTAGGACAACGCCACGGTCGCCCCGCCGCCCAGACCACTGTTGAACGCCTTGAGCGTGGCGTCGATGCCCAGGCCACCGGTCAAACCACCGACCAGCGCGCCCACGATCAGGGCGATCACCACGTGCACGCGGGACAGGCTGAGCACCAGCATGACGCCGACCGCCGCTATGACTGCATTCATTTCACTACCTCAAAAAACACTGCGGTGGAAAACCGACCGCCAGACAGGATGAGTCCGCCAACGGATTACCGGCGGATTTGCAAAGAGGGTCTTATTAGAAGGGCGCGCACTGTGCCGCAGAGTGGCGGCGCTGTCAAAACATCCAAAGCTGTACCCACCCCCTGTGGCGAGGGGGCTTGCCCCCGTCCGGCTGCGAAGCAGTCGTAAAACCAGACAACGAGGTTTCGCTGAATGAACGCGGGGGCGGCTTCGTCACCCAACGGGGGCAAGCCCCCTCGCCACAGGAATAGCAGTGCAACAGAGTATTCGCATCGAGCAGTGCGGCAATTGGTCATATTGTGTTTCAGGGATAAAGAAAGCCGAAACGCGGCCGTTACAGTGCAAAGTCTCAGATATTTATCGAATAAGGACGTCTCCATGTCGCTCAGACAACTTTCCATCCAGTGGAAAATCACCCTGCTCGCCGGCCTCTGCCTGGCCGGTATCGTGACCCTGTTGGTGGGTCTTTCGCTGTACCGCATGGAGCACAGTTCCGCACTGGTGAAAGCCTCCAGCATGGAGATGCTCACCGAGTCGGCGCAGGCGCGCATCGAGTCGCAAGGCGAAGTGCAGGCCGCCGGCATTCGTCAGCAATTCATGGACGCCTATCAATACGGTCACGGTTTCTCGCGGCAGGTGCTGTTCCTGCGCGAGCAGGCCGAGAAGCGCTTCCTCGATGCCTTCGACCTGCGCGAAGACATGACCCGTCAGGTCAAGTCCGCACTGCAAGCCAACCCGGACTTGCTCGGCCTGTCGCTGGTATTCGAAGCCAACGCGCTGGACGGCAAGGACGAACTGTTTGCCGGCCAGGCCGAACTGGGCAGCAACGATAAGGGCCGTTTCGCCCTGTACTGGTCGCAACCGACCCCGGGCAAAGTCACCTCGATGGCGCTGCCGGAAAGCGACATGGCCGACACCAGCACCGGCCCCAGCGGTCAGGCCGCCAATGCCTGGTTCACCTGCCCGCGCACGACGCTCAAGCCGTGCGTGATCGAACCGTACTTCTATGTGATCGATGGCCAGAACGTGCTGATGACCAGCATCGTCTTCCCGCTGATGGTCAACGGCAAAGTCATCGCCTCGCTGTCGGTCGACATCAACCTCAACAGCCTGCAAGCGATCAGCCAGGGCGCAAGCAAAAAGCTCTATGACGGCCAGACCGCCGTGAGCATCGTCAGCCCTGCCGGCCTGCTCGCCGGGTACAGCCCGGACGCGAGCAAATTGAGCCAGCGTCTGGATGCCGTCGACAAGGTCAGCGGTGCTGAGCTGCTGAGCAAACTGGCGTCCAGCAGCAGTGTCAGCAGCCTGCACAGCAACGGTCAGCTGAAAGTGCTGTCGCCGTTCCAGCCGATTCCGGGTGGCCCGTCGTGGGGCGTGTTGCTCGATGTACCGGAGAAAGTCCTGGTCAGCCGTGCCGAAGCGCTTAAGCAACAACTGGACGCGAGCAATAATTCCGGCACGTTGATCGAGCTCAGCCTTGGCGTGCTGGCCGCATTGATCGGCCTGTTGCTGGTGTGGCTGATGGCGCGCAGCGTGACCAAGCCGATCCTCGGCGTGGCGCACATGCTCGAAGACATCGCCAGTGGCGAAGGCGATCTGACCCGCCGTCTGGCCTATGACAAAAAGGACGAACTCGGCCAGTTGGCCGGCTGGTTCAACCGTTTCCTCGACAAGTTGCAGCCGATCATCGCCGAGGTGAAACGCTCGGTGCAGGATGCCCGTAACACTGCCGATCAGTCCTCGGCCATCGCCGCGCAGACCAGCGCCGGTATGGAGCAGCAATACCGTCAGGTCGATCAGGTCGCCACCGCTTCTCACGAGATGAGTGCGACGGCGCAAGACGTTGCGCGCAGTGCCGCGCAAGCAGCCGAAGCCGCCAAGGATGCCGATCGCGCCACCCGCCAGGGCCTGACCATGATTGATCGCACCACCGCCAGTATCGACACCCTCGCCGCCGACATGAGCGCGGCCATGGTGCAGGTCGAAGGGCTGGCGGCCAACAGCGAAAAAATCGGCGCGGTGCTGGAAACCATCCGCGCCATTGCCGAGCAGACCAACCTGCTGGCGCTCAACGCCGCGATCGAAGCGGCGCGTGCCGGTGAAGCCGGACGTGGTTTTGCCGTGGTCGCGGATGAAGTCCGTAACCTCGCCCGCCGTACGCAAGAGTCGGTGGAAGAAACCCGTCAGGTGATCGAGCAATTGCAGAGCGGCACGCAGGATGTGGTCGGTTCGATGGGCAACAGCCATCGTCAGGCCCAGGGCAGTGTCGAACAGGTTGGCCAGGCGGTGACTGCACTGCGCCAGATCGGCGATGCGGTGACGGTGATCAGCGACATGAACCTGCAGATTGCCAGCGCCGCTGAAGAGCAAAGCGCGGTGGCCGAAGAGATCAATAACAACGTGGCGACGATTCGTGATGTGACGGAGTCATTGTCCGGTCAGGCAAATGAATCGGCGCGGGTCAGCCAGTCGCTGAACAGCCTGGCGAATCAGCAGCAGAGCCTCATGGACCAGTTCCGCGTCTGACCCACACGATATGCACGACATGTAGGAGCTGTCGAGTGCAACGAGGCTGCGATCTTTTGATCTCGCTTTAAAGATCAAAAGATCGCAGCCTGCGGCAGCTCCTACAGGGGTGATTTGGCGGTTAGCGTTTGGGCAGGTTGATCAGCACTTTCAGGCCGCCCCACTCGCTTTCCTGCAACGACAATGTGCCGCCCCACGTGTCGACGATATCGCGCACAATCCCCAATCCCAGACCATGCCCGTGAGTCTGCTCATCCAGCCGCGTGCCGCGACTGAACACCTCTGAGCGCTGCTCTTCGGGAATCCCCGGGCCATCATCTTCCACACTCAGCGCATAGCCATCCGTACGCTCGATCACGCTTAAACGCACCTCGGCATCCGCCCATTTGCAGGCGTTGTCCAGCAGGTTGCCCAGCAGTTCCAGCAAATCCTCCCGATCCCACGGCAATTGCAGCCCTGCCGGCGCGACATAACTCAACGCCAGATGCTCGCCATGAATCATGTTCAGCGTCGCCAGCAACCCCGGCAACTCGGCATCACAATCAAACAGCGCACCCGGCAGCGCATCACCGGACAAACGTGCACGATTAAGTTCACGATTGAGCCGCTGCTGCACCTGCTCCAGCTGTTCCTTGAGCAATTTGCGCAGCTCGGGGTGGGCATCGAGTTTCTCGCTGGAGGCCAGACTCAACAACACCGCCAACGGCGTTTTCAGCGCATGGCCGAGATTGCCCAAGGCATTGCGTGAACGCTTGAGGCTGTCTTCGGTGTGCGCGAGCAAATGGTTGATCTGCGCCACCAACGGCTCCAGCTCCACCGGCACCTGATCGTCCAGTTGCGAACGCTGGCCCTGCTGCAATTGCGCGATCTGTTCGCGCGCCTTTTCCAGTGGGCGCAAGGCGCGTCGCACGGTCAAGCGCTGCAAGAACAGAATCAACAACAAAGCCGCCAGACCCAGGCCGAGGCCGATCTGACGCATGCGCTGGAAGCTCTCGTTAACCGGCGTGTAATCCTGCGCGACGCTGATCGAGATCGACTGGCCCAGGCGCCGATAGTCCGAACGCAGCACCAACAACTGCTGGCCGTCCGGCCCCAGTTGCAGGTTGCTGTGCAATCCGGGATGTTCAAGTAACGGCAGATCCTGATCCCACATCGAGCGCGAACGCCAATGGCTGTCGGCAAAATCGATACGGAAATAATGCCCGGAAAACGGCCGCTGATAGGCTGGCGACAAATGCCGCTCATCCAGTTGCAGGCCTTGCGGGCCACGAACCAGCGCCACCAGCAGGCTTTCGCTGTCGTTGCGCAACCCGGCTTCGAGGTAGCGCTGCAAACCCATTTCAAACAGCCACAAACTGGTTTGCGCCAGCACCAGGCCGACGATCACCATGACGCTGATCAACCCCAGGCTCAAGCGGCGCTGGATCGACCTCACGAAGCTTGCCCGCCGAACAGGTAACCTTGGCCGCGACGGGTTTCGATCACGCTTTTGCCGAGCTTGCGGCGCAGGTGATTGACGTGGACTTCGAGGACGTTGGAGTCACGCTCGGTTTCACCGTCGTAGAGGTGTTCGGCGAGGTGACTTTTCGACAGGATCTGCTCGGGGTGCAGCATGAAATAGCGCAGCAGGCGGAATTCGGCAGCGGTCAGCTGGATGTCGGCGCCATCGCGAACGACGCACTGGCGACCTTCATCCAGATGCAGTCCGGCAGCCTTCAGCGTCGGCTGATTGGCCTGGCCCTTGGAGCGGCGTAACAGCGACTGAATGCGCAACTGCAACTCTTCAGGGTGGAACGGTTTGGTCAGGTAATCGTCGGCACCGGCCTTCAGCCCTTCGATGCGCTCGGCCCAGGAATCGCGCGCGGTGAGGATCAACACCGGGATCGCCAGACCGCCAGCGCGCCATTGCGCCAGCACCTCAAGCCCAGGTACGCCGGGCAGGCCAAGGTCGAGAATGATCAGGTCATACGGCTCGCTGCGGCCCTGATACAGCGCGTCGCGGCCGTCAGCCAGCCAATCGACTGCGTAGCCTTTGCGTTGCAGGGCGGCGAGCAATTCGTCGGCCAGCGGCACATGGTCTTCCACCAGAAGCAAACGCATCGGTCAATCTTCCTTGTCTTTCACAAGTTCGCCGGTATCGGCCCTCAGGTGCAGCTCGCGGGCCACGCCTTCGACCGTCAGCAACTCGACTTCATAAATGTAGACGTCGTGCTTTTCTTCCAGCTCGACCTCCAGCAGTTTCGCGCCAGGGTAGCGATCCATGGCTTGTTGCAGCACTTGCTCCAGCGGCAGGATCACGCCCTGCTTGCGCAGATTGAGCGCTTCGTCCGGACCGAGGTCGCGGGCCAGCGCCGCCGAGCAGAAAATCACAAGCGCCAGCGCAGTGCGGCTGGTGGCGCGAACATTAACCTTCATTACGTATCCTGATGATTCTTGAGCACTTGCCCGCTGACCGCGTCCAATTCCAGATCCCATTCCAGCCCCTGCCGATCACGCACTTCGATCTGGTAAATGTACTTGCCGTACTGCTCTTCCAGCTCGGTGTCGGTGATGGTCGCGCCCGGGTGCCTGGCCAGCGCGGTCGCGTTGAGCTTCTCGAAGGACACGATAGTACCAGCGTCACGCAGACGCAGGGCTTCATCGGGACCCAGATCACGCGCGTGGGCGAGGCTGGCGGTGAGGCCGACGATCGAGGCAATGGACAGGGCAGTCAGGGTTTTCATGGGTGTCTCCGTATTTTTATGTGTTGCATACGGCGGGCACCTTAGCGATTTGAACTTAACTGAAACTGAATTGCCATCATTGCTCAGCACCCACGCGCCCAATGCAGGAGCTGCCGCAGGCTGCGATCTTTTGATCTTGTCTTTTAAAAACAATCAAAAGATCGCAGCCTGCGGCAGCTCCTGCAGGATTTTGTAACATGTGCTTATAATTGTTCGCTTGCTAACGATCGAGACCGGTATGACTGCCATCCACATCAAGTTCCCCGCCCTCACCCTCAAGGCCGGCCCGCGCGCCATGGCGCGGATTCGCGCGCAAGGCTTGCACGCCGCCGACGTCGGCACCCTGCCCGGCGCGGCCGGTGGGCCGAAGGCGTTGGGGATTCAGGGGCTGGATCTGGCGTTGTTCGGTGAATGGCTGCCGGCCGCACCACGCGAGCGTTCGCTAATCGGTGCGTCGGTCGGCTCCTGGCGTTTTGCGAGTGCTTGTCTGCCGGATGCCGCTGAAGGGATTCGCCGTCTCGGCCAGCTCTATGCCGAGCAGAATTTCAATAAGGGCGTGACCATGGCCGAGATCAGTCAGAGCTCGCAGCGCATGCTCAATGACCTGCTCGACGGCCGCGACGCGAGCATCCTCAGCAACGCCGATTACCGCCTGAACATCATGGTGGTAAAAAGCCAGGGCCGCCTGGCCGACGACCATCGCGGTCGCCTCGGGCTGGCATTGGGTTCGGTGATCGCCGATAACCTGCGTGGGCGTGCACGGCTGTCGCGGCACTTCGAGCGACTGATCATCCACGATCCGCGCCTGGCGCCACCGGTCAACGCACTCAACGATTTCCCTTCGCGTTTCGTCGCCCTGAATGCCGCTAACCTGCGTCAGGCACTGTTGGCCTCGGGTTCGATCCCGATGGTCATGGAAGGCGTGCGTGATCTGCCGGGCGCTGGTGCCGGCACCTTTCGCGACGGTGGCTTGCTCGATTATCACCTCGACCTGCCCTACAGCGGCGATGGCATCGTGCTCTATCCGCACTTCACCGACCGGGTGATTCCCGGCTGGTTCGACAAGACCCTGCCGTGGCGCAAGGCCTCGGTGCAACGTTTGCAGGACGTGCTGTTGCTCGCGCCCTCGAAGGAATACCTTGCGCGCCTGCCCTACGGCAAACTGCCCGACCGAAATGACTTCAAACGCTTCATGGGCGATGCGCCGAGCCGGCAGAAATACTGGCACGCGGCGATGGACGAAAGCCGCCGCCTCGGCGACGAGTTCCTTGAACTGACTGCCAATGGTCGCCTCGCCGAGCGCTTGCTGACCCTTTAGTCAGCACGGCCAAACACAAGCTGGTAAACTCGCCGCCTGCCCGAATCGCTGCGGCGAACACCATCTGAACAGAGCCGAAAATACCGTGGAAATCTTCAAGGAATTTACTTTCGAATCCGCCCACCGCTTGCCGCACGTCCCGGACGGCCACAAGTGCGGGCGTCTGCACGGTCACTCGTTCAAAGTGGCGATTCACCTCAGCGGCGACCTCGATCCGCACACTGGCTGGATCCGTGATTTCTCTGAAATCAAGGCGATCTTCAAGCCGTTGTACGAGCGTCTGGACCACAACTACCTGAACGATATTCCTGGCCTGGAAAACCCGACCAGTGAAGTGCTGGCGAAATTCATCTGGAATGAATTGAAGCCACTGCTGCCGGAACTGAGCGCGATCCGTATTCACGAGACGTGCACCAGCGGCTGCATCTATCGCGGCGAATAACCCGCAAATCCCCCTGTAGGAGCTGCCGAAGGCTGCGATCTTTTGATCTGGCCCCTTTAAAAAACAAGATCAAAAGATCGCAGCCTGCGGCAGCTCCTACAGGGGGACGGTTCAAGAACAGCCTTCACGGCTGTTTTTTTACGCCTATGCTTTTTGGCTCCCACCCGCCAAGAGGACAGGCCCATGACGGACTGGCTGCTGGATCAGGTCTTTGACTTCAACGGGCAACAGGTACGTTACGCCGTGCGCGGCGACGGACCGCCGCTGGTGTTCGTGCATGGCACGCCGTTTTCGTCGTACGTGTGGCACCGGATTGTCCCGCACTTCTTCAGCACGCACCGCGTGCATTACTTCGATCTGCTCGGTTATGGACGCTCTGCGCAACCGGACACCGATGTATCCCTCGGTGTGCAGAACGTGCTGCTGGCACAACTGCTCGATCACTGGAATCTGGATTGCCCCGACGTCGTCGCCCACGA
Organism: Pseudomonas sp. NPDC089741; assembly: GCF_044748825.1. NCBI lineage: Bacteria > Pseudomonadati > Pseudomonadota > Gammaproteobacteria > Pseudomonadales > Pseudomonadaceae > Pseudomonas > Pseudomonas sp. NPDC089741. Next base: position 126,246 of record NZ_JBIVGT010000002.1, on the reverse strand, counting down.
CTTTGGTGGTGCCACGGCGCTGCGCACGCACCTGCTCAATGGCAAGGATTACCGCAGCCTGACGCTGATCGATCCGGTGGCGCTGACGCCATGGGGCTCGCCGTTCGTGCAACATGTGCGTCAGCATGAAGCGGCGTTCAGTGGCCTGCCCGATTACATCCAGCGCGCCATTGTGCCGACCTACATTCGCGGGGCGATTCATCGGGAGATTCCCGACGACGAACTCGCGCCCTACGTTGAGCCATGGCTGGGCGATCCCGGGCAAGCGGCGTTTTATCGACAGATTGCGCAGATGGATGAGCGCTATACCCGTGAGGCACAACCGTTGTATCCGAGCATCCGCTGCCCGGTACAGATTCTCTGGGGCGAAGACGATCAGTGGATTCCCATCGAGCGTGGCCGGGCGTTGCAGCAGATGATCCCGGGATCACAATTCCACCCGATTCCCAACGCCGGCCACCTCGTCCAGGAAGACGCCCCCGAAGCCATCGTCGCAGCCCTGATGCGTTTCCTCTAACCCACCACAAATCCCCTGTAGGAGCTGCCGAAGGCTGCGATCTTTTGATCTTGCTTCTAAAAAACAAAATCAAAGGATCGCAGCCTTCGGCAGCTCCTACATTGGGCTTTGGTGTGTTCGGGTGCACCGATTTCGCGCTAATCCACGCGACTCGTCTATACATAACCCGCGCCAACCGGAACATGGCACGACCACTGCAACCCTTCTCCGCGTCTTCTCTTTCTCAGCAAGGACCGCCCCATGACGCAGAACGCTCCCGGCAACGATTACCCCCTCAGCGAAGTCCCCATGCACGCGCGCAAAGGCCTGGCCTCGACGGCGATGGTGTTACTGGGCTTCACGTTTTTCACCGCGACCATGTTTGCCGGCGGCAAGCTCGGCGTGGCGTTCAGTTTCGGCGAGATGATGGCGGTGATCATCGTCGGCAATCTGCTGCTGGGTATGTACGCCGCAGGTCTCGGTTACATCGCCTTCAAGAGCGGCCTCAATTCGGTGTTGATGGGACGCTTCTGCTTCGGCGAAGTCGGCAGCAAACTCAGCGACCTGATCCTCGGTTTCACTCAAATCGGCTGGTACGCCTGGGGCACTGCCACGGCTGCGGTGGTACTCGGCAAATACTTTGATCTCGATGAGGGCACGGTGCTCGGTTTGATGGTGCTGTTCGGCCTGATGTTTTGCGCCACGGCGTATGTCGGCTATCGCGGACTGGAAATTCTCTCGTACATCGCCGTACCAGCAATGATGTTGCTGCTGATGCTATCGATGTGGGTGGCGACGGTGAAAGTCGGCGGTTTCGAAGGCTTGCTCAGCGTGGTCCCGAGCGGTTCGCTGGACTGGTCAACCGCGATCACCTTGGTGTTCGGCACCTTCGTCAGCGGCGCCACTCAGGCGACCAACTGGACGCGTTTCTCGCGTTCGGCGCGCGTTGCGGTGCTGGCCAGCCTGATCGGGTTTTTCATCGGCAATGGCCTGATGGTGCTGATCGGCGCGTACGGTGCCATCGTCTATCAACAACCCGACGTGGTTGAAGTGCTGCTGTTGCAGGGTTTTGCCATGGCCGCGATGGCCATGCTGTTGTTGAACATCTGGAGCACTCAGGACAACACCATCTACAACTTCGCCGTCGCCGGTTGCAACCTGCTGCGCACCGGTCGGCGCAAGACCGTGACCTTGGCCGGCGCGGTGATCGGTACGCTGCTCGCGTTGCTCGGCATGTACGACATGCTGGTGCCGTACCTGATTCTGCTCGGCACGGTGATTCCGCCGATTGGCGGGGTGATCATGGCCGACTTTTTCTACCGCTGGCGCGGGCGATATCCGCGCCTCGCCGACGCACGGCTGCCGGCGTTCAACTGGCCGGGCCTGGGGGCTTACGCGGTCGGCACGGTCGCGGCGTTCAGCTCGCCATGGGTTGCGCCGCTGGTAGGCATCGCCGCTGCCGCGTTAACGTATGTCATCGTCACCGGCGTGCTCGGCGCTCGCAGCGCGGCCGCGCCACTACAAGACCTATAAAAAAGGATTCGCCTGATGCACATCATCAACGCCCGTTTGCGCAACCAGGAAGGTTTGCACGAATTGCACCTTGAAGACGGCCTGATCCGCAGCATCGCCCGGCAGACCGAAGCGCCCACCCTTGGCCCGGATGATCTCGACGCCGGCGGCAATCTGGTGGTGCCGCCCTTCGTCGAGCCGCACATTCACCTCGACGCCACCCTCACCGCCGGCGAACCACGCTGGAACATGAGCGGCACGCTGTTTGAAGGCATCGAATGCTGGGGCGAGCGCAAGGTCACCATCACCGAAGAAGACACCAAGACCCGCGCCAAAAAAACCATTCAGACCCTGGCCGCGCACGGCATTCAGCATGTTCGCACTCACGTCGACGTCACTGACCCGCAACTCACCGCGCTGAAAGCGATGCTCGAAGTGCGCGAGGAAAGCCGTCACCTCATCGACCTGCAAATCGTCGCGTTCCCGCAGGAAGGCATCGAGTCGTTCCGCAATGGCCGCGAGTTGATGGAAGAGTCGATCCGCATGGGCGCGGACGTGGTCGGCGGGATTCCGCATTTCGAGTACACCCGCGATCAGGGCGTCAGTTCGGTGAAGTTTTTGATGGACTTGGCCGAGCGCACCGGTTGCCTGGTCGACGTGCATTGCGACGAGACCGACGACCCGCATTCACGCTTTCTCGAAGTGCTCGCCGAAGAAGCCCGCAGCCGCGACATGGGCGCCCTCGTCACCGCCAGCCACACCACGGCGATGGGTTCTTACGACAATGCCTACTGCGCCAAACTGTTCCGTCTGCTCGGGCATTCCGGGATCAGTTTTGTCTCCTGCCCGACCGAAAGCATTCACCTGCAAGGACGCTTCGACAACTTCCCGAAACGCCGTGGCGTAACGCGGGTGAACGAGTTGCTCGAAGCCGGAATGAACGTGTGTTTTGGCCAGGACTCGATCGTCGATCCGTGGTATCCGCTGGGCAACGGCAACATCCTGCGGGTGCTTGAGGCCGGGCTGCACATCTGCCACATGCTCGGCTATCGCAACCTGCAAAGTGCGCTCGACCTGGTCACCGACAACAGCGCCAAAGCGATGCATCTGGGCGAGCGTTATGGGCTGGAACAGGGGCGCCCGGCGAACCTGCTGATTCTGTCGGCGGACAGTGATTATGAGGTGATCCGCAGTCAGGGTTTGCCGTTGTATTCGATTCGCGGCGGCAAAGTGCTGATGAAACGGCAGATGCCGGTGGTGGAGTTCGTCTAAGGTGAAGAAACCGGCGTCGCAATGACGCCGGCAACCCCTGCGATGGATGCTCCTTCATGCTGAAGTTCGTGCGTAGTTGATCAGCCGCCATCCTCATTTTCTTGAGGATTTCCCAATGAACCACCCCCCCTCACCCATGGCCTCGCTGTACCACGAAGGCCGACAGACGTTTACCGAACTTGTAGCCGACGGCGGCGCACGCCTCGATGCGCTGTTTCACACCGTGCCCGCGCTGGGTGAATTGGCGGTTGGCGTGGTCTATGGGCATTTGCACGCCCGCCCTGGCCTCGACCCGCGCTTGAGGGAAGCGGTTTCGTTTGCCGCAATCGTTGCGTCAGGCATGGTCGGCCCGCCATTGAGTGTGCACCTCAAGACAGGACTGGCTTCGGGGTTGGCGCCCGGTGAAATGACCGAAGTGCTGTTGCAAGCCTCGGCATTCGCGGGGTTTCCTCGGGCGGTGAGTGCGGCGGAACAACTCAATCGGCTGTTCGACGAGGCCGGGCTGGCATCACCGCCTGCACCGACGCCGCGAGAGGTGGCGTTGGCGTTTTGTGAACAGGTGCGCGCCGGACACGCGCCGACTCCTGTGAGTGCTGCGGTGAAACGCCTGTTGAAACATGCGCGGCAGCTGACGTTGCAGGCCAGTTCGGCAGATGCGGTGATTGTTGAGTGTTTTGAGGATGAGCCATCGCCTCGAGCATTGCTGCGGTTGACGGTGCAGGGTGATCAGGTGGTGTCGGTGACGTTGTTCAAGGCTCACTGACGAGGTGAATTTGCCGGCCCCATCGCTGGCAAGCCAGGCTCCCACAGGGTTTTGGGATGAACACATGATTCGTGTCCACCTATGAGCCCTTGTAGGAGTGAGCCTGCTCGCGATTGCGGTGAGTCAGGCAGCATATGATTTGAAGGGTAGCCTGCTATCGCGAGCAGGCTCACTCCTACAGTGGATTATTGGCATACCGAGTTTTTGTGTTCAGCACAAAACCCTGTGGGAGCCTGGCTTGCCAGCGATGGCGGTTTCGAATTCAGCCGATCAACCGCGCCGTACCAAACAATCTGACGCGCACCCGCTCACCGTCGATTTCCTCCAGCAGAATCGGTGCCGTGCCGCCGGGCATGACCACCTGCACTTCCCCCGCCGCGACCCAACCTACCCGCCATGCCGCACAGGCCACCGCACTGGCGCTGGTGCCGGATGAAGCCGTCGGCCCTTCGCCGCGTTCGAATACTCGCGCGATGATTCGCTGCGCAGACTCACGAACCGCCCATTGCAGATTGACGCCTGCCGGGCATGGATCTCCGGCACCGGCAGGTATGGCGTAGGCAATTTGGGTCAAGCCTTCGCTCAGTGGCGATTCACGCATCTGTTCATTCCTTGGCAACGCCGCTGCGTCACTGAGCAGCGTTACACAATGCGGATTGCCAATGCGCACGAATTGGCTGTGTTCCCAGCCGGGATCAAGTGCCGCCAACGGCTGAACCCTGCTGACTTCTCGTCCATTGAAATCGATACTTTCAACGTTCTGCGCACCCACCGCACGCGGCCCGAAATCCGCTTGCCCGAGATCGAGCCAGAAACCTTGCACACCTTCAACTTCGGCAGGTTTCACCGAGGTTGCCACCGCCTCACCTTTGTCGTGATGAACGCGCAACAACGCGCCCGCCTCCGGCAGCAATCCCTGTTCGGTCAGTGCCTGAGAGAAAATCGTCAGACCGTTGCCACTGCGCTCGGCAAGGGTACCGTCGGTGTTGACGATCAGTACATCGAACGGCGGCGAGGTCTGGAACGGGCCGATCAGCAGGCCGTCGCTGCGGTGGGATTTTCTGTTCGGTGGGCGCTGGCCCTCGGGCCAGTCGCAGCAGAGCTTGATGGCCGCTGCGCTCCAGGACTGGCGGGAGGACGCACATTCGGCAGCTTTTGCAGGCAGATCAATGCCCGCCTGACGCAGTGCTGCGGGCGAAACCACGCCGTAGATATTGCCCCGTGCATCGTAGAACTGTGTCATCACCCTTTATCCCTGTTGCAGAAGAAACTCACTGTAAACCGCCATCTAATGTAGGAGTGAGCCTGCTCGCGATAGCGGTGTGTCAGACAAAAAATATCGACTGACACGACGCTATCGCGAGCAGGCTCACTCCTACAGGGTACGATGTTGTCTGTGCTTCCTCGAATGACGAGCGATCGAACCTCGTCGCCGAATCACTGTCCTTCGGGGACGCGAAGTTTTTTGCCAAGGACCGATATGACCAGCCTCAACGCCCAAGCCACCTTCGTCCCCGGACGCCTGCAACAGATGTCCACGCGCATCGCCTTTTTCATCGCCGGGCTCGGCATTGCCGCGTGGGCGCCGCTGGTGCCGTATGCCAAGGCCCGCGCCGGACTTGATGAGGGCACGTTGGGCTTGTTGTTGTTATGCCTCGGTGTCGGTTCGATTCTGGCCATGCCGTTGGCGGGGATTCTGGCCACGCGCTTCGGTTGCCGGCGCGTTGCAACGGGCGGCACGCTGCTGATCTGCGCGGCATTACCGTTGCTGGCGACGGTGTCGTCAATACCCGCATTGATCGCCACGCTGTTCATGTTCGGCGCAGGTCTGGGCACGGTGGATTCGACGGTGAACCTGCAAGCAGTGATCGTCGAACGCGCCAGTGGCAAAAACATGATGTCGGGCTTCCACGGTCTGTTCAGCCTGGGCGGGATTGTCGGCGCGGCCGGTGTCAGCGCCCTGCTCGGCCTTGGCTTGACGCCATTGGCGGCAATGCTGGTGGTGGTCGTGGTGCTGATCGCGGCGCTGTTCAAGTGCGTGCCGCACATGTTGCCCTACGGCAGTGAAAGTTCAGGGCCGGCGTTTGCGGTGCCGCATGGCATCGTGCTGTTTATCGGCGGCATGTGCTTCATCGTCTTTCTCACCGAAGGCGCAGCGCTGGACTGGAGCGCGGTGTTTCTGACGCAGGAGCGAGGGATCGACACGGCGTACGCCGGACTGGGTTATGCCGCGTTTGCCCTGACCATGACGGCGGGACGCTTGATGGGCGACCGCATCGTCCGCCAGTTGGGAGCCACGCGGATCATTCTGTTTGGCGGCCTGTTGGCCGCGGCGGGATTGTCTCTGGCAACCTTTGCACCGAGCTGGGAAGCGGCACTGGTCGGTTATGCGCTGGTTGGCGCCGGCTGTTCGAACATCGTGCCGGTGTTGTATACGGCGGTCGGCAAGCAGACGGTGATGCCGGAAAGCATCGCGGTGCCGGCGATTACCACGTTGGGTTATGCGGGGATTCTGGCGGGGCCGGCGGTGATCGGGTTTGTCGCGCATGCCAGCAGTTTGAGCTTTGCCTTTGGCTTGATGGCGCTGTTGTTGGTGGCTGTGGCCATTGGCGGCAAAGTCCTGAAGGTCTGAAGCAAAAGATCGTCCGATCGCGGCCCGAGCCTGCGGCAGCTCCTACATGAGATCGTTCCCACGCTCTGCGTGGGAATGCCTCAATGGACGCTCCGCGTCCGCTTTTGGACGCAGAGCGTCCCGGGCTGCATTCCCACGCGGAGCGTGGGAACGATCAGTTAGAAACCGACGCTAGCCTGCACAAAGAAAGTGCGCGGCGCCCCCACATACATCCCCGAATTGTTATCGCTGGAACGCGTGAAGTACTGCTTGTCGAAGACGTTCTTGACCCCCGCGCCCAACTTCAGGTTCGACACCTGCGGTCCGAAGTCATAGCCACCGCGCACGTTCCAGGTCACGTAACCGGGAATGTCGCCGTACTGCCCGTCCGCCGAGCCTTCGGTGATGTAGTTGCCGTTGAAGCTGCCATCGGCATTCACCCCCGTACCCGGCGAACGCTGTTTCGACTGAGCGAAACCGTCGATGTTGTAGGTCCAGCGGTTGATGTCGTAACGCAAGCCGACGGTCGCCACCTGACGCGAATAGAACGGCAGGTCACGGCCCTTGAAGCCCGGAATCTCGCCTTCATACGTCGCGCGGGTGTAAGTGAAACCGGCGTTGGCGGTCAGGCCATCCAGACGCGGATCGAGCGCCGCCATGTCGTAATGCACCGACGCTTCAAGGCCCTGGTGCTTGGTCGCACCGAGGTTGGTCCAGCCGACGTCATTGCTGATGTATTGCAGTTCGTCATCGAAGTCGATGTAGAACAGCGTCACTTCACCGCCCCACACGTCATCGTTGTAGCGCGTGCCGATCTCGTAGGTCTTGGCCTTTTCCGGCTCGAGGCCGTTGGCGGTGTTGTCACCCGAACCGCCCTGACCCAGCTGGAAATACTGCAGGCTGCCGAACGAGGTTTCGTAGTTGGCAAACAGTTTCCACGCATCCGACAGGTGATACATCACGCTCAGCGCCGGCAGCGGTTCATTGCTTTCGATGCTGCGGTTTTTCTCCGGCACGCGTTTGCCGGCGGTGTCGAGCACGGCGCGATCGTGCCAGTCAGTGCTGATGTGTTCAAAGCGCACACCCGGCGTGATGGTCCAGTTGCCGACGTCGATTTTGTTGTCGATGTAAACCGAGTTGGCCTCGGTGCCACCGGTGCGATCCTGGAACACATGACCGTCAGAAGACTTGGTCACCACCGGCTCGTTATTGACCAGCGCCAGACGGCTCGATTGCTCGTGCATGGCTTCTTTCAAGTAGCGATAACCGACGCTGACTTCCTGCGTGGTCGGGCCGACATCGAACACCCGCGACACCCGTGGTTCGATGCCCAGCGTGTAGTACGAACGCGGATAGGAACTGAGGGTTTTCTGATCGCGCGCAGCGATGGTGCTGCCTCGGAAACTGTCGGTGTAGTAGGTCAGAATCTCTGCCTGGGTGCGCTCGTCGATCTGCCGAATCCACTTGAACGACACGTCTTTGCGGCGCCCGCTGAAGTTGTCGTAGTCGCGCACCGAGTCGTACGGTTTGTTGTCGTACTGCTGCTGCGTCAGGCCGCCGGGCATGTCGGCGCTGGCGTCGTAGTAGTGGAAATTGAGGCTAAAATCGTCCTGATCAGTCGGCGCCCAGTGAGTCTTGAGCAGCACGTCGTCGATGTCGTTGCCATTGTTGCGCTCGCGATAACCGTTGCCGTTGACGCCGGAATACAACAGCGCCACGCCCATGCCGTTGTCGGCGGTGCCACCGAGAAACGCAGTGTCGATGTGTTTCCAGCCGCCGTATTGCGTGGTTTCCAGCGTGGTGCCGATCTCACCGGTGGCTTTTTCCGGAATCGCACGAGTCACAAAGTTGATCACGCCGCCGACGTTCTGCGGCCCGTAACGCACCGAGCCGGCGCCGCGCACGACGTCGATGCTGTCAAGGTTGCCCGAGGAAATCGGTGCCATCGACAATTGCGGTTGGCCGTACGGGGCGAATGCGGCAGGTACGCCGTCGATCAACACGGTGGAGCGTGGCGACAGACGCGAAGTCAGGCCACGCACGCCGACGTTGAGGGAAATATCGCTGCCGCCGGTGCCGTTGGAGTCCTGCACCTGCACGCCCGGCACACGCTTGAGCACGTCGCTGACATTCATCGCGCCCTGCTCGACCATCGCCTCGCGGCGAATCACCGTACGCGCGCCAGGGTGGTTCTGCACCACGGCGGCGTTGGCATCGCCGAGCCAGTTACCGACCACTTTGATGTCAGTCACACCGAGTTCCAGCGGGCCGTCGCTGGCGGCGGAGGACGCTGCGGGCGACAAGGTTACCGAACCTTCGTTGATCTGATAATCCAAGCCGCTGCCTTGCAGCAACTGGCGCAGCGCCTGCTCCGGCGAGATGTCGCCCTCGACCGCCGGGGCCTGTTTGCCGGCGACCAGATCAGGACTGAAAAACACTTGTAGCGAGGTTTGCTGGCCCAGTTCGCTCAGGGCCTGGCCCAGCGGCTGGGCGCGGATATGAATCGATTCACCGGCAAACGCCAGCGGCATCGCAGCATTGACCGCGAGCGCGAGGGCCAGCGGCAACCAAGGGGATTTTTTGTTGTTGGCAGTGGTGTTTTTCACGTCGAACGTAGTCCTGTGGATCGCAAGAGTGTGCGGCTGTTAATGCAAACCAGTTGCAGTTGAACAGGAAGACGATGAACTCGAAAAAAACCTGAATTTTATTTTGAAATTATTTCCTGACTGCCATCGGCATGCGTGCGAACAGCCACCGGCAGGATGCTCGGCAGGGCTTTGAGCAAGGCTTCGGTGTTGTCGGATTTGAACACGCTGGTCAGGCGCAGGCTGGCCACGGCGGGGTTACTGACGGTCAACGGTTTCTCGCGATAACGCGACACTTCGGCCGCCACTTCGCTGAGGCTGGCGTTATTGAACACCAGTTTGCCGCTGCGCCACGCGGTCAGCTCTGCCGGGTTGACCGCATAGGCTGCCGCGACATTGCCTTGTGCATCGATAAAGCTGCCGAGGCCGGCGGTCAGACTGATGAATTGATGGTCCGGGGCATTGCGTCCCTGCACTTTCACCGTGCCCTGCTCCACTGCCACGCGGGTTTGCGTCACGTCTCGACGCACATCGAAACGTGTGCCGGTGACCGTGATCTTGCCGCTGCCGGCCTCGACCACGAACGGTCGCGAGGTGTCGTGTTCAACGCTGAACATCGCCTCGCCTTCGCTCAATTCGATCAATCGGCGATCTTTTTCAAAGCGCACCTGCAAGCGGCTGCGGCTGTTCAGATCGATCACCGAACCGTCCGGCAACGCCACGTGTTTGCGCTCGCCCAACGCCGTGGCGAACTCGGCGCTGTAACCGCCCGGATGATTCAAACCGCTGAACAGACCGAGGCCGAGCGCCATTGCCACCACACTCGCGGCCACGGCATAACGTAACAACGGACGTCGTTCGCGGCGCGCCGGTGGAGTTTCAACCAAGGCTTTGAGGCGTGGCGCCGGCAGTAGATCAGCGGCCGTCCACAGCCCCTGAAGCAACTGAAATTCGTCACGGTGTTGCGGATGTTCGTTCAGCCAGGCGTCGAAGCGCTGCTGCTCGTCGGCACTGATGACCGGCTCCTGCAAACGCACAAACCAGCGCGCCGCATCATCGCGCACCGTTGTTTGCCCGCACGCGCAATCACGAATATCCATCATGGAATGTCCTGTCCGGCCGGGAATATAAACACACAGATCACCCTGTAGGAGCTGCCGAAGGCTGCGATCTTTTCAACGGCACACCCCATCACGATTGCAACCCGTCCAGTCGATCACGCAGATGCCGCAGGGTGCGGATCATATACTTTTCGACCATGTTCTTGGACAGTCCCAGGCGTTCGGCGATTTCCGCCTGGGTCAGGCCTTCGATCTTCTGCCAGACAAAAATCTTCCGGCAATTGACCGGCAGCTCGGACAGCGCGCGCTCGATGGAATCGGCCAGCTGGATCGCATGCATGTAATGCTCCGGGTCGCCAGACGACGACGCACCGTGATCGATTGCCTCCGACTCCATGGCGCCCCGCCGATCCTCGCGCCGATAACCATCGACGGCGATATTTCGCGCGGTCTGATGCAAATACGCCCGAGGCTGCTGCACCGCCGCCGAATCCGACTCGAGCACCCGCACAAAGGTGTCGTGCGCCAGATCCTCGGCCTGCGCGCGATTGCGCAGGCGACGAGTCCAGGTGCCGATCAACTCTTCGTAATGCTCGAAAAAGCCGGGTCTGCGGGGACGCATGGGGGTATGGGCGGCGTGCTGAGGAAAGGGGCGTGAATAGTAATGCTTCCTATTAAGGCGAAGCAATGGATTCCTTGGGAAGCCGATAAAGTCAGCCTCCTCAATAAAAAACCCCGGGATGGAATCCTGAAATTGCTTGGTTCTTATGGCGTCATACGAGCAAGTCTGAGCGCACTTCCGTGCTCAGCCATCAAGTCTGCGAAGACGAAAACTGCATAACCCACTAAAAAACCAATTACACCCAATGTCCATTGGTTATGGACGGACAGAACAGGAGGGTCTGCAAAAATGAAAGACATCAGCAGCAGGAACAAACACGATCCGAATACAACTATGGAAAGCACAATGAAAACAAACCAGATCCAGAATCCGGCGACCGTCCATGAAGACACTGAAAACCAGTTTCCGTCGGTTTTGACCAGTGCAAGGCCTCGAACGTACCGCTCCACCGCCTTGCCAAAATTGCCCTTGTCAGTGCCCAGAACATTACGAATCTGCTTGGGGTCTGCATTGATTGGCCCCCAGGCTTGCTGAAAACTGCGCTGCAAAGGTACATCAGTCATTGACGCGAACGTCTGATAAAGCGCCGTTTGCAGTTGAGCCTGTCCGTGAGCTTTGCGACTTTTCAACCGGCGGGCTTTGACCGAATGGGGCTGCCACCATTCGAACAGAATCATTGCGACGCCCAGTCCGATGAAAATCAATCCGATAATTCTTGAGATACCTATGTCGTCCGGCACCACAGGCCACGGTGCGTGATCCAGGTATGCGCGCCGTACTTGCGCCGTGAACACCATGTAATCAAGTATTCCGGGTGCCCAAAACAGTGTTCCAAGGCTGATGAGGCTTCTGCTGGGTTTAGCCCTCAACCAATTGAAAAGCATTTTAATGACCGGCAGTACGTCCTGCCGCCAATCGATCCTTGAGCTCATCGAACATTCCTTATCTGAAAATTTGATCCGGTGGACCTTCTATATCGTGCCACTTAGTGTGTTTCTTGAATCGTCAATGTGAGCAAGCCTGCTCGCAAAAGCGCCACATCAGTCAGGCATTTCGCTGACTGAATGGACGCCTTCGCGAGCAGGCTCGCTCCTACAGGGTTTTGCGCTGGGGATCAGCCTTTTTCGTCGATGCCCGCTTGCAGGGTCTGGCTGTCCAGATGACCGCTGAGGGTGACCGGGCCGATTTTCAGGTTGCCGTTTTCAAGGGAAACCTTCGGTGCGTTTTCCTCGGTTTTTTGCGGCAGGTCGAGGCCGGCTTTGACGCCGTAGTCACGGTTGTTCAGGTCGCTGCTGCTGACCTTCGAAGCGCCGAGATCGACCTTTGCTTCTGACGAGGTGATCCGCGCGCCGGTCAATTGCGTGGCGCCGCCGACGGCAAGGTTTACCCCTTGGCTGGCGCTGATGCCGGAAGCCTGCGCAACGCTGTCCTTGTGCGCGTATTCGCCCTGCGCTTTCAGCGTCGGTTTGTAGTCGGTACCGGCAAGTTTTCCTTTGTCATCGGCTGGGGTTTTCTTCGCGGTCAGGCCCAGATCAACATCGACCTTGGCCTGGGTTTGCGAGTCCTGACGGCTCTCGACGGTGAGACCACCGGCGACCTTGCCGCTGACATGGTTCGCGTCGATGCGCGCGCCCGCCAGTTGTGCGTCACCCGCACTGTTCAGCAGCACCGTGTCAGCCTTGATCTGGCTGTTCTGCTGCGAGGTGCCTTGCTGATAATCGACAGCGACCTTGGCCCCGGCATTGAAACCGTGATCGCTGCTGGCCTTTTCGTCAGCAGCGGTGGGCGTGCTTTTGCTCAGGTTGCCGCCGGCGTTCAGCGCGACGTTCCAGTTGTTGCGGTTATCGGTGGACTGCGCCGACTGCTGCACGTAACCGCCCTTCTGCGCGTCGATGCTGACGTTTGGCGCACTGACTTGCGTGCCTTGCAGGTGCACCGAATCGCCGCTCAAGGCGATTGCGCCTTGGGCGTTGAGCTGGCCGCCCGTCAGGGTTTGCGCGTTCTCGTTGACTCGACCGGTGTTGAAGTTGGCGCTCAGGTTAGCGCCCTGATCACTGCTCTTCTCGCCGCTGGTTTTGCTGCCACCGCCCTTCAAGCCACCGCCGAGATTGCTGCCGATGGCGGTGTGGGTGTCGCTGGCCGCTTGCAGATCGAGTTTGCCGTCGGCGTGTAAATCGATGGCGCCAGTGCTGTCGATTTTCGTGCCTTGCTGGGTCTGATTGCCGCCGCTGCTCAACTGCACGCCGTTGCCGCTGATACTTGCCACGTGCGCCTGAGTGTCAGTGGTTTGCTTGCCGGTTTGATCGAGTTGGAACCCGGCGCCGAGGTCGACGTTGGTGCCGTCGGTGCCCGGCAAGGTGCCGACCGTCAGCGAGCCATTGCCACGCAGGCTGCTGTCGCTGCTGTGCTGGCGATCAGTGGCCTGATTCAGTGCGAGATCACCGCCGGTGTGGATGTTCATGCCACCCTTACCGCCGTCGAAACGGCTGCCGGCGAATTGCGCATCGCCCGCGGTGTTGATGTTTACGCCCTGGCTGCCGGCATAACCGCCGACCACCGCAGTGGAACTGTCTTTGCTGGAGGTGCGACTGCCACCCGCGCCACTGCCGGCGACATTTACGTCTTCACCGGTCTTGGTGTAGACGCGCACATCGACCTTGGCATCCACGGCGTTATCGGTGCTGCTGTGGGTGTTGCTGGCAGCATCGGCGACCAGTCTGTCGGCGCTGATGTTCACTGTGCCGGCGCTGGCGTTGTACTGGCTGCCTTGGTCATGCAATGTGCCGGCGACTTTCACCGCGACGTTGCCGCCATCAAAACGGCTGACCACGGCGTTGCTGGTCTGCTCGGTTTTAGTCGCGCTGCCATGACCGACCGCGACGTCGATACCGACATTCGGCTGACCGAGATTACTCAGCGCCTCCTTGTCCGGAACCTTGCCATTCAAGACCTCCTTGACGACACCGGCAATCGGTCGGGCGATGTCTTTGTACTCGACGTTGGCGCCGATGTCCGCCGACCAGTTGCTCTCGGCGTGCGTGCTGCTGTCGCTGTTGCTGGCCGCGCGGTTGTCGACTTCGTTGGCGACAACCTGCAGACCGTTGCCAGCCTTCAGTTGCGCGCCTTCGGTGGCGAGTTTGTCGGCATTGATGTGCAGACCACCGCTGCTCTGCACTTGAGTGGTTTGCGCCGTGGTTTTGCTGGTCGAGTCTTGCACGCTGCTGTGGGCGAAATCGACGCCGCTGCCCGCGCGATCGAGACCGCCGGTGTAGTAGAAACCGCCGCCGGTGCTGGACGTGTCAGAGCTTGTTTGGTGGCTGTCCTGTTCGGCCAGCAACGAAACGTTCTTGCCGCTCAGTGTGGTGTCACCCGCCGTGGATTTCACCTCCGTGCCTTTGAGCGTGACGTCACCGCCCGCCTTCACCTGCACGCTGCCGCCGCTGAGGCTGGAGCCTTGCTGGGTGACGTCGTTGCTGGTCACGGTTTGCTGTTTGTCTTCGTAGTGAATGCCGGCACGATACTGCTCTGGCGTCTGCTCTTTGGCGTAGGCATCGAAGCCACGCGTTTCAGTGGTCGCGCTGCTGTCGTGAGTGTTCTGCGCGGAATGCACGTTGACATCCCCCGCCGCGTCGGCCGTCAGCGCCCCGCCCGCCTTGACCGTCGAGCCTGCCACTTCGAGGTCTTTGGCGCTCTTGAGCTTGAGGTTGCTGTCGGACACCAGTTCGCTGCGCAGCGTGGTGCTGTCCTGGCTGTTCTGCCGCGACTCGTCTTTGCTGATGCCAAAGAACTTGCTGTCTTTGTCATGGTTGTTGCTGTGCGTGGTGTCCTGTACGCCATCAATCACCAGCGAACCCTTGTCGCTGATCACACTGGCGTCGCTGCCGCCGCGCACTTGACTGCCGCTGATGCGCACCTCGTCTGCCTTGACGATCAGCTTGCCGGCGGCGTTGATCTTGCTGCCCTGATGCTGGGTCTGGCCCTTGTCGGCATCGCCGGTCTTGCCGAAGAAACCACCGCCGACGAGGTCACCGGAATAACGATTGTCGCTGCTGCGATTGGTCCGCGTGGCCGTGGTGATTTCCACTTGTTTACCGGCGAGTTGCAGGTCGCCGGTGCTGGTCATTTCAGCGCCTTCGGAGCGCAACAACGCGGCGGTTTGCAGGGCGATATTGCCGGCCTTCAACTGACTGGTGACGCTGCGCTGCTCTTCGCTGCTGCTGTTCCAGTCAGCTTTCCACAGATGCTTGCGATGGTTGCCCTGATCGGTCTGGGTATGGCTTTCGGTGGCAGCGCTCAGGCGCAGATCGCCGCCGCTTTGCACGCTGAGATTTTTTGCAGCTTCGACTTTGGCGGCTTTCAGTTCGGTGTCTTTGCCGGACGACAATTTGGCGTCGCGGCTGGCAACGATCTGGCTGCCATGCTGGCGGGTTTCGCTATCGGTCTGGGTGCGGTCGTAGGTTTCCCAAGTGATGCCGATGGTGCTGTTGTTCCAGTTTTCGCGCTTTTCCTGAAGCTTGCGGCTTTCAACGGTGGTCAGGGTCAGGTTGCGTTTGGCCTCGGCAATCACGTCGCGGCCGCTGACATCGGTGGCGGCCAGGGTCAGGTCTTTGCCGCTGTGCAGGCCGACATCGCCCTGGCTGCTGCGGATGTCGGCGCGGGTGATGTCGAGGCTGTTGGCGACCGCTGCACCGCTGACCGTGAGGTCGCCGGCGGAGCGAATCTGCACGCCATCGCGCCCGGCGACCTGCACCGCACCCACGCGCACGCCGGCACCTTCAGCGGTGCTGACGATGTTGATACGCCCGGCCTGCATGGCACCGAACAGGCTGGCGTCGATGCGACCGTCGGCGGTATTGCCCGCCGGGTCCACGTTTTTCACCTGGCCACTGGCGTAATCGACCTGATTGCGTCCAACCGTGAGGTTGAGGCTATCGCGAGCACTGATCGCGCCCTGGCTATCGATACGCGGGGCGATCAGGTTGATCGAGCCCTCAGCGTTACGCAGGCCACCGCTTTGGATCTGCAACTGGCCGCTGGCGTCGCGGGTGCTCAGGGCTTGCAGTTTGCCGTCGGTCAATTCCGGACGACCGACCACCAGGTTGGCGTTCGGCGTGTTGATGAAACTGCCGCCATTCACCGAAATGCCGTTGGGGTTGGCCAGCACGTAATCGGCGGCACGGCCGAAGATTTCCTGCGCGCCATTGATCGCCGACGGGTTGCGGCTGATCACTTCGTTGAGGATCACGCGCGCGGCCTGGCCTTGCAGTTGCGGGTTGGCCGCCAGTTGCCCGGCGAGCTGCGATTGTCCGGCCTGCAAGGCATTGTTCAGCACCAGGCCCTGACGGTCGACGTTGTAGTCGAGGAACTGGTTGTGCGACAGGCCCGAACCATTCGGCGCGACGATGTTGACGATGGGCACACCGCCCTGGGTTTGCAATTGCGCGGTGCCGCCGGGCCCCGGTGCAACCACGACACCGCCGGCCATCGCGTTCGGCAGGTGCACGGCGAGGAACAGGCTGGCGATCGCCCAGCGCAATTTGCCCCGAGGGGAAAGATGAAATGCAAAGGTGTGTGCTGGCATAAAAACGTCTCCATGTGAGTACGGCATCACGTCGCGCGTTTTAATCTTGGCCGTGGCTGACGCGCTCAGATCCGACGGCTGTTTTGTTCACTGCGTTATCGATTCAGGTTGCAGTCATATCTGCACCCCGACACGCATCAGCCAGGTTTGCGGCTCGTGCTGCAGACCGTCGGGGGTGTTGAGGGCGCGCTGGTAATCGACGTCCACTTGCAGGTTTTTCCAGCCGAGATTCAGACCGACGCTGGCGCCACTGAGGCGTTGCCCTTGGGCGCCGTGATCGGCTTTGATCCAGCCGTTGTCGAGGCCGATTCGCGGGGTGATCTGCACCGGCCATTCACTGCGCAGCGGCAGGCGCAGGGTATTGCGCCAGACCGCACCGCTGGCGCCCGACGCACTGCTGACGCGATAACCGCGCACGGCCGAATCGTCGGTGCCGAGCAACTGTTCGATGGCCGGCAACGGGTCCGGGCTGTACTGCACGTTGAGCTGACTCTGCCACTGCCACGCCTGCGCGCCGAACTGACCGTTGCGCCACTGGCTGAGGCCGGCGCGGTACTTGCGAAACTGTGCCTTGGGCAAGTTGTTGATCTGATGTTGCGAATCGTCATCGGCACCGAACCAGCGCAAACCCTGGGCGTAGTTGATGTCGAGGTTCCACACGGCGCGGTCGAGCCAGAACAGATTGAGCCCAGCCTCGGCCACGGTCAGCGTCGGGCTCTGAATACCCAACCGGACATTTTCCAGGTAGCTGTCGACGTCCTTGTGCGCCAATTGCAGGTTGGCGCTGAGCTGGCGACTTTGGTCGCGCCATAACACCCGGTCGGCGCGCAGGCTGACCTGATCGGTGATGCCGCGGCTGTGAAAGGTCACGCTGGGCAACTTGAACGGCGCGCGATATTCGGCATGGCTGGCGAACGCGCTGTAGGTCCAGTAACCGTAAGGAATTGCGTAATAGAGGCTGGCGTTGCGGCTGTAGCGGTCGCCCTGATTGAGCGTGTCGCTGGCGCTGAGGCTCAACAAATCATTCAGTTCCAGCGGGCTGTCGAGGCTCAGGCTGACGCTGTCGCGATCGCGCCCGGTGCTGGCGCTGCCGAGGTTGTCGATACCGGCGTTCAAGGCCCAGCGCGATGGCGTGGCGCTGCGTGTACGCAGAATGATTCGCGAGGCGCCAGGCTGGCTGCCGGGGGCGATGTCGGCGGTGAGGTCGACCGAGCGCAGGCGATTCAGTTGATCGAGGCCCTGCTCCAGATCGCGCAGGTTCAGCGGTTCGCCGAGCATGTTCGGGAACGCGCCGCCAAGAGACACCGGCAGGCTCTGATCGGCCAGTTCGATGGACTCGATATAGCCTTCATCAATCCGAATATCCAGCGACTGCCCCGCCGCCGGAGCGCTGAGCAGATACGGACGACTGGCGATGTAGCCCTTTTCGACGTAGATCGCGGTGATGGTCGCGAGCAAATGATTGATCTGCCCGACGCCCATGCATGGCGCCAGCAACGGCTTGATGCGGGCGTTGAGTTTGTCGCTGTCGATCAGCGTGACGCCACCGATGCGCGTGCCGCTCAACGGCCAGCAACGTTCATCAGGGGTAACGGTTGGCGCGACCGCCGGGGTCGCTGGCGCCGGCCCGAACGCGCCACGCTCCAGCTGACGCTTGCGTTGTTCCAGTTGCAGTTGTTGCAGATCGCGCTGTTGCTGTTGTTGCTGGCGCAACACTTCCTGGCCCGGCGCGACAGGTTCGGCAGCTTCAATCGAGGAGGCACAGACACTCAACACAAAGGCCGACAACAGCGGGCAACGCGTGGAACGACGACGAAAAACAGCGCAAAACGAAAACGGCACGCAACATCCTTGCGATCATCAAATGGCGTAATGCCACCCTATCAATAATCGTGATAGTCGGAGCCCTCCTACACAAATGCAAGACGCTTCCTACAGCGCTTACACTTCTTAAACAATTGCTTTGCCTGGCTTTATCGTCAGCAGCAACACTACGGCGCTACACGCTATCAGGGTTTCCCCGAGGGCTTGAGCGGCGCCCGCGAGCAGCAATCCGACGCCGATCAGCAGGTAATACAGCAGCCCCAACAGCGCCCCGGCGGTACCCGATCGATCCGCGTAATTGACCAATGCCATCCCCAGAATATTGGGGATCGCCATGCCGAACGCCAACACCACCAGCAACATCGGCAGCACGAACAGGGCGCTGTCCTGCAGCCACCAGACCCCCATCCCACCGAGCAAAGTGCTGACACCTGCGAGGCGGATCAACGCCAGCGTGGCAACGCCTGTCTGTAACAAACGCTTGCTGCACCCTGCGCCAATCCCTGAACCCAGTGCCAGGATCACACCGCTGTAGCCGAACCACTCTGCGCTCAGGCCCAGCCGCTGAAAAATAAACGGGCCAAGGCTGTAATAACTGAACAGCGCAACGTTGAACGATGCGATCCACAGTGCCGAGCGCCAGATGCCAGGGTCACAGAGCATGCATCGCAGGGTTTGCCACAGGCACACCTGAGGTGATGGCTGCGGCCGGGTTTCCGGCAAGGCGTAAAGACTCCATAGCCACAGCAGCGTCGCCACCAGCAACAGCGCACCAAGCACACCGCGATATCCGAAGGCCTGTACCAGACTGGCGCCGCTGAACAGACCGAGCGCGGGACTGGCCGCCAGCGCAATGCCCACCAGGGAAAACATCTGGGCCAGCTCTGCGCCCTGGAAGCGATCACGCAGCACGGTTTGCGTCACCACCGAACCGACCGCCGCACCGAATCCCGCCAACATTTGCGCCAGCAACAAGCCGTTGAAACTGCTGACCCGCAGGCCGAACAGCGTAGCAGCGGCATAGATCGCCAGGCCCGCGAGCATCGCCGGGCGTCGACCGATGCGATCGCACAGACGTCCCCACACCACCACACCCACGGCAAACGCGAGGAAATACACCGACAACGTCTGCGCCGCCGCTTGCGGGCCGACATCGAACACGCGTCCGATATCACCGAGTGCCGGGCTGTACAGGGTTTGTGCGATCTGCGGGAACATCAGCAGCGCAATCGCCAGCCATAAGAAATATCTGCTGTTCATCCTTCTTCACTCCTCCAGTTAACCGCCGAGGAGTTTAAGAATCGAAGACTGGCGTACTATCAAAATCCCGCCAACTTATCGCTGAAATCGGACAACCCATGGCCTGGCTAGACGCCCATGCAACCTTTGACGCTGATCGGCTTCCTGCGCCGGTGATCGGTATCGCCTCGACCTTGGGCGATCACGATTCCGGTCTGCACCGTCATCAACGCGGGCAACTGCTGTACACGCGACAAGGCTGCACGCGAATTACCCTGGCGCAGCAATTGTGTCTGCTGCCGCCGTCGCGGGCTGCGTGGATTCCACCGGGTGTCAGCCATCGCGCGGTGATGCAGCAGAGTGTCGATTACCGCTCCATCTACTTGATCCCCGAACTGTGCGCCACGCTGCCGCAACAAGTCTGCGTGATCGAAGTCAGCCCTTTGTTGCGCGCCGTACTGGAACCAATGGCGCTGGCGGATTTCGCCACGGATTGGCAGCAAGGCAAATTCGCCCACCTGCTCGGCCTGTACCTGAGCGAAATCGCTGAAGCGACGCAGCAACCGATGTTGTTGCCATTACCCGCGGACAAGCGCCTGGCACCCCTGCTGAAAACGCCCGAACGACTGCCACCGGAGCTGCAAGTGCTGGAGCAGCAGATCGGCGCGAGCAGCCGCACCATCGGGAGAATCTTCCAGCGTGAAACCGGCATGAGCTATCAGCAATGGCGCCAACAGTGGCGCTTGATGCGCGCGATGGAATTGCTCGCCACCGGGCGCAGCCTGAGCTACTGCGCTTTTGAATCGGGTTTTGCCAGCGACAGCGCCTTTATCGCCTTCTTCAAAGTCATGACTGGCAGTACACCGGGCCACTGGCTCAAATGAGCAACTGACGATCGGCGTCAGAAATAATTTGCCACTAAATATTACCTACGTCATATTACAGCCGTAATAACGACCCGATTGATCAGGTAATCCGCCATGACCAGCATGCCCACCCTCGAACCTGTTGTGGTTAAGACCAAACCGCCCTTGCTTAAACGCTTGCTGCTGCCCGGCGTCGGCTTGCTCGCGCTGATCTTCGCCGCCGTATACGCCGTGCATTGGTGGGGTGCCGGGCGCTTTCTCGAGGAAACCGACGATGCCTATATCGGAGGCGACGTCACGGTAATCGGCCCGAAAGTCGCCGGTTACATCGATGAAGTGCTGGTCAGCGATAACCAGCACGTGAAGGCCGGCGATGTATTGATTCGCCTCGACGCCCGCGACTATCGCGCCAACCTCGCCAAGACTGAAGGCGCCGTCGCCGCCGAAGAAGCGCTGCTGGCCAACCTCGACGCCACCGAACAACTGCAGCAAGCAGTGATCGGCCAGGCCCGCGCCGGCATTGATGCAGCGGGCGCCGAAACCGCGCGTTCACGCGATGACAACGCGCGCTACAAACGCCTGGTGACCACCAACGCGGTGTCGGTGGAAAGCGCGCAACGCGCCGACGCCACCTTCAAGACCGCGCAAGCCCTGAGCGCCCGCGCCCAGGCCGAACTGCTCGCCGCGCAACGCCAACTCGCGGTCATCGACACCCAGAAACAACAGGCCCGCGCCGCCCTCCAACAAGCCCGCGCCGAACGCGATCTGGCGCAGTTGAACCTCGGCTATACCGAATTGCGTGCACCGGTCGACGGCGTGATCGGCAATCGCCGCGCGCGGGTGGGCGCCTATGCGCAGGCCGGTTCGCAGCAACTGTCAGTAGTCCCGGCTAGCGGCTTGTGGGTCGATGCCAATTTCAAGGAAGACCAACTGGCGCGGATGAAGCCCGGGCAACGCGTGAGCATCCGCGCCGACGTGCTGTCGGGGCAGGAATTCCACGGTCGCCTCGACAGCCTCGCCCCTGCCACCGGTTCGCAATTCAGTGTGCTGCCGCCGGAAAATGCCACCGGCAACTTCACCAAAATCGTCCAGCGTGTACCGGTGCGGATCCTCCTTGATCCGGCTGACGGCGTCCTCGGGCATTTGCGTCCAGGCCTGTCGGTCACCGCTGAAGTCGATACCCGCGCTCAGCCGGAAACCAGCGCCGTGGCCGTCGCGCCATGAGCACCGCCAGCCTCACCGCCCCGGCGCAACCGTTCAACGCGGCGGACATGGCGACCGCGACCAAAGTGCTCGCCTTCGCAACCATGTGCATCGGCATGTTCATCGCGTTGCTGGACATCCAGATCGTCTCGGCCTCGTTGCGCGATATCGGCGGCGGACTGTCCGCCGGCACCGACGAAACCGCGTGGGTGCAGACCAGTTACCTGATTGCCGAAATCATCGTGATCCCCTTGTCGGGCTGGCTCTCGCGGGTGTTCTCGACGCGCTGGCTGTTCTGCGCCTCGGCGGTCGGTTTCACCCTCGCCAGCCTGCTCTGCGGCATCGCCTGGAACATCCAGAGCATGATCGCCTTCCGCGCGCTGCAAGGTTTTCTCGGCGGTTCGATGATTCCGCTGGTGTTCACCACGGCGTTCTTTTTCTTCACTGGCAAACAACGCGTGATCGCTGCGGCGACCATCGGCGCGGTCGCTTCCCTGGCGCCGACCATGGGCCCGGTGATCGGCGGCTGGATCACCGATATTTCCTCGTGGCACTGGCTGTTCTACATCAACCTGGTGCCGGGGATTTTCGTCGCCGTGGCGGTGCCGATGCTGGTGAAGATCGACCAGCCGGAACTGTCGTTGCTCAAGGGCGCGGATTATCTGAGCATGGTGTTTCTCGCGCTGTTTCTCGGCTGCCTGGAATACACCCTCGAAGAAGGCCCGCGCTGGAACTGGTTCAGCGACCAGACCATCCTCACCACTGCGTGGATCAGTGGCCTGGCCGGATTGGCGTTTATTGGCCGGACCTTGCACGTGGCCAATCCGATCGTTGATCTGCGCGCGCTCAAGGATCGCAACTTCGCCCTCGGCTGCTTCTTCTCGTTCGTCACCGGCATCGGGCTGTTCGCGACGATTTACCTGACGCCGTTGTTTCTCGGGCGGGTGCGTGGCTACAGCGCACTGGACATTGGTCTGGCGGTTTTCTCCACCGGGGTGTTCCAGATCATGGCGATTCCGCTGTACGCCTTTCTCGCCAATCGCGTGGATTTGCGCTGGATCATGATGGTCGGTCTGGGCCTGTTTGCCGTGTCGATGTGGGAGTTCAGCCCGATCACCCATGATTGGGGCGCGGGACAACTGATGCTGCCGCAGGCGTTGCGCGGGATTGCCCAGCAACTGGCGGTGCCGCCGGCGGTAACATTGACCTTGGGCGGGTTGGCACCGGCGCGGCTCAAGCATGCCTCGGGGCTGTTCAACCTGATGCGCAATCTCGGTGGGGCGATCGGTATTGCGGCGTGCGCGACCATTCTCAATGACCGCACCAACCTGCACTTCACCCGGTTGGCCGAACATTTGAACAGTAGCAATGAGGCGCTGAATCAATGGCTGGCGCAGGTCGGTGGCAACCTCGCGACGCTGGGCCAGAGCGGTGACGTCGGTGTCACCGCGAGCCTTCACCAGTTATGGCTGCTGACCTACCGCGAGGCGCAAACGCAGACCTACGGCGACACCTTCCTGATGATCATGGTGTGCTTCGTCATCGCCACGGCGATGGTGCCCTTGATGCGCAAGGTGCAACCACCGGCCGCGCCGAGTGCCGACGCCCACTGATCCCGATCCCGACATCACCACATTCCCCCTGTAGGAGCTGCCGCAGGCTGCGATCTTTTGATCTTGTCTTTTAAACACAAAATCAACAGATCGCAGCCTGCGGCAGCTCCTACAGGGGTGAGTGTTTGCTTTAGGCCTGTGGGGTTTTGCGGAAGCCTACGGCCAGGCGGTTCCAGCTGTTGATGGTGCTGATCGCGACGGTCAGGTCGACCATTTCT
Source organism: Pseudomonas sp. NPDC089741 (assembly GCF_044748825.1). Lineage (NCBI taxonomy): Bacteria > Pseudomonadati > Pseudomonadota > Gammaproteobacteria > Pseudomonadales > Pseudomonadaceae > Pseudomonas > Pseudomonas sp. NPDC089741. The sequence goes on along the minus strand of NZ_JBIVGT010000002.1, from coordinate 102,780 downwards.
TTTGGTGAGAACTGCGCGGCGACCACTTCGTAATCTTCATCCGGGGCGTGGGTCAGGCTCAGTTGCGTCAGCGACTCGGTCCACAGCAGCGCGGCGCGTTCGCGGTCGCTGAAGAACGGCGCTTCACGCCATGCGGTGACCGCGAACAGACGGCGTGGCGTTTCACCGCCCTTGATCGCGTCGGCCGTGTGCATGTCGATGCAGAATGCGCAGCCGTTGATCTGCGAAGCGCGCAACTTGACCAGTTCGATCAGGGTCTTTTCCAGTGGCAGTTTCGACACCGCAGTTTCCAGGGCGATCATCGCTTTCAGGGCGTCCGGGGAAGCGGTGTAGAAATCGGTACGAGCTTTCATGGCAGTATTCCGGGGGGCTGTGAATGTGGGATCTAAAGTAGTCCTGCAACGCCGCCGGACAAATAGCCAATCTCCCGGAAGACGAGTAGACCAGCCGTTTGTCCGCTACCCGCAAGCATTCAGACCTGATTGCGCAGCCATTGCAAAAAGCCCTTCTTGGCCACCACCGCCGGCACGTCCGCCGTCAGGGCCTGGGCCTTGTGCAAGCGGTAATCGAGCAAGGCCTTCATCGCATCGTTGATGTCGTGACGCGCATCCAGACACGGTTTGAGGTAGGTCTTTTCGATGCGGTACAACGCACAGAAGGTTTTCGCGGCAAACGTTGCCGGCACCGACGAGTCGGAAAGAATGCCCGCTTCACCGATGACCTCGCCAGGCCCCATGCGCCCGGACTCGAACGGCGCACCGTGACGAATCAAGGTCACCGATACCACGCCGGATTCGATGATGAACAAATGATCGCTGACCTCGCCCGCCTCGAGAATCGTCTCGCCGGCGCGAAAGGTTTTAAGCGTCATGTTCTGGCTGAAGGTGTCTTTCTCTTCCTGACGCAACGTCGAGAAAATCGGCGAACTGTCGAGCAGCGCGCGCGGCCGCGACAGGTTGGTGGGGGCAACGCTTTCATCGCTCGACAGCAGATTGAACCCGGACGCCTGCAAGTGCCGGTAAGCCAGGTCGAACAGCTGATTGCGCACCACGCGTTTTTCGCCCATCGAGGCGACAAAGCCGCTGATCTCGTATTCCGCACCGCCGCTGTCGGAGCTTTTCAGCGCCACACTCGGCGCCGGCGTGTCGAGCAATTGCCGGCATCCCTGCATCGCCCGCTCCAGCGCATCGATCACCGAATTGGGCCGAGCGTGCGGGCTGACCTGCACGCTGACCGAGACGCCGAACATATTGCTCGGTCGACTGAAGTTGATGATCTTGGCCTTGGCCGCCAGCGAATTGGGAATCACCGCCATGCTGCCCTGGCTGGTTTGCAGGCGCGTGGCGCGCCAGTCGATGTCGGTGACCCGGCCCTCGGTGCCATCGATGGAAATCCAGTCATCCAGTTGATAGGGCTTGGTGGTGTTGAGGACGATCCCGGAAAACACGTCGCTCAAGGTGCTCTGCAAGGCCAGACCAACGATGATCGCCAGCGCGCCGGACGTCGCCAGCACCCCTTTGACCGGCAGGTCGAGCACATAGGCCAGTGCAGCAATGATCGCGATGAGGAAGATCACTGCGCCGAGCAGATCCTGCAACAGCCGACCGGTGTGGCCGACCCGTTGCATCATCACCGCACCGATCAATACCGTCAGGGTGCGCGCGCCGAACAGCCACCAGCCGATCTGCAACCCCGTCGCCGCCAGGTGCAACGGCACGTTATCGGCCCACGGCGCGGGCTCCATCGGGTTGAGGCCTTCGTTGAACAGCAGGATGCTGAACAGGCTGAAAATCAGCACGCGCACCAGCAGTTTCCACTCGCTGCCACGGGAACTGATCAGGCGCCACAGCCCCAGATCGAGGAGGATCAGGATCAACGCGCAAAACAACGGATGTTCAGTCAGCAGAGACAGCATCAAACAACTCCGACGAGGGCCAATCGCGAGAAGATCGCACAGATTGGAACAGTGTAGGAGCAATTGATTTCGCCGGACGGGCACGCCCGCAAAAACACCACACCGCCCTGTAGGAGCTGCCGCAGGCTGCGATCTTTTGATCTTTAAAAACAACATCAAAAGATCGCAGCCTGCGGCAGCCCCTACAGGGAATTGGTTATTTGTCGTTGGTCAGGCTGTTGTAGCTGGTGAACAGGTTGCGGTAATCCGGGATGTGGTTGGAGAACAGCGTGCCCAGGCCTTCGATGTCGTTGCGCCAGTCGCGGTGCAACTCGCACGCCAGGCCGAACCAGGTCATCAGTTGCGCGCCGGCCATCGACATGCGGTTCCACGCCGAATCGCGGGTCAGTTCGTTGAACGTGCCGGAGGCATCGGTGACCACGAACACATCGAAGCCTTCTTCGAGTGCCGACAGCGCCGGGAACGCCACGCAGACTTCGGTGACCACGCCGGCGATGATCAGCTGCTTCTTGCCGGTGGCCTTGATTGCCTTGACGAAATCTTCGTTGTCCCAGGCGTTGATCTGCCCCGGGCGAGCGATGTACGGCGCATCCGGGAAGAGTGCCTTGAGCTCAGGCACCAGCGGGCCATTGGGGCCGGTTTCAAAACTGGTGGTAAGGATGGTCGGCAGCTTGAAGTACTTGGCCAGATCGGCCAGCGCCAGCACGTTGTTCTTGAACTTGTCCGGGTCAATGTCGCGCACCAGCGACAGCAGGCCCGCCTGGTGATCGACCAGCAGAACGGCAGCGTTGTTCTTGTCCAGACGTTTGTATTGAGTGGTCATTGCAGTAATCCTCGCGGGTGATAGAGGCCGACCGGTGGTCGGCCCCAGGAGACTCGATCAGCGCTGCGAATCCAGCACTTCGTGTTCGTTCGCGACTTGCTGAGCCTTGAGGTAGCTCTCGATCAGCAACTGATAATGCGGCATGGCCTGGGCGTAGACGGCCGCCCACTGCTCGGCATCGGGACGGTTCCACGAGCCTTGCAGCTCGGAAAGCGTAGCCATGATGTCGATCGGCACCACCCCGGCCTGGGCCAAACGGGCAACGGTCAGATCAGTGGCCAGTTTCGAGTGATTACCGGACGCATCGACCACGGCGAACACTTTGTAGCCTTCATGCACCGCAGCGATGGACGGGAACGCCAGGCAGACGCTGGTCAACGTGCCGGCAATGACCAGGGTTTTCTTGCCGGTGGCTTTGACCGCCGCATGAAATTCCGGGTTGTCCCAGGCATTGATTTCGCCTTTGCGCGCGACGTATTGCGCATGCGGTGCGGCTTGGTGAATCTCCGGGATCAATGGCCCGTTCGGCCCTTGCGGCACGGAAGCGGTGGTAATCACCGGCATCTTCAACAGGGTCGCCGCTTTGGCCAGCGCGATGGCATTGGCGCGCAGTTGCGGCACGTCCATGTCCTTGACGATCTGGAACAGACCGCTCTGGTGGTCGATCAGCAGCATCGCTGCGTCGCTGGCATCGATGGTCGGTTTCTGGCCGTCGAAGTTCGCTGCATTGACAGTGTTCATGTGCGTTTCCTCTTTTCTATAGGCGACAGCCATCCCTGGCCTGCGAACCGGCCTACGCGTCCTGTGTAGAGCGGAGTGGTTGTGCGTTAAGCGTGCATCTGGCCGAAGCGGCCGGACTGGAAGTCGGCGAAGGCCTGGTGGATTTCCTGCTCGCTGTTCATCACGAACGGGCCGTGACCGACGATCGGCTCATCGATTGGCTCGCCGCTGAGCAGCAACACCACGGCATCCTGGCTGGCTTCGAGGGTCAGTTGCTTGCCGCCACGTTCGAACAGCGCCAACTGCCCTTCGCGTACCGACTCCAGACCGTTGACCTGCACCGAGCCTTTCAACACCACCAGCGCGGTATTGCGCCCTTCGTGCAGATCCAGCGTCAGCAACTTGCCGGCGTTGAGGCGCAGGTCCCACACGTCAATCGGGGTGAAAGTGCGCGACGGCCCGGTGTGGCCATCGAACTCACCGGCGATCAGGCGCAGGCTGCCGGCGTTGTCCTTGAGCGCGATGCTCGGGATGTCGCTGTCGAGGATGGTCTGGTAGCCCGGCGCGGCCATTTTGTCCTTGGCCGGCAGGTTGACCCACAACTGGACCATTTCCAGTTTGCCGCCGGTTCTGGCGAAGTTCTCCGAGTGAAACTCCTCATGGAGGATCCCCGAAGCGGCGGTCATCCACTGCACGTCGCCCGGACCGATGGTGCCGCCACTGCCGGTCGAGTCGCGGTGCTGCACTTCGCCTTCATAAACAATAGTCACGGTTTCGAAACCGCGGTGTGGATGCTGACCAACGCCACGCCGTTCGGTGGTCGGGGTGAAATCGGCAGGGCCGGCGTGATCGAGCAGCAGGAACGGGCTGATGTGTTTGCCGAGGTTGTCGTAGGAAAACAGCGTGCGAACCGGGAAACCATCGCCGACCCAATGGCCGCGCGGGCTGGTATAGATACCGATGATATTTTTCATGGTGGTCTCCAATGGGGGTGAGTGATGCGATGGATTAAGCTTAAATCCGTAGCCATTAATGCACTAGACTGCAAAAACCAGCCTTAGCGTTCTATATGGAGAACGATGGTGGAAGACCTCAACACCCTCTACTACTTCACCCAAGTGGTCGAACATCATGGCTTCGCCGCCGCCGGGCGCGCGCTCGACATGCCCAAATCGAAACTCAGCCGGCGTATTTCCGAGCTGGAAGAGCGCCTCGGCGTGCGCCTGCTGCATCGCACCAGCCGCCATTGTTCGCTGACTGAAATCGGCCAGGCGTATTACCAGCGCTGCCTGGCCATGCGCATCGAAGCCGAGAGTGCCGCCGAGCTGATCGAACGCAATCGCTCCGAGCCGCAAGGGCTGGTGCGCCTGAGTTGCCCGACGGCGCTGCTCAACTCGTGGGTCGGGCCGATGCTCACCCGCTATTTGCTCAAGTATCCGCTGGTGGAACTGTTTATCGAGAGCACCAACCGTCGCGTCGACCTGCTGCACGAAGGTTTCGACATTGCTCTGCGGGTACGTTTTCCGCCATTGGAAAACACCGACATGGTCATGAAGGTACTCGGTAACAGCATGCAATCGGTGGTCGGCAGCCCGCAGTTTGTCGAACGCCTGTCGTCACCGCCCTCGCCTGCTGACCTCAATGGTTTACCAAGCCTGCATTGGGGCGCGGCGCAGCGTGAGTATCAGTGGGAGTTGTTGGGGCCGAACGACAACACCGCGCTGATCCGCCATACGCCGCGAATGGTCACCGATGATTTGATCGCCTTGCGTCAGGCGGTGATTGCCGGGGTGGGTGTGGCGCATTTGCCAAGTGTCGTTGTGCGTGACGACATTGCCGCCGGGCGGGTGGTGGAGTTGATTCCGGGGTGGGCACCGAAATGTGGGGTGGTGCATGCGATCTTTCCGTCGCGGCGCGGGTTGTTGCCGTCAGTGCGCACGTTGATTGATTTTCTCGGCGAGGAGTTTGCCCACAGCGACATTGCCTGAATCGGCGGTGCGCCCATCGCGAGCAGGCTCACTCTTACAAGGGACTTTGAGCGCCACAGATCTTCTGTAGGAGTGAGCCTGCTCGCGATGAGGCCAGTCCAGACAACACAGAATCCAGGATTGATTCATGACTTCTGCTCAACACTGCTTTGCCCCACCAGCGGTTTTTCTCACGGATGCAGACGCGGATACTCGACCCCATTCCCACTGCAACCCTGGAGTTCTCATGTCTGTTCCCGCTTTCGGCCTCGGCACGTTCCGCCTGCAAGGCCAGGTCGTCATCGACTCGGTCAGCACCGCCCTTGAACTCGGCTACCGGGTCATCGACACCGCGCAAATCTACGAAAACGAAGCCGACGTCGGCCAGGCGATTGCCGCCAGCGGCGTCCCGCGCGAAGAGTTGTTCATCACCAGCAAGATCTGGATCGCCAACTTCGCCAAGGACCGCCTGATCGACAGCCTCAAGGAAAGCCTGCAAAAGCTGCAAACCGACTACCTTGACCTGACGCTGATTCACTGGCCATCGCCGGAAGATCAGGTGCCCGTCGCAGAATTCATGGGCGCGCTGCTGGAGGCCAAGCGCATGGGCCTGACCCGGCAGATCGGCGTTTCCAACTTCACCATCGACCTGATGAAACAAGCAATCGCCGCGGTCGGCGCAGAGCACATTGCGACCAACCAGATCGAGCTGCACCCGTACCTGCAAAACCGCAAAGTCGTAGAGTTCGCCGAAAGCCAGGGCATCCACATCACCTCGTACATGACCCTCGCGTACGGTGAAGTGTTGCAGGATCCGCTGATCCGGCAGATCGCCGAACGCCTGCACGCCACCGCGGCGCAAGTGACGTTGGCGTGGGCCATGCAATCGGGTTACGCGGTGATTCCGTCGTCGACCAAACGCGCCAACCTGCAAAGCAACCTCGGCGCCAGCGCGCTGACCTTGAGCGACGCGGACATGGCGCTGATTGCCTCGCTGGATCGCGGCCATCGCCTGACCAGCCCGAAAGGCATTGCGCCGGCCTGGGACTGATCAGCCCTGCAGCCGCTGCGCGAGGCTGTCCATGGCATCGCGCACGGCGTTGGTCGCCGTGGCGACTGGCTCTGTTTCAGTCTCTCGACAGGCTTGTTCAAGTTTCGCGCAGGCCGACACCAACCGAGCTGCGCCGACCATTTGCGCACCACCCTTGATGTGGTGCGCAAGGTCGCGTAACCCTGCGCGATCCTGTATCGGACGCAGACTTTCCAGACGCTGCAGATCATGCAGCAGACTGCTCAAGACTTCTTCGCGCAAACGCTGGATCAGCGCGTGATCGTTACCGGTCATGTGTTCCAGGGTGCTCAGATCGATCTCTTTCAGCGGCTCTGCTGCGCTCGGTTCAACCTCACCGGGACAATCGCCTGCGCCATTCAAAGCCAGATCCAGATCATCCAGACGAATCGGTTTGAACAGGCAGTCGTCCATACCGGCCTGTAGGCAACGGCGTTTTTCCTCGACCTGTGCATTGGCGGTAAACCCGATGATCAGACAGGGTCTACGGCCAATTGCCGACTCTTCTTCACGGATGGCCTGCGCGAGTTCATAACCGTTACGCCGGGGCATATTGCAGTCGCTGATGACCACATCGAACGGCTGCGCGCGCCAGCATTCCAGGCCTTGATCACCGTCCTCGGTGTCGACCGTACGGTGGCCGAGTTCGCTCAGTTGCCAGCACAACAGCAAGCGGTTCACCGGATGATCGTCGACCACCAGCACGTGCAGCGAACGCCTCGGAGTGTCTAGCGTTTGCGCCACTTCAGCATCCGGCACACGCGCCGTCAGCATCGGCAACTGCAAGCTGACTTCAACCCGCGTGCCCTCGCCCGGCACGCTGTCGAGCCGCAAAGTGCCGGCCATCATTTCGCACAGACTGCGGCTGATCACCAGACCCAACCCGGAACCGCTACGCACCGCTTGCGAAGAGTTGCCGACCTGAACAAACGGGCTGAACAAGCGTTGCCTGTCCTGCTCGCTGATACCGATACCGCTGTCTTCGATGACGACGCGCACCGTCAATTGCTCGGGGGCCATTGCGGACACCTGCAAACGCAGACTGATTTCGCCCTCTTCAGTGAACTTGATCGCGTTGTTCAACAGATTCGACAGCACCTGTTTGAAACGGGTCGGATCGATCAACACATCGACGTCGCTGTGCGCATCCAGATCAAGGTGCCAGAGCAAGCGTTTCTGCCGCGCCAGCCCTTCGAATACCCGGCACACCGAGGCCACCAGCTCGCGCAGATTGGCCCGTTCGGGGTTAATGGACAGGTGCCCCGACTCGATGCGCGCAATATCGAGAATGTCGCCGATCAACGCCAGCAATTGCTGACCGGCACCGGATGCAACCTGGATCGCCAGACGGTCGGTGATGCCCTCGTCGGCGCGCTTCAAAGCCAGTTCGAGCATGCCGATCAGGGCATTCATCGGCGTGCGGATTTCATGGCTCATGGTGGCGAGAAAGGTCGTCTTGGCCCGGTTGGCGTCGTCGGCGGCCTCCTTGGCTTCCTGCAATTGCCCCAACCATCGCTGGCGTTGACGAATCTGCCAGCGCTGGAAGGCGATCCAGCCGAGCGCAAACAGCAGCAGACCGGCAGCGACAGCGAAGCCCTGAATGATTGCGCGCCGATGGCGTAACCAATAACTGTCGTCCGCCACCACGTCATGGCTCCAGCGCTCGATCAGGTCGTCCATTTCCTGCGGGGCGATGCTCAACAACGCTTTGTTCAGAATGGAATGCAGCGCCGGTGCCTGCGGCGCCGTGGCCAAGGCGATACGTGCCGGTTGATCGCCCACCGTGCCGAGAATGCGCAAACGTGCAGGGTAGTAGCGATCGATCAGATAACGCGCGACCACCAAGGAACTCACCGTCGCATCGACCTGGCCCTTGTCGATCAACGCCATGCCCTCGGCCGGGCTCTTGACCTCGACCAGGCGCAACTGCGGCACGCGCTCCAGCAGATAAGCACGCAATGGATGACCACGGTAAATCGCCAGGCGCTTGCCCGCGAGATCGTCGAGACGGCGTGGGCTCTGCGCGCTCGTCGCACTGATCAGCACGAATGGATTGTTCAGGTAAGCCCGGGTGAAGCGCAGTTCCAGCTCGCGCTCGCTGCTCGGCGTCACCACCGGCAAGACATCGAGTTCGCCAGCCTTGAGTTGCTCGATCTGCCGATCCAGCGAGCCACCGCGCACAATTTCGAAGTTGAGGCCACTGCGCTGGGCGATCAGGCTCAGCAGTTGCGCAGAAAGCCCGCGAAAACGATTGTCCGCATCAAAGAATGTCAGCGGCGCAAAATCTTCGACGGCACCGACCCGTATGACCGGATGCGCGGTCAGCCAACGCTGCTCACTGGCGCTCAGACGGATCCGCGCTTGCGCGGTCATTTCGGCGCGACCGGCACTCCAGCGTTGTTCGATGAGCTGGCGCCGCTCCAGCGGAATCGCCAGCAGTGCCTTGTCGACCAGGCGCTTGAGAGGGGCATCGCTGCGCAGCAAGGCAAAACCGAACGGGCTGGCATCAAGCCCCGACGGGCCGGCCAGTTGCAGGTCGTTGCGGTAATTGGTGTTGATCAGATAATTGGCGCTGATGAGGTCGCCGAGGTAGACGTCATCCGCGCCGAACGCCACTGCGCCCAAGGCATCCATGGCCGAGGCGTAGCGTTGCACGCTGGCCTCGGGATAGAACGCCTGCACGCTCGATGCCGGTAAGTAGTCCTCGACCATGGCGATGCGCTTGCCAGCCAGATCTGCCGGCAGCGACTCATCGAGCCGGATCACCAGCATCGGCTGGTCTTCAGCATAGCCACGCGACAGAATCACTTCGGGATCGGCAGTCTCGAAACTGTTCGAGGTACCCAGCAGGTCGATCTCGCCGCGCTTGAGCGCAGCCATCACCGCGTCCCGACGCGCGTAGCGCTGCACTTCGATGCGCAGACCGAGCAATTGCGCGAGCAGATCGGCGTAATCGGCGGTCAGGCCTTCAAGGTCCAGTTGATTGCGGGTGATTTCGAACGGCGGGTAATCCGGTCCGGAAATGCCGATGCGCAACAGCGGATGCTGGCGCAACCACTGCCGATCCTGATCATCCAGGCGCAGCTGGACATGCTCCAGGCGGGTGCGCGTCAGCACTTCCAGCACCTGCGGTGTTTCGCTGGCCAGACAAGGCATCGCCAGCAACAGCCACACGGTCAAACTCCAGCGCCGGACATTCATGCGCGATCTCTCAGATCAAGTGATTACGTTTGGCAAAATCGCGCAGGTGCACCGCCGAACTCACACCCAGTTTTTTCATCAGGCGGGTTTTATAGGTACTGACGGTCTTGTGGCTCAGGTTCATGTTTATGGCAATTGCCTTGTTCGACGCGCCTTGGCCCAATTGCACGAAGATGCTCAACTCACGGTCGGACAATTGATCGATCATCTGTTTTTCAGTGGTCAGCAACGGCGTCAGCGTGCCGGTGCTGTCGGCCAATGCCGAAAAATAGGTGTAGCCCGACATCACCGCCTGAATGGCTTTGTGCAATTGCTGCAAGTGATTGGTTTTGGTGACGAACGCCGTAGCCCCGGCGCGCAGGCAGCGTTCCTGATAGAACAGCGGATCATGCGAGGTGAACACCAGTATCCGGCAATCAAGCGCATTGGCGCGGATCCGGGCCAACACGTCCAGCCCGTCGAGGGCCGGCAGACGCAGATCGAGTATCACCAGCTTTGGCGCATGCTCACGGATCAGCGGCACCACCTCGTTGCCATTCGACGCCTCGTGGATCTCCTTGAAGCCTTCGCTTTGCAGCACGATTCTGACGGCGGCGCGCACCACCGGATGATCATCGACGATCAACGCTGACTTCATGACCTCTCCCGCTGCAATAGCATGACGATGGCGCCGCATGGCCGCGCGCTGCGCACAGATAAGCTGCGCAGTGACTGTTGCATGGGAATGGGGGTGAATCTAGCTGTCAGATCTGACAGTTGCGACTGGCAAAATTCTATGCTCAAGCTTGACGTTGCAGGCTTGGCGTTCGATCCCACCGGCGTGGAGCGAGGTCCTTGGGCACATCGACCAGGGCCATCAGATGTTTGATTGCTGGGGCCTGCGGCAATGTCGCGTGACTGATCTGCACGTTGTCCTGAGCAAAACCGGGCGTCGTCTGCACAGGCGCCGATGGCTCGTTGTAGATCAAGGCATGACGCACCTGCGGGTTGTCGAGGAAAAACCCCAGCAGGTCCAGCGAACCGGCCGCCAGCTCGGCGTTGATCACCACCACATCGAACGGTTCACAACCATAATCGACCAGCGTCAGCAGCTCGGCGAGGGTTTGCACCGGCGCTACACGGTAGTAGTCGAGGCCATTGAACAGTCGCTCGATTTTCATCCGGTGAAAATGCTGCGGGTCGGCGATGAGGATGCGCAGGGCTTTATTGATCATGGTCGATCTCCCGGTAGGATGGGTTTCTGGGTGAGGCAAGATTACGCAAGCCGTGTGAAGGGATCTGTAGGATCTTTCCGAAAGAAAAGGTCATTCATCCGCGGTTTTCCGAGCGTTGCGCTGTTGCAGCCAGTCGAGCAAATCCGCCCCGGACATTGGTCGCGCGTACCAGTAGCCCTGCCCTTGCGTGCAGCCCAGCGCCAACAGTTCGCGGCGCTGGGCGTCGGTCTCGATGCCCTCAATCACCACGCTCATACCGAGGGTTTCGCCCAGCGCCAGCGTGCTGCTGATCGCGGCCCGGCAGCGCGGTTCATGTTCGAGGTTGCGAATGAAGTCAGCGTCGAGCTTGATTTCGTTGAACGGCAATTGGCACAGGCGCTGTAACGAGGAAAACCCGGCGCCGAAGTCGTCGATCGACAAGCGGCAACCCATCATGCGCAGACGTACCAAGGTTTCGAGGCTGGTGGCCGGCGCTTCGAGCAGGCCGCTTTCGGTCAGTTCGAACGTCAGGCTCGCACCCGAAGTGGCATGTCGCGCCAACAGGCTGCGCAGTCTCAAAGTCAGCTCACCGCTGGCCAGTTGCACCGCTTGCAGGTTGAACGCCATGTTCAAGGCAAAGCCCTGCTCACGGGCACTGCGCTGCACGGCCAAGGCCTGATCCAACTGCGCAAACAGTAACGGGTCGAGCAAACCGCAACGCTCCAGCACCGGCATGAACAGCGCCGGGGAAATAATCCCCTGCGTCGGGTGCAGCCAGCGGCACAGCACCTCAACGCCACACACCTCACCGGTGTGCAAATTGAATTTGGGTTGATACCAGGCGTGCAACTGCTGTGCAGCCAGCGCCTGACGCACTGCCGCTTCGCTGGCCAGCGTGATCACTGCGGCGGGTGCCTGCGGCAGTGCCGGGCGGTGGACGAACTTGTCGAGCAGCTCCGCCAGTACTTGCCCATGCAGCGGCTTGCCGACATCCCCGAGCAGTTCCAGCCCGAGCAACGCGACCATCTGATGCACGGCCCGCCGCAAGTCCGCCGACAGCGAACTGCTGATGATCACGGACTTGACCTGCCCCGTGGCACCGACCCGCTGGAGAAACTCCAGGCCGTCCATCCCTTCCATTTGCAAATCGCACAAGGCCACGTCGACCGTGCCTAGGGTTTGCAGCAATGCCAATGCCTGGGCGCCGTCACTCGCCTCGAAGACTTCCTCGCAACCGAGGGTGCGCAGCATGTTGACCGCCACCGAGCGCTGGAAGGCATGGTCTTCCAGTACCAGCACGCGCAACGGCAGTGCGGGAGATCGTCTAAACATCGAGTTGCTCCAGCAGAGGGCCAAGGGTTTGCCGATCCGGCGTACGGATCAGGCTCAAATGACGGCGCGCAGTGGTATAGATCGGCTCGGCCCAGGCCTGGCCTCGGCGCGCGTCATAAATCACGCCGTGACGAATCTGCGCACAGCTCTGAAAAAACCGCACCGGATCGATGCCGGCGGCGGCCATCAGTTCACCGTTGATCAGCATCAGGTCAAAGTGCTCGAACGGCTCGTGCGAGTACTGGGTCACGCCCAGTAGTTCACGAAACGAACGCACCGGCGTCAGCGCGCAGTAACCCAGTTCATTCAGGGATTTGCCGATTCTGGACTGCAGCGTGGGCAGTTCTTCGGCAATCAGGATTCGCCAGCATTTGTAGGACATGGGTTTCGCAGTTATAGGAAAAAGGTTGTTGCTCGGAAGGCAACAGGCCACACGCTAACCAAAAAATGCTGCGCGGCATGTAAGACAAGTCTGAAAAAACCAGCGGAACGTTCTGGATGACCGCAAAGCAAAAAGCCACGCCGGAACAATCCGACGTGGCTTGATGTGTTTACCAGAGGTAGCGATAACCGAGACTCACCCCGAACGGTTGCTCGATACCGTTGCCTTTGGCGTATTCGGCATCCAGCGCGATCTTGCTCTTCTCACTGACTTGCAAGACACCACCGAAGCCCAGCTCCACCCGATTACCCGGCAAGCGGGCATCAAGCTTGTTGCCGTTGACCTCGACTTTGCTGCTGCCCGCATGCTCGGTGATGTAGGACGCTTTGACATACGGCTGGACCTGCATGCCATTGCCCAGTTGCAGGCTGCGACCGAACAGCGAGCCAACCCGGCTTTGCAGTGAGTCGAGGTTGTCGGACTTGACCCGCAGACCGTTGCTGGCGGTGTAGCTCGCACCTTGGGTGCGGGTTGCGGTGAGTTCCACTTGCGGCTCGACGAACCAGCCATCCTGCAAATCGATACGCTTGCCGACTTCGATGTCCGCGCCAATCCCGTTGGTGCTGTAGGAGCCCTTTACCGCCTGGCCCAGATTGCTCGGCGTTTTGATATCGGTGTCGAAGCGGCTGTACTTCAGAACGCTGTCGACATACACGCCATTGTCGTTGAGATACGTGGCGTAGATGCCGAACATCCGGCTGTCGATGTCGCCCCTGGCGCCTTCGCCGAAGTCCAGGTCGGAGCGTGCCGAACCGAGCATGCCACCGACGTAGACCTTGCCGCTGTCGACGCTAAAAGCCTTGTCGGCGCCGATTTCCAGACCGCTGACGTCTTGGGTGTAGGCGCGACTGGAGCGCTCGCTGACGTCGAAACGCTTGCCGATGGCGCGGGTCCAGACACCGCCGTCATCCTTGCCCATGCGCAGTTCGCCAAGGCGTTTGACCAAAGCGTTCATCTGCGCGCCCCACAGGTTGGCACCAGCGGTGTGGGCGGCGATGGCGGCGTTGGCACCTTTGGAGAGATGCTCGGGCGCCGGATCAATCGGCCGTGGTGGCGTCACCGGAACCACCGGAACCACCGGCTCAAGCGGCTCGGCCGGATCCACGGGTTTGACCGGGTCGACTGGCTCAAGCGGAATGGCACCGCTGCTCGCCAACACCCAGTCATCACCCTGTTGCTGCAAGGTGTAGCGAAAGGCGCCGGCATCGACATGCCCACCGTAGAGTCCGAACTTAGCACTGCCACCGTTAGTGTCGACCAACCGCAAGCGACCATCGGCAGTGACCGGTTCGTGCCCGGTATCGCCCACGATCAAGGTGTGATCACCGCTGGCGAGGCCGGCGCCTTGGACGATCAGCAAGTCGTCGCGTTGATTGGCGATGTCGGTGTTCATCAAAATACTGCCGCTGCCGGACAGGGCATTGACGGTAAACGTCTTGAAGCTGCCGTCGCTGCTCGGCGCAAACGCCAGCCGCCCGCCGTCGAGAGTCAACGAGTCAACGGTTTTCACCCCGTTTTCCATGACGTTGACGGTACCGCCCGCCTGCGCCACCAGGCCATTGGCTTGCGCGCCGCTGTACAGATTGACCTGGCCACCGTTGCCGACCGTGCTGTTGTTGGCCGTGCCGGTGTCGTACACGCTTTGCGTGCCGCCCTGGATTTGCGTGCCATTGGCCACTGCGCCACCGAGCAGGCCCCGACGCAGGGTCTGCTCGCCCCCGGCATTGATCACACTGCTGTTGGCCACCGCCATGTTGCTCAGGTTCTGCACGCCGGCAGGCCCGACCTGAGTGTCGTTGGCTATGGCCAGGACATCCAGCGTCTGCACACTGCCGGCGTTGATCAACGTGCGGTTGGCCGTGGACCGCGTGACGGTTTGCTGACTGGCATCGAGTACGGTGTCATTGGCGATACCACTGGTGTTGACCACCTGTGTGCCGCCGTTATTGACCACCGTGCCATGGCTGATGCCACTGGAAACGTTTTGCGTCGCACCGTCGACCAGGGTGCCGTAGCTCTTACCGTTCTGGAACACATTCTGTGAACCACTGCCGCTGACGGTAGTGCGGTGGGCGGTGCCGTTGGTACCAATCGATTGAATGCCCGTGGTGACGCTTTCGTCGTATACCACTGCCCCACTGTTGACTGAGGCCGTGTAGGCGCTGGCGTGCAGGGGCATCAGCAACGCCACGGCGACGGCAACCGGTGTGCGCTGGAACATCGGGAAACGGCTTTTCATCAACTGAACCTCACGGGCGCCTCAATGGGCAACGGCGTAAATCGAGTTGAGTTCGAACCTCTGAAGGAACCGGTTCGCACTCGGGGAACCGGCAATTTAGATAAGCGGCGGGATTTTTTGAGTAGGACTTTTCCTTGTATGTGTAGGAAATTTCCTAATCGCTCTGATCGGTCTTGACCCGAGCCTTCACGCAGAAAAGCGAACCCGTTGCAGGCTCGCTTGTTCGTTCATCAGCCGCGTGCGCCGACCACGTTTGAACCGTAGGAGATGATCACTTCCACCCGCCGGTTGAGCTGACGGGAACGGGGATTGCCATTGTCGGCAACCGGGAACTGCTTGCCGTAGCCCTTGGTGATCAATCGGTCAGCGCCGATGCCCATTTGCGTGAGCGCAAAGGCGACTGCATCGGCGCGACGCTCCGACAGACGCTGATTGAAATCGTCGCTGCCGACATCGTCAGTGAACCCTTCGATGCGTACCTTGCGCTCCGGGTTGGCCGTCAGGTACTGCGCCAGTTGTTCAAAATTGCGCAGGCTGCCGTACTTGAGATCGGCCTTGCCGGTGTCGAACAGCACATCGCCGAAAGTGACGACTTCACCGCGCTGGGTTTTCTGCGCCTTCATCGCTTGCAGCGCTTTCAACTGCTGGGTGCGCACATCGAGTTGCACCTGAGTGCGCTCAGCGTCGATTTTCTTCAGCCCCGCCTCAGCCTGACGACCGACGATGGTCTGCTCGGCTAGGGCGATTTTCTGACTGGCCAGATACGCCAGCTGATCGATCTGCGGCGCTTGGCGATCCTTCAGCGAAGCCTGGTCGGCGGCGTTCAGTGCGCTGAATGCAGACTTGGTTTCAATCGCCGCCAACGTGTTGGATTCAGGCTTTTGCTGGAGCACCGAGAATTGCGCGCGAGCTTGCAGCAGTTGCGGATTCTCTGGTGGTGTAGCGCACCCGGCGAGCATCACGGCAAACAGCGAAGCAACAGGCAACAGTTTGAAATTGGGCATGGACAGATCCTTATTGCGCGTTGGCAGGCGGGTTGAAACCGGTGACCGGGTCTTGCAGCATTTCCT
Organism: Pseudomonas sp. NPDC089741; assembly: GCF_044748825.1. Lineage (NCBI taxonomy): Bacteria > Pseudomonadati > Pseudomonadota > Gammaproteobacteria > Pseudomonadales > Pseudomonadaceae > Pseudomonas > Pseudomonas sp. NPDC089741. Next base: position 86,809 of record NZ_JBIVGT010000002.1, on the reverse strand, counting down.
GCTTGAGCACCTGGATGCCGCTACGCGCGTCGGTCAGTTGTTTCTGCCACTTCACTGCGCGGGATTTCCGCTCGGCGAGGTTGGCGTCGGCTTCGATCTGCTCGGCAAGCACTTTCGCTTGCGGGTAATTTTTCTCGCCGAGGGCGCGTTCCATCTGGAACATCTTGTCTTGCGCTGCCTTCATTTCCAGCGGTGCATACTGGGTCGCCTCAGCCGCGACCGCACGGTTGACCGCGTCCTTGGACAAGCTGATCTGCTGCTCCGGAATCGGCGCACTGGCGCAGGCGCTCAAGGCCCCGGCCATGATCAACAGGCACGCCGACTGGCGCGCGCGCGAAGACACACGTTGAATACTCATCTAACACTCCTGATAGTGAAGTCCGGGCCCGGTCGTTATTGATCTATAGGCCCGCACGGGTGGCGCTCAAACAAGTCGGTGGATCAGTAGTAATTGATGGTGAAAGTCGCCGTGGCATTGGCCGGGCCGGCGGTAATGCTGTCGCCGGTCTGGATGTAGCGGGCCTTCAACGGGATGGTGTAGCTGGCGCCCTCGACCGCGCGCGGCGTGATGCCGCTGGCGCGTAAAGTCGCCAGTGGCAATGGCGTGCCATGGCTGTCGGCGATTTGCAGGCCGACGCCAGTGGCGGCCGGGTCTGCGCCAGGCGCGCTCGGGTTCAGGCTCATGATGCCGAGGTTGGGAGTGATCGCCGTGCGGGTCGGGTCGAGGCGCACTTGCAGCACGTTATTTTTGCGTGAGTCGAGGTTGCTCGATGTACCGTCACTGGCCCAGCGCGGGCCGGTGTTCTGGTAGTAGCCGTTGAATGCCGGGCAATTGTTCAGGGCGATGGAGAAATCCTGCCACTGGGTGAATGTGTTTTTGCCGGAAAACTCGTTGAGCATGTGCGTGCCCATCGGCACCGAGACGTCTGGTGTCTGGCAAGTGCGCGAGACGATGTTGATGCTGCCGGAAACACTGATCCGCATCACTTCGACCGTGTTGCTGCTGACCCGGCTCTGGCTGGTCGTCGGCAATTGCGAGCCCTGGATAGTGCCCGGTGACACGTCGCCAATCTTGATGAATGACATGTCGTAAGCCAGGGTGTTCTGCAGGGTGTACACGCAATAAGCCGTGCCATTACCGCAGTTGATCGCGTCGGAGTTGAAGGGCATTGCCGTACCCGAATACCAGACCGCCACCCCGATGCCAGGCACGCCGCTCTGATAGACATTGCCGCCCCACGGCGATCCGGCCCAGGCCGAAAGCGGCAGCGGCCTGACCGGCAGTTCGCGGCGGGTCTGCACGTTATACAAGCCAGGCGCGCAGCTCAAATGCGCCGCAGTGGCGATATTGAACGTCTGCCGATAGACCTCAGCCCCCAGCGGAACATCGCGGCCTACGGTGATATTGCCACCCAACAAAGGCATCGTACGGATTACCGGGCCGCCATCGGCATAGTTGCAATCGGCCCACGCCGTCCCTGCCAGCAATGACAAACCCAACACCACAGCATTTGCCTTGACCACGCGCAGTACTTTCATCACTTGTACCCCTGTGCGCTGTTCACAGAAGCAACGCGATTGTCTGAATGATTCACCGAGCACACCACGTCCACCTGACGCAGTGACTTGCCCGCACTTTTGCCCGCCGGCAACGCCAGCGCACATTGCTGCCCGGCCTGGCTACCCCAACTGATCAACAGCCGGCGCGCGTCTTCCTTGACCCGGGCGTAGAGCTGGCCGCCCTGCCCGACCACGCCCACCGACACGCCACGGTCATCGACCACACCGGCACCGAACGGCAGCGCACTGCCATCGTCCAGCGTGACGTTGAGCAACACTGCCTGACCGTTTTGCGTGCCGTACTTGAGCGCCACCACGGCACCGGCGCGCGGCGCGACTTGCTGGCTGGTTTCGCTCAACTCGACGTCGAGCGACGTGCCCAGCGGATCGATGGCCACTTCGTTCAATTCGTACGGACGCAAGTACGGCACCACCGCGTTGCCACGGCTGTCGAGTTTCAAACCGGGGAAGCCGACGACTTTCGCGCCCTCGGCCCCCTCGGCAGTGATCACCGCCATGGTTTCGCCGCGATAGGGCGTCAGCGTCACGCCGTTCGGGTGCGCGACCACGCTGCCGCTGGCATTCAGCGACAGGCTGTCGTAACCCGCACCGCGGCTGACGGTCGCGCCAACAATGGCTTTCGGGCCGATGTACTGGCCGTTGACCGAGGTACTGTTGGTGCGACTTGCACCTTCGTGGCCGGCAGTCACGCCATAGTTGTATTGGCGGTCCGCACCGGCGGTACCACTGAGGGTCGCCTGCTCGCTGTAGTTGCCGTCGGTGTCACGCATGACCCGCGCCGACAGCTGCGGACGGTTGACCGAGGAGCCGAATTCGAGCGGCATGCTCACCGTGAACAGCAGACTGTTTTCCATCTCGCCGACACCGCTGCGCGCACGGTTGGCGCTGACGCCATAGCTGACCGAACCGACCTGCTTGTTGTAGCTGAACTGGTACTGCACATCGCTGCCCGGCAGGTTCCAGTAGTTCTGGGTAAAACCGTTGAACGCGACCTGGCCCCAGTCGCCCAGACTCTGGTTGGCAGTCAAAGACAGACGACTGCGCGGACGCCCGAACAGGCTGGTGTCGAGGCCCTTTTGCTCGGCATCGATGAGTTGCACGGCGTTGCTGAAATCGAGGTAGTTTTGCGTGGAAAACCGTGTCGCCGCCACGGCAAAGTTACTGCCGGTTTCGAGGATATTCTTGCTGTAGCTCAGGCGTGCACTCTGGCCGCTGACAGTGCCGCTTTTCAGGTCGGTCTGCGCCTGCGTGACGTCTACTGCCACCGCACCGAGCGGCGTGCTGAACGCCAGGCCGCCGAGGGCCGAGCGATAGTTGTCACTGACTTGCGCACCGCCATAACCGGTAAAAATATTGTTCAGACCACGCTGGTAGGTGCCCTGAAACAGCTTGGCCTGGCTGTCGATGTAGTTGTTGCGGGTTTCACCGGCAGTGACGCTGAAACGCGAGGTGCCCGGACGCAACAACTGCGCGGTAGAAGCGAACGGCACGATAAAGCTCTGCTCACTGCCATCGGCTTCGTAAACAGTGACGTCGAGGTCGCCGCCATATCCGGTCGAGTACAGGTCATCGATGACGAAGGCGCCCGGCGCCACCGTGGTTTCATACAACAGATTACCGGCCTGACGCACTGCCACCCGCGCACTGGTGCGGGCAATGCCACGGATCACCGGCGCATAACCGCGTTGGGATTCGGGCAACATGCGATCGTCAGTGCCCAGTTGCACACCGCGATACGCCAGGGTGTCGAAAATCTCCCCACTGGTGTTGGCTTCGCCGAGGGTCAACTGGCTCTTGAGCGAGGTGATGTCGCGTTGGGCGTAGGTGTTGAGGACTTGATAATCCTGGCCGTTGAATTTGTCCCAACTGGCCGAGCCGTTGTGGCGCAGACGCCAGTCACCAAGGTTCAGCCCGGCGTTCAGACCGAGGTAGGCCGAGTCGTAATTGCCGGTGTCGGTCTTGTTGTGGTTGGCGTTGAAGTTGTAGCTCAGGGTGCCAGCCGTCACACCACGATCCCACAGTTCAGGGCTGACGTAACCACGGGCATCGCGACGCAGGGCGACCTGCGGAAGGCTGATATCCAATTGCTGAGTGGACGGCGAAAACATCGCCGTCGCGCCTTCGATCAACTGCGCGATGTCGAGGCACGAAGCACCGCTCTCCACGCTGGCCGTAGCTTCGGCAGACAACCGGCGGAAATCTACGCCGATCAACTCCAGCACGCCGCGACTGAAACACACGGTCGGGTGGCTGCCATCGGCGTCGGCATTGATGCGGATGTCTTGACGGGTCACCAGTTTGCCGTTGACCGCGACGTCGGCGCGGTACTCGCCGGGCAACACCGGGTTGCCCTGCTGGTAGGCGGTGAGATCCAGAGTCTGCGAATCCTCGGGGAGGAACGCGTCGTTGAACTGCACGTCTTCGGCAAACGCCGCCTGGGCCGCAAACACCGCAGAAACCCCGGTCAGCGCCTGGAGCACCAGAGCGGCCACGGGATTCAAGGCAAAGCGAGGGCGAGCCTGTGGGCGCGCCCCCAGGCGTGGAAGAGTTTTCATAGGTTACTCGTGCGCTAAAACGTTCGCGGAAAGATCAGGGCTTGAGCGGTTGTTTGATCGGCAGCAGCGCGCCGTAGTCGTTGATCGCATTGAACTCGACTTGAGCGCCGGCAGCGGGCATCGACTTCAGCGATGGCAAGGCGAAGGTTTTGCTTTCACCCGGGCCGACCATGCCATTTTCACTGTCGAAACGTTGGCTGCCGAGCGTCAGCGCCAGCTCGACCTGCGATACGTGAAACGCCGTCGGGTTGAACGCTTGCAAGGCATAACCCTTGTCCGCCGCGACGACTTTCCACTGCACTTGCTGCGGCGCGTCATTGGCATTGCCCGGCAGGCCGTCGGGGCGGTAGAAAATCTTGATCCGCGAACGAAAGGCCATCTGCAGCACGTTCATGTCCGTCGGGCCATCGGCCTTCGGCGGAATCTCCAGCACGTTGAGCCAGAACACCGACTCTTTGCTGCTCGGCAGCGCCGCCCCGGTGAACATCAGACGCAGGCTCTGGCCCTTGCTCGGGTCGATGCGCGAGACCGGTGGCGACAGCACAAACGGCGCCTTGGAACTGGTTGGACTGGACTGCAAATCGCCGTCATCGACCCACGATTGCACCAGCACCGGACGGGCACCGTTGTTGTTCAATTTGACGGTGACTTCTTTCTGACTCGCCGGATAGACCAGACGCGTCCCGGTGATCACCACACCGGCCTTGGCTTGCGAATATATCAGCGTGGAAAGCATCAGTATTGCGCCGACTCGAATAACACCTGAAAAACCCATGCGCACCTCTTTGCCCACACGTTGACACGCCGTTGCCCCCCCTGGCCGGGCGCGTCATCGTGAAATCGGCTTACTGGTAATCGACGTTGTAGGTCACGGAGCTGACCACGGTGCCCGGCGTGGTCGCGCCAGTGGCGAAGTACTGCACGGCGTACGGCATGTTGGCCGCGCCAGTGCCATCAATGGTGTTGCGGGTGGTGTTGGCGATCTGGTTGGTGTTACCCGCCTGTATCACTGCACCGCCCTGCTGGTCGACCAGTTGCAGTTGCACGTTGTTCGCCGAACCGGTCATGTTCTTCAGGTTGCCGCTGATCGGGTCAACGCTTGCACCGGAGTTGAAGAACGCCGCCGCCGTGGTGGCGGTGCCGACGCAGTTGGTCAGCTGGATGTTGAAACCGGTCTGGCCTTCAACCTGGCCTGCGGCGGTCAGCAAGCCGGTAGAAATGGTTGGCAGGGTCACGGTCGCAACGGCTGGCGAAACCACGCCATCAACGGCGATGGTGCAGGTCTGGTTGACCAGTTCACCGTTGAAGTTGATGGTGCCGTCGGCAGCGTTGGCGAATTGAACGCCGGACGCGGAAACCAGTACGGCGATGGCGAGAGCTTTGCGATTCATGGGACAACTCCAAAAGTAAGATACGAACCTGTCGCGAAAGTCTGGATGGTTGTCCGACGCGGAATGCATCGTGTGTGACCAGCCATCTGCCTGGGCGACGAAGTAATCTTGGTCTTTTGGGTGAGGGGTTCCTGTAGGGGCATTCCCTGCGCCGTGTAGGATATTTCCTAGCAACTGAATGTAAACCGTCTTAAACGAGCAACGGTTGCAGCTGTTCGGCCAAGCGTTCCATGGCTTGCTGCAAGGCATCCACTGCGCCAGTCAGTTGATCGGCATCCAGCCCGTTGCAGGCGGTTTCCAGTTGTTCGCAGGCTTTGATCAAGGCATCGGCCTTGATGATTCGCGCGCCGCCCTTGACCCGATGCGCCAGATCCGCCAATCCCGGCAGATCATGCTGCGTGAACAGGCGCAGCAACCGCGCCATGTCGTCGTCATTGCTGCTGGCCAGATCGCCGAGCAGGCTTTTGATCGACGCCGGATCGCCTCGGGTCAATTGCTCAAGGCTGCTCAGATCGATGTCATCGGCAGACGCTGCAACCGCTGCTTGCGCAATGTCCGCAACAGGCTGCGGCGTGGCTTGCGCCAGCCGGGCATTGAGGTCTTTGAGGCTGATCGGCTTGAACAGGCAATCGTCCATTCCGACCGCCTGACAACGGCTGATCTCTTCCGGCTGCGCATTGGCGGTGAAGCCGAGAATCAGGCACGGCGTCAGTGCTTTTGCCGCCTCTTCTTCGCGAATGGCCTGCGCCAGTTCATAGCCGTTCATGATCGGCATGTTGCAGTCGGTGATGACCACATCGAAGGTCTCGTTGCGCCAGGCACGCAGACCGTGGGCACCATCCTCGGCGTCTTTGACGCGGTGCCCGAGGTAGCTCAGTTGCTGCGACAACAGCAGCCGGTTGGCCGGGTAATCGTCGATCACCAGAATGTTCAAGGCATACCGGGCAACGGCCGGTTCGGCGACCTCCGCCGGTACCTCGATCAACGCAGGCAAGGTCGGCAACGCCATTTCGACTTCGATTTGCGTGCCCTGCCCCTGCGTGCTGTGCAGACGCAACTGGCCGCCCATCATTTCGCATAACGTACGGCTGATCACCAAGCCCAGACCGGAACCGCTGCGCGCCGATTGCGTGTTGTTGCTGGCCTGGGTGAACGGGCTGAACAGGCGCTGCTGGTCCTCGGCGCTGATGCCGCTGCCCGTGTCTTCGACCCGCAAAAACACCGCCAGACGTTCATCGTCACTGCCCGGATTGACCTTGAGACTGACGCGCACCTGGCCTTTTTCGGTGAACTTGATGGCGTTGCTCAACAGGTTCGACAACACCTGTTTGAAGCGCAGCGGATCGACCAGTACATCGCGGTTCGCCGCGGCGTCCAGCTCCAGTACCAGGCGCAACTGTTTCTGCCGCGCCAGGCCTTCGAAGATGCGCACCACTGACTCCAGCAGCTCGCGCAAGTTGGCCCGCTCGGGCGTCAACGACAGGCGCCCGGATTCGATGCGGGCGATATCGAGGATGTCGCCAATCAGGTCCAGCAGGCCACGCGCAGCACCGGACGCGACTTCAATGGCGAAGCGATCCATGATGCCCTGCTCGGCTTTCTTCATTGCCAGCTCGAGCATGCCGATCACCGCGTTCATCGGCGTGCGGATTTCATGACTCATGGTGGCGAGGAACGTGGTCTTGGCGCGGTTGGCGTCGTCGGCGCCCTCCTTCGCCTCACGCAGGGCTTCGAGCAGGCGCTGGCGCTCGCTGACGTCGATCCAGCCGCCGATCATGCCGCTGACTTCACCGTCGCTGCCGCGATACGGCAGCATCCAGTGATAGATGGTCAACACGCTGTCGCCCATGCTCAGGCTACGATCCTGCACACGCGGCAAGCCTTCGCTCATCACTTGCAGGTAGTCATCGTGATAGGCCTGGGCTTGCGCCAAATCCTCCAAAACACCTTCCAGCACGGTCTTGCCAATCACCGCTTCACGCTCGACCTGGAACACCTGCAAGTAGCCTTCGTTGCACACCAGCAGCTTGCCGGCGCGGTCACGCACGTAGATCGGATGGGGCGTGCCGTCGATCAATACGCGCATGAATTCGAGTTGATCGTTGAGGGCGATTTCCGCTTGCCGGCGCTTGCGCATCAGCAACCGCAGATAGGCGATCCAGCCGAATGCCAGCAGCAACAAGACCGCTGCGAGGGCGAAGCCCTGAATGATCGCGCTGCGATTGCGCAGCCAGTAACTGTCATCGACTACCACTTCGCTGCGCCAGCGATTGGTGACTTCATCCAGCTCTTCCGGGGGAATGCTCAGCAGCGCTTTGTCGAGGATCGAGTACAGCTCCAGTGCCCCGCGCGCGGTGGCAAACGCCACTTGCGCCGACTGCGTACCGACGGTGCTGGTGATGCGCAACCGCTCGCGATACTGCCGGGAAATCATGTAGCGCGCAGTGATCAGCGAATTCACCGCCGCCTCGGCTTGGCCATTGGCGACCATCGCCATGGCTTGCTGGGCGTTGTCGGCATCGACCAGCGTCACCCGCGGATATTGCTCGACCAGCATGTCGCGCACCGGATTGCCGCGAATCACCGCCAGCCGTTTGCCGACCATATCATCGAGGGTTCCGGTGCTGTTGGCATCGATGCGGCTGACCAGCACAAACGGCGTGCTCAGATACGGCCGGGTGAAGCGCAGGGTGTCCTCGCGTTCGACACTCGGGGTCAGGGTAATCAATAGATCCGCACGGTTGCCGCGAACTTGCTCAAGCAGCTCCGGCACCGATTGCGCGCGCTGCACATCGAACTTCAGACCGGTGCGCAACGCGACCTTGGCCAGCACATCGGCGCTGATCCCGCGAAATTCGCCGTCCTGACCGTAAAACGACAGCGGCAGAAAGCTGTCATCGATGGCCACCCGCAAGCGCGGATGCTGCGCCATCCAGCGTTGCTCGCTGACACTGAAATGTAGCGCCTGCTGCCCGGGCATGCTCGCACCGCCGGCACTCCAGCGGCGCAGAATGGTCATGCGCTCGCCAGGCGGAATACTCTCCAGGGCGGCGTTGACAATGCGCAACAAGCGCTCATTGCCGCGAGGCATCGCGAAGGCAAAGTTCTGCACCTCCATTTGCGAGAAGTCGGCCAGTTGCACGTTGTTCAGGTAGTTCTTGTTGATCAGGTAATTGGCACTGATCGAGTCGCCGAGATAGACGTCGGCGCTGCCGAACGCCACGGCACCGATGGCACTCAGCGTCGAAGGATAAAGCCGCACAGTGGCGTGCGGGTAGAACGCCTTGACCTGCTCGGGCGGCAGGTAGTGATAAAGCATCGCCACCTGTTTTCCGGCGAGGTCCGGCGACAGGTTCTGACTGTCGCCGACGCGCGTCACCAGCGTCGGCACATCGTCGGCATAGGCCTGCGACATCGCCAGATCCGGGTCGGCGGCTTCGAAGCCGTTGGACGTGCCCAGCATGTCCACCTCACCGCTTTTCAACGCCGCCAGCACCTCGGAGCGCGACGCATAGTGGCGCACTTCGATGTGGATATTCAGCAATTGACCGAGCAACTGTGCGTAATCGGCCGTCAGCCCTTCGTAATCGTTACCGTTGCTGGTGATCGCGAAGGGTGAATAATCGGGGGCCGAAGCACCCAGGCGCAACGTGCCTTTGCTGCGCAGCCAGGACCAGTCCTGAGCATCGAGTTGGACACTGTAGCCGTCGACAGTCGAACGGCCGAGCACATGCAGGGTTTCCACCGGCGCCGCCAGCGCCGTGTTGACAAAAACGGCCAGGCCCAGCAGCCAGCATCGAGTGAAATGGCGCATTCAGATCAGATTATTGCGTTTGGCAAAATCGGCGAGGTACACCACCGACTTGACGTTGAGTTTCTCGATCAGGCGCGTCTTGTAGGTGCTGATCGTCTTGTTGCTCAGAAGCATCGCCTCGCCGATTTCCTTGTTGGTCAGACCGTTGGACAATTGCTGCAGAATGGTCAGCTCACGGTCGGAAAGGCTCTGGATCAATTCCAGATCGCTGGCCTGCGAATCACTACGGCGCACACTGCTGGTCGAAAGATTGGGAAAGAACGTGTAGCCATCCATGATGACCTTGATCGCTTTGATCAACTCATCCAGTTCATTGGTCTTGGACAGGAAGCCCGCAGCGCCGGCCTTCATGCAGCGCGCTGAATAAAACAACGCCGACTGCGAGGTCAGCACCAGAATCTTGCTTTTCACACCGAGCGCACAGATGCGGCCGATCACCTCCAGCCCGTCGAGTTTGGGCATGGCGATGTCGAGGATGATCAAGTCCGGTGTGAGCTCGCGCGTCAACTGCACCGCGTCGGCACCGTTGTCGGCCTCGCCCACCACCTCGAAACCCTCCAGTTTCAGGAGCATCCTGACCGACGAGCGAATGAATGGGTGATCGTCTACAACCAACGCTTTAAACATATGAACCCCTGTAGGACCCGCCGAAAGACTCGGAAATGCAATCGTCCATGGCCTGGAAGAAACTCGAAGAATGACGGTCCGCAGCGTGGCGTAAAAATACACCAGACTGCGCACAGTGTAGGAACTATCTTGGGCTTTTCCGCACGCTTTGCGTAGCGGCTCAATCCAGTTGATCGCGGGACGTCAGCCACTGCAGCAAATCATGCCCGGTCATGGGCCGGGCGAGGTGAAAACCCTGGCCGAGCTCACAGCCCAGGCCGACCAGCGCTTCCTTCATCGAGCGGCTGCTGACACCTTCAATCACCAGTTGCATATCCAGCGAATGCGCCAGCGCTTGGGTGGTGGCGATCATGGTTTGCCAACACGGCTGATACAGATGCTGGACCCGTTCGGCGTCGAACTTGAGTTGATTGAAGGGCAACTGGCAAAGCAGTTTCAGCGAAGAAAAGCCGGCACCGAAATCGTCGATGGCCAGACCACAACCGAGCAACCGCAGGCGCAACAGGCTTTCTTGCGTGCCGGGCGCCATTTCCAGCAAACCGTTTTCACTCAGTTCAAACTGCAAGACCGAGCCGGCAAACCCGTGACGCTGCAATGCACTCTGGATATGCCCGACCAACTCGTGGTCGGCCAGTTGCGATGCATGCAGGTTGAATGACAGTTCCAGGTGCAGGCCCTGATGGCGCAGGATTCCCAGCAGGCACAAGCCCTGTTCGAGCAATTGCTTGAACATCGGATTGATCAGGTCATAGGCGACCAGCGCGGCGAGAAACTCGCCCGGCAACAACACGCCGCTGGCCGGATGTTCCCAGCGCACCAGCGCTTCGGCGCCGGCGACCTGGTTGCTGGCCAGATAGAACTTGGGCTGGAACCAGGCACGAAACTCGCCCAGCGCCAGTCCCCGACGCAGCTCGTCTTCGCTGGGCAATTCCCTTGGCGGCACGCGCACATTCAGCGCCGGATGCGGTGTCCGGTAGCGATTCAACGCCCGGTGCAAAACCCGTAAAGGTACCGGCGGCTGAATGACGCCCAGCAACTGCAAGCCTGCCAGCGTGTCCATCTGCCCGAGCGTACGCTGTAAGCCCGGGCGCAGTTCGCTGCTGAGGATCACGGCGCGGACCATGCCGGTTTCACTGGCATGGCCAAGAAACCCCAGGCAGTCGAGGCCTTTATCGAGCAAATCGCAGACCACGATGTCGACCCCGCCCGACAAATGCATCTGCACCAGCGCCTGCTCGCCATCACTGGCCTGCAACACATCACGGACACCGAGACGGTGCAGCATCCTGACCATCACGCTGCGTGCGAACGCATGATTTTCCAGTACCAGAACACGGGGTGAGGTCATCTTTCATCCATCGCTGCGCAGACCTGAGAAACGGCATAGTGGCGTCGGATGAGGCAATGCTTTGACAGATTAATCCTATGGACTTGTAGGAAATTTCCTAAATTGGCGCTGATTCAGGGTTTATTCCGTGGTACTCGGACTCCAGAACGCCTGCACCACCAATGCCGACGTCGAGATCCGCGCCACCAGTGCGTCGAGTTCATCGCCATCGACCGAGGTGGTCGCCAGCGTGGCTTCAATCTCGATTTCATCGGCGCCAAACGCATGCACATCGACATCGCTGGCCGGGTAGTTGCTGCGCTCCAGTTCCGCTTCGAGCAGGGCAAACACAGCGGTTTGCTGTGAGCGCCGGGCGATGACGTAGACGATATTGGTGACTTCCGCCGAGACCACGTCCAGTGGCTGACGGTTGATGTTGTTGACGATCGGCCGCAGCAAGGTATTGGCAGCGAGGATGAACAGCGTGCCGAGCACGGCTTCTGCGAGCAGGTCGGCACCGGCACAGGCGCCGACCGCCGCCGAAGTCCACAGAGTCGCGGCGGTGTTGAGGCCGCGCACGTTGCCCTCTTCGCGCATGATCACCCCGGCACCGAGAAAGCCGATCCCGGAGACCACGTAGGCAACCACGCGCACTGCGCCTTCGGCACCGGCGAGACGGTTGGCCATGTCGACGAAAATCGCCGCGCCGACGGCGACCAGTACGTTGGTGCGCAGGCCGGCGGTGCGTTGCCGGTATTGGCGCTCGAAACCGATCAGGCCGCCGAGAATGAAGGCGGCGCTGAGGCTGACGAGGGTGTCGAGCAGCGAATCGAGGTTGAGGTTGTTGATGGCTTGCATCGTCATCTCCTTGAATACACACAAACCCTTCGTCGGGCCTGCTTGAAATTCACTTGAAACACCCATCTATGTAAAAGCTGCCGCAGGCTGCGATCTTTTGATCTTGTCTTTTAAAAACAACATCAACAGATCGCAGCCTTCGGCAGCTCCTACAGGGGCAGCATTACTGCCAGCCGAAGCGGCGGATGTAGAAGCCTTTCACCGCCTGGGTCAGCGCCATGTACGCCAGCAGGATCACCGGCAGGAACACGAAGTACAGCGACGGCAGTGCCTGCAGTTTGAAGTAGTGCGCCAGCGGCCCCATCGGCAGGAAGATCCCCACCGCCATGATGATTCCGGTCATCACCAGCAGCGGCATGGCTGCGCGGCTTTGCAGGAACGGAATCTTCGGCGTGCGGATCATGTGCACGATCAGCGTCTGGGTCAGCAACCCGACCACGAACCAGCCGGACTGAAACAGCGTCTGGTGATCCGGGGTGTTGGCATCGAATACGTACCACATCAAGGCGAACGTGGTGATGTCGAAGATCGAACTGATCGGGCCGAAGAACAGCATGAAGCGCCCGACGTCGCCCGGTTGCCAGCGTTGCGGTTTTTTCAGCATTTCCTCATCAACGTTATCGAACGGAATCGCAATCTGCGAAATGTCGTAGAGCAGGTTCTGCACCAACAGATGCATCGGCAGCATTGGCAGGAACGGAATAAACGCGCTCGCCACCAGCACCGAGAACACGTTGCCGAAGTTGGAACTGGCGGTCATCTTGATGTACTTGAGCATGTTGGCGAAGGTGCGCCGCCCTTCGAGTACGCCCTCCTCCAGCACCATCAGGCTCTTTTCCAGAAGGATGATGTCCGCCGCTTCCTTGGCGATGTCCACCGCGCTGTCCACGGAAATACCAATGTCGGCGGTGCGCAGCGCTGGCGCGTCGTTGATACCGTCGCCCATGAAGCCGACCACGTGACCGTTGCCTTTGAGGATGCGCACGATGCGTTCCTTGTGCGACGGCGTCAGCTTGGCAAAGACGTTGGTGGTTTCCACGGCCACTGCCAGTTCGGCATCGCTCATGCGTTCGACGTCGTTACCCAACAGCAGGCCTTGTTGCGCGAGGCCGACTTCGCGGCAGATCTTCGCCGTCACCAGTTCGTTATCACCAGTCAGCACTTTCACCGCCACGCCATGTTCGGCCAAGGCTTTGAGCGCTGGTGCGGTGCTTTCCTTCGGTGGATCGAGAAACGCCACGTAGCCGATCAGCGTCAGTTCATTTTCATCAGCCAGACTGTAGATTTCCCGACCTTCAGGCATCGAGCGTGCGGCCACGGCCACTACGCGTAAGCCTTCAGCGTTGAATGCTGCGGTGACCTGACGAATCCGGGTCAGCAATTCATCGCTCAAGGCTTCATCGACCTCGCCATGACGCACGCGGCTGCACACCGCCAAGACTTCTTCTACCGCACCTTTGCAGATCAACTGATGTGGCTGGCCACGCCCTTCGACCACCACCGACATGCGCCGACGATTGAAGTCGAACGGGATCTCGTCGACCTTGCGAAACGCCGTGCCGACTTTCAGTTCGCGGTGGATTTCCACGTGTTCCAGCACCGCGACATCTAGCAGGTTTTTCAGGCCGGTCTGGTAGTAGCTGTTGAGATAGGCCATTTCCAACACGTCATCGGAATCGGCGCCCCAGACGTCGACATTACGCGCGAGGAAGATCTTGTCCTGGGTCAGCGTGCCGGTCTTGTCGGTGCACAGCACATCCATGGCACCGAAGTTCTGGATCGCATCGAGACGTTTGACGATGACTTTTTTGCGCGACAGGAACACCGCGCCTTTGGCCAGCGTCGAGGTGACGATCATCGGCAGCATTTCCGGGGTCAGGCCGACGGCAATCGACAGCGCGAACAGCAGTGCTTCCGTCCAGTCGCCCTTGGTGAAACCGTTGATGAACAACACCAGCGGCGCCATGACGAACATGAAGCGGATCAACAGCCAGCTGACTTTGTTGACACCTTGCTGGAACGACGTCACCCCGCGATCAGTAGCGCCAACGCGCTGGGCCAGCGCACCGAAATAAGTGCTGTTGCCGGTGGTGAGAATCACCGCCACCGCCGTGCCAGACACCACGTTGGTACCCATGAACAGGATGTTGTCCAGCTCCAGCGGGTTGCGCGTGTCGCGATCAGCCTGACGCGGAAACTTCTCGACCGGCATTGATTCACCGGTCATTGCGGCTTGGCTGACGAACAGATCCTTGGCGCTGAGTACCCGGCAATCGGCAGGAATCATGTCGCCGGCCGAGAGCACGATCAGATCGCCCGGCACCAATTGCTTGATCGGCAATTCGCTGCGTGGCGCGTCTCGGCGCAGCACCGTCGCGGTGTTGCTGACCATGGCTTTCAGCGCGTCAGCGGCCTGGTTGGATTTGCTTTCCTGCCAGAAGCGCAGCAGCGTCGACAGCACCACCATGGAGAAAATCACCACAGCGGCCTTGAGGTCTTCGGTCAGCCACGAGATCACCGCCAACAGGGTCAGCAGCAGGTTGAACGGGTTTTTGTAGCAGTGCCACAGGTGAATCCACCATGGCAGCGGCTGCTCGTGTTCGACTTCGTTGAGGCCGTATTGCGCACGCAGCGCATCGACTTCGAAATCGGTCAGGCCATCGGAATGCGTGCCCAATGACGACAGCAGCACGCCGCTGTCGCAATGCGCGGCATCGACCAGGGTGTTGGCCAGCGTGGGCGGGACTTCACGGCTGACCGTGGTGTCGTTGATCGATTCCAGCAGCGCCAGGCGACGGAAGTGTCGGGCGATGTGGCGGGTCCGCAGAAAACCTGCGAAGAATTCCTTGAGCGTAAGTTTCATGGCTGTTGCCCCTATGGTCAGCCGGGAAACCGTCAAGCAGGTACGGCCGCGCCTCTGCCGCCGGAAAAACCGGCACGGCAAGGCCTGGCGCGCCGGTCAGAAAAGACAGGCGTGTCGATAGGGCTGCGATCACGACTGTGCAGTCGAAATCACGCTCTGTTCAGCGTCGATGAGAAGGAACGTCCAGACATGGCCCAGGACGGGGCATGCACGGGATGCCGCTGCTCGCTTTTACGGCGAGACAACGACAGAGAAAGTCTGCGCGTTATCTTGCCGAGAATCTGCCGGTTACCGAGACCGGCCGACAACTGTCACTCGAACAAGTACCCACTGTGGGTCTCCGCTATTGATGAAAACGCGCGAAGCTTACGCCCCGATGTCTGGAGAGTAAACCCGCAACAGGCAGTGTGTCGGGGAATGTGGCGGGTGTTCAGGAAGGGTTCAGGATGATCGTTCCCACGCGCAGCAAAGGAATGCAGCCTGGGACGCTCCGCGCCCTATCGAAGGCCGAACGCGGAGCGTCCGTTGAGGCATTCCCACGCAGAGCGTGGGAACGATCTCGATGTAGGAGCTGCCGAAGGCTGCGATCTTTTCGCCTTTTAGCTGGCAGTCGCCAACAACAGATCCGCCATCGACCGATGCCCACGGTTCTTGCCGTGTTCATACAACGAACCGGCAATCTCGTCCGCGCGGATCGGCAACACCGACAGCAGCGTGTCGCTCAGACCATGGCTGGCCTGGCAGAAGCCCTGCATGTAGATGCCGGCCTTGCAGCGCTCGTCGGTGATCAGTTTGTAGTTGCGATCCACTTCGAAGTCGCCGAGGTATTCTTCCAGCGGCGCCAGCAGTTTGCGGTGCATCTGGCGCTCGTAACCGGTAGCCAATACCACCGCATCGTAGTTGCGCACGGTGACTTCGCCAGTGGCGTTATTGCGCACGGCCAGTTCGATACCGTTTTCGGTCGCGGTCGCGCTTTGAACGGTGGTCAGGGTGCGGAACGCGTGACGGGCAACACCCGAGACTTTCTGGCGATAGAAGATCCCGTAGATGCGCTCGATCAGGTCGATGTCGACCACCGAGTAGTTGGTGTTGTGGTACTCGTTGACCAGACGCTCACGCTCGGCGCTGTTCTGCTGGAACACCAGGTCGGTGAACTCCGGCGAGAACACTTCGTTGACAAACGGGCTGTCGTCCGCAGGCTTGAGTGCCGAGCCGCGCAGGATCATGTCGACCTGCACCGACGGGAACGAATCGTTGAGGTCAATGAACGCTTCCGCCGCGCTCTGCCCACCACCGATGATCGCAATGCTCATCGGCTGATTGTTGACGCATGGTTGCTTGGCCATTTGCGACAAGTATTGCGAGTGGTGGAACACGCGGGTGTCACCCTTCAGCGCCTTGAACGCCTCCGGAATACGCGGCGTGCCGCCGGCGCTGACCACCACCGAACGGGTCGTGCGCACATGTTGGTGGCCGTCGCTGCCACGGGAAATAACGCGCAGCGCTTCAACCTGATGGTTGTGCAGCACCGGCTCGATGGTCAGCACTTCTTCGCCGTAACGGCTCTGCTCGGTGAACTGCCCGGCGACCCAGCGCAGGTAGTCGTTGTACTCCATGCGGCACGGGTAGAAGGTGCCGAGGTTGATGAAGTCGACCAGACGGCCGTGGTATTTCAGATAGTTGACGAACGAATACGGGCTGGTCGGATTGCGCAGGGTCACCAGATCCTTGAGGAAGGAAATCTGCAACTCGCTTTGCGTCGACAGGGTGTTGCCGTGCCAGCTGTAGTCAGCCTGCTTGTCGAGGAACAGTACATCCAGCTCGCCATGGGTCGGGCCGCGCTCTTGCAGAGCGATGGCCAGCGCCAGGTTCGAAGGGCCGAAACCGACGCCGATCAGGTCGTGAACGATGGGCGATGCAATTGCCTGAGTCATTTCCAGTGTCCTCTGGATGAACCCCTCAACAAGGGGCAAGGAGAGCCTAAGTGACCTGACCGGCCTTGAGCAGGACAGCAGGTCGTCTGTTGAGTAGGAACGAGGACAGTGAAATAAAATTTAACGGCGACGGCTCAATGGGCATCCCATTGTTTGATGCGCAGGCGGCAGTGCTTCATCGCGTTGACGATGTGTTTTTCCACCAGCGCCTTGGAGATACCAAGGTGTTCGGCGATCTCCAGATGCGACAAACCTTCGATTTTGCGCAGCAAAAAACTTTCGCGACAGGCTGCAGACAATTCGGCCAATGCCCGCTGGAGCATCTCCAGGCGCTGGCCATGATCGAGGGTATTGTGCGGTGACGGGGTGAAATAGCGTTCTTCGCTGTCGAGCACTTCCAGCGATTCGACCTGACGCAGGGCATTGCGCCGATGGTCGTCGATCACCAGATTGAGTGCCGTGCGATAAAGAAAGGCCCGGGGCTGCTCGATCGGCGTGTCGCTGGAACGTTCCAGCACACGCAAATAGGCGTCATGCACCACATCTTCGGCAATCTGGCGATTGCCGAGTTTGGCGTTAAGGAAACACACCAACTCGCGATAGTAGTTTTCCAACATGACTCCCGGCCGCAAGACTGCTGCGGTTTATGTCCTTTTTAACCCGATCCGCGATGGCGATTTGGGCAGTAGCACGATAGTGGCAACTTGAGGCGCGTAATTTATAGTAATTCTCATATAGATTTAAAGTGGCGTTTGTCTTTGCCCGATAAATAATGCCGCTCTATACCTGTAACATCCTGTGTCTCCGCTTAAATTCCCCGCGACTTTCATCGTTTACAGGACAGCTCCCCGTGTCTGTCGCTTGCCGCGACAGCGTTCAGCCGCCCCTTTTTTTGCGTGCCACTTGAACGACGGGCCGAATTCCACTGGCCGGAACCCTGCATGAAACGTCCCCGCCCCGCCCGACGCGCGCTGCTCGTAGCCCTTTGTCTGATTCCTGTTGTTGCCTACGCCGCCTGGCAGATCATGCCGCCGGGCCGGGACAAATTCACCACCGTGCAAGTCAGTCGCGGCGACATCGAAAGCAGCGTGACCGCGCTGGGCACCCTGCAACCACGGCGTTACGTGGATGTCGGCGCGCAGGCGTCGGGGCAGATCCAGAAGATCCATGTGGAAGTCGGCGACGTGGTCAAGGAAGGCCAACTGTTGGTGGAAATCGATCCGTCGACGCAGAAAGCCAAGCTCGACGCCGGGCAGTTTTCCATCGAGAACCTCAAGGCCCAGCTGCAAGAGCAACGCGCGCAGCACGAGCTGGCGCAGCAGAAATATCAACGCCAGCAGAACCTGGCAGCCGGCGGCGCGACCCGCGAAGAAGACGTGCAGACCGCCCGCGCCGAACTGAAAGCCACCCAGGCGCGCATCGACATGTTCCAGGCGCAGATCCGCCAGGCCCAGGCCAGCCTGCGCAGCGATCAGGCCGAACTCGGTTACACCCGAATCTACGCGCCGATGTCCGGCACCGTGGTCAACATCGACGCCCGTGAAGGCCAGACCCTCAACGCCCAGCAGCAGACCCCGCTGATCCTGCGCATTGCCAAACTGTCGCCCATGACCGTCTGGGCGGAAGTGTCCGAAGCCGACATCGGCCACGTCAAACCCGGCATGAACGCCTACTTCACCACCCTCAGCGGCGGCAGTCGGCGCTGGGCCAGCACCGTGCGGCAGATCCTTCCGGTGCCACCGAAACCGCTGGACCAGACCAGCCAGGGCGGTGGCAGCCCGAACAGTACGAGCAAGAGCGGCAGCGGCCGCGTGGTCCTCTACACAGTCCTGCTCGACGTCGAAAACAGCGACAACGCGCTGATGGCCGAAATGACCACCCAGGTATTTTTTGTCGCTGGCAACGCCAAGGACGTACTCACCGCACCGGTCGCCGCACTGCACAACGAAGGTCAGGTGGCCGGTAACCAAACCGCGCGGGTCGTGGCGAAGAACGGCGACATCGAGCATCGTCAGGTGCGCACCGGTCTCAGCGACCGCTTGCAGGTGCAGATTCTCGACGGCTTGAAGGAAGGCGATCACCTGTTGATCGGTCCGGCAGAGGGAAGCGGAGGCTAAATGCAAACGCCGCTGATCGACCTCAAAGACATCCGCAAATCCTACGGCGGACAGGACACCCCCAAAGTTGACGTGTTGCGCGGCATCGACCTGTCGATCCACGCTGGGGAATTCGTCGCGATCGTCGGCGCCTCCGGTTCCGGCAAATCGACGCTGATGAACATCCTCGGCTGCCTCGACCGACCGACCTCGGGCGAATACCTGTTTGCCGGCGAAAACGTTGCGCACCTGAGCAGCGACGAACTGGCCTGGCTGCGCCGCGAAGCCTTTGGTTTTGTTTTCCAGGGCTATCACCTGATTCCGTCGAGCTCGGCCCAGGAAAACGTCGAGATGCCGGCGATCTATGCCGGCACTCCGGCGGCGACGCGCCACGCCCATGCGGCCGCGCTGTTGCAACGCCTCGGTCTGGGCGAGCGCACCGGCAACCGACCGCACCAGTTGTCCGGCGGTCAGCAGCAGCGGGTGTCGATCGCCCGGGCGCTGATGAACGGCGGGCACATTATTCTGGCCGACGAACCGACCGGCGCCCTCGACAGCCACAGCGGCAAAGAGGTCATGACCCTGCTCGATGAGCTGGCGAGCCAGGGCCACGTGGTCATTCTCATCACCCACGACCGCGAAGTCGCCGCCCGCGCCAAGCGCATCATCGAAATTCGCGACGGGCTGATCATCAGCGACAGCGCCCGCGACAATCCCGACGCGCAGACCTCGGCCAACCCCGGCGCCTTGCAGGCGGTCGATCTGCGCAAACGCCTCAGCGAAGGCGCCGAAGCCACGGGCGCCTGGAAAGGCGAACTGGTCGACGCCGTGCAAGCCGCGTGGCGGGTGATGTGGATCAACCGTTTCCGTACCGCGCTGACGTTGCTCGGCATCGTCATCGGCGTGGCGTCGGTGGTGGTGATGCTCGCCGTCGGCGAAGGCAGCAAACGCCAGGTCATGGCGCAGATGGGCGCATTCGGTTCGAACCTGCTCTACCTCAGCGGCGCTTCGCCCAACCCGCGCACGCCACTCGGGGTGATCACCCTTGATGACGTCGCCGCGCTGAAGACCCTGCCGCAAGTCAAACGGATCATGCCGGTGGCCGGTGCCGAGGTGGCGGTGCGTTTTGGCAACGTCGACCAGAGCGCCTACGTCGGCGGCAACGACACCAATTTCCCGAGCATCTTCAACTGGCCGGTGATTCAGGGCAGCTACTTTACCGACGCCGACGAGCGCAACGCCGCCGCAGTGGCGGTGATCGGCACGAAGATTCGCGACAAGTTGCTCAAAGGCGTCAGCAACCCGATCGGCCAGTACATCCTGATCGAGAACGTGCCGTTCCAGGTGGTCGGCGTGCTCGCCGAAAAAGGCTCCAGTTCCGGCGATCAGGACAGCGACAACCGTATCGCCGTACCCTACTCCGCCGCCGCCATTCGCCTGCTCGGCGGGCACAATCCGGAATATGTGGTGATCGCCGCCAGCGACGCGCGCAAGGTCAAAGAGGCTGAACTGGCCATCGACGAACTGATGCGCCGCCTGCACAACGGCAAACACGATTACGAGCTGACCAACAACGCCGCGATGATCCAGGCCGAAGCGCGCACGCAAAACACCCTGTCGCTGATGCTCGGCTCGATTGCCGCCATCTCGCTGCTGGTCGGCGGCATCGGCGTGATGAACATCATGCTGATGACCGTACGCGAACGCACCCGCGAGATTGGTATTCGCATGGCCACCGGCGCGCGGCAACGCGACATCCTGCGCCAGTTCCTCACCGAAGCGGTGATGCTGTCGGTGGTCGGCGGGCTGGCCGGTATCGCTTTGGCGCTGCTGGTCGGCGGTGTGCTGATTCTCAGCGAAGTCGCCGTCGCTTTCTCCCTGATGGCTGTGCTCGGCGCTTTCGGCTGTGCATTGGTCACCGGTGTTGTTTTCGGCTTCATGCCCGCTCGCAAAGCTGCCCGGCTCGACCCGGTCACGGCCCTTACCAGTGAATGATCGATCTATGAAACCGCGTCTCAGCTTCTTGACCGTGTGCCTGCTTCTCAGCGCTTGCGGCAGCCCCGCCCAGCGCCCGGAGAGCGGCCTGCAGCCTCCCGCCAGCTGGCAAACAGCGCACAGCGACAATGCCAGCCGCAACGACGTGCGCTGGTGGACGCAGTTCGCCAGCCCAGAGCTCGATAGCTTGATCGAACAGGCTCGCGCCGGCAGTTTTGACCTCGCGGCGGCCGTCGCGCGGGTTCGCCAGGCGCAGGCTACGACAGTGATTGCCGGCGGCTCGCTGCTGCCGGAGGTCAAGGCCGGAATGAACGCCAACCGCCAGAAATTAATGCGCGGCAGCGGCTATAGCCAACTGGACGCCGACAGCAGCAACAAGGCGGTGGATTACTTCGATGCCAACCTCAATGCCAGTTACGAAATCGACTTCTGGGGCGGCCAGCGCGCCAGCCGCGACAGCGCACAATCGAGTTTGCGTGCCAGCCAATTCGATCAGGCCACGGTGGAGCTGACGCTGCTCAGCAGTGTCGCCAACAGCTACGCGCAAACGCTGTCGCTGAATGAGCAAAGCCGAATCGCCGAACTCAATCTGACCAACGCACTGAGCGTTTTGAAATTGGTGCAGACGCGCTTTGATTCCGGTTCCGCCACCGCGCTGGAACTGGCGCAACAGAAGAGTCTGGTGGCGGCGCAGCAACGGCAATTGCCGTTGGTCCAGCAACAGGCGCGGGACGCCAGAATCAGCCTCGCCGCCCTCCTCGGCCGCCCCGTGCAGGAACTGCCGGTCAGCGAGGAAAACTTTGCCCGACTGCAATGGCCGGTGATCGGTGCCGGGGTGCCCAGCGAGTTGCTCAACCGCCGCCCGGATATCGCCCGCGCCGAAGCGCAACTGGCCGCCGCCCGCGCCGACGTCACCGTGGCCCGGGCAAAGATGCTGCCCAGCGTCACCCTCAGCGCCGAACTGGGTTCCGGCTCCGACCGTTTCAGCGACATGCTGCGCAGCCCTTTCTACAACCTCACGGCCGGGCTGGTAGCGCCGATCTTCAACAACGGTCGCCTGAGCGCCGAACGCGACAAGGCGAGCGCGCGTCAGGAGGAACTGCTGCAAGATTATCGGGGCGCGATCATCAACGGCTTCGCCGACGTCGAAAAAGCCCTCAGCAGCATTCGTGGTCTCGACGAACAACGCCAGTGGCAGACCGAAGAACTCAAGCAGGCGCAGACCGCTTTCGACATCGCCCAGAGCCGCTATCAGGCCGGCGCCGAAGATTTGCTGACCGTGCTGGAAACCCAGCGCACGCTGTATGCCGCGCAGGACCTCAACGTGCAACTGCGGCTGTCACGCCTGCAAGCGAGCATTGCCTTGTACAAAGCCTTGGGCGGCGGCTGGCAAACCCTCTAAGCCAAAATCCAGGCACTACAAACCCACAACCACAAACCACAAAACCCCAACCACAAACCCCAACCACAAACCCCTGTAGGAGCTGTCGAGTGCAACGAGGCTGCGATCTTTTGATCTTGGCGGTTAAGTCAAGATCAAAAGATCGCAGCCTCGTTGCACTCGACAGCTCCTACAGTTCCTACAGTTCCTACAGTTCCTACATTTCATACAGGGATGTATCAGGTCTCGCGGGTTTTTACCTTGAGGTGGCGCGCATACCATGGCCGTTTCGGCACTCGGCGGAATAATCCGGCGAGGACTTTTTCGTCTTCGCTGAAGGTGATGCGCAGTGCCAGCTTCATGGTTTCCGGGTCCATTTCCATCGACTTGCCGACCTGCAATCCCGGCACTGTGCTGCAGCCGTGCGTGACTGGCCCCAGCCACGGATCATCGACCTCGACCCATCGCCCCGGCGCAAACCAGGCCACGCCGTTGACTTCCTGCCGGCTGACTTCACCCGGATGAAAACGCTCATGCGCCTTGAACCAGTCTTCGAGGCGGTCATCGATCCAGCCATGGAAATGCCAGAACACCGGGTTCACATGGGAGGAAAACGGGTCGCCGAGAAAGTCGTTTTCAGCCGCGTACCAACGTGCGGAAAAGTCCGCCGGATCACGCGCGAATGGCACCGGCTGGCCGTTCGACGGATCGCGCGGCACCGACGCCCAGCGCATGTGCAGCCAGTCGTGCAGACCCAGTTCCATCTCCGAGCCCAACTGGCCGAGGGTCAGTTTCGCCAGATAACGCGGGTCGCGATATTGCGACTCCCAGACCTCGAAGTTGCTGTGATAGGTCTCGGCGGTTTTGATATCGCTGACCCACTGGGTGTAGTCGGCGTCATCGCTGGCCAGCCAAGTGGGCGGCAAGGCGTAGCCGTCATGATTATCGAAATAACGCGCGAAGCCCTGGCGATCGCGTTCGAGTGCCGGCTGCGGCATCGGGAATTGCGGCCATGACGGCAGCGCCTGCATCGAACGCGCCGTCCCGAGCATGTGCCGGTGCATGAAGAAAAAGTCGATGCCCGAGCCATTGCGATCCTTGCGCGGTCCGCGCGCATCACGCTCCTGGTCACGCGGGCCGGGCTGCCAGCCGATACCGCGCAGGGCATCACGCTTGTCTTCGGGCAAGGTGTGCCATTTGTCTCGCGAGGCATGCCAGAGCTGGTGAAACAGACGATGTTCGGGAGAGATCAGCCAGGCCAGCAAGGTCGGATTAAGACCGATGCGTTGCCGCGCTTCGGGGAACAATTGCTTGTGCGCGACAAAACGGTTGTTCTGCTCCGGCAGGCCGAGCGGCCGATCAAGGCGCAAAATACGCCCGCTGAGGGTGCCACTGCCGGCATTGCCGAAATCGGCCCAGACTTCATCGAGGACCACGGCCAACTCGTACGTCGGCGCACCGTCGGCCGCCTGCGAGTCGATCAGCCGCCAATACAACTCAGACGGTTTGGCCTGCACCAGGTCGCCGATGATCCGGTAACGCGGTTCGGCGTCGCCACGCAGGTTTTGCGCGGTATCCACGTAGCCGCGCAGACCGCGTCCGCGCTGGGCAATATCCAGAAACAGTTCCAGCCCTTGCAGCGGCAAATCGTCGAGGCCGATTTGTGCCCCTTCAAAGCGAATGCTCCAGACCCCGCGCAAGGCGTTGGCCAATTGTTGCCCGGCAGTGTCCGCCAGATCGACCGTGGCTTCGCCGGGAGTGATCGTCGGATCCGGTCTGGTCCATTCGCGATGCCCGTAAATAGCGGCCGGCACGGCAGCGCCGGTCAGCGCCAGGCCTGCCATGAACCATCGTCGAGAAATCTTCATTGCCCTACCTGTGTCAGCCATGAAGCAGGCTTTATCCAAGCTAGAACGTTTGTTGCACGGGCAAATTTACGTTGGGGTCTTGAAAAGATCGCAGCCTGCGGCAGCGCCTACACGCGGGGATCTTTTCGGCGCACCTAAATTCCCTGGCCAATCACTCGTTCTTTCCAGATAGCGAAGGCCCCTGTGCCTGTACCTCGACGGCGAACTGACTGAGATGGCAATGACAAAACCACGTTCGAAGAAGGCTCTATTCATCGGCCTGCCGCTGGCCCTGGCGATCAGCGCCGGTGCAGGCTTTGCGGCCTGGGATTATTGGTACAGGGACAATCCCGGCTACCCGGCGAAGGTGCTCAAACAGGCCGATGAGTTGCAGGATCGCCTGCTCTCCTTCGACAGCCACATCACCGTGCCGCTGGACTTCGGCACCGCTGGCAATGAAGTCGACAAGGACGGTAGCGGCCAGTTCGACCTGGCCAAGGCCAATCGCGGTCGCCTCTCCGGCGCGGCGTTGACGATCTTCGGCTGGCCGGAAATGTGGAACGGCCCGAACGCGCCGCACAAACCCACCGACGGTTTTGTCGAGGAAGCGCGCAACCAGCAGGAAGTGCGTTACAAAATCATCTCGGGGATGGTCCGCGACTTCCCCAATCAGGTCGCGATTGCTTACACCCCCGATGACTTCCGTCGTCTGCATGGCGAAGGCAAGTTCGCCATCTTCATCAGCATGCTCAACGCCTATCCGCTGGGCAACGACCTGAACCTGCTCGACACCTGGGCTGCGCGCGGCATGCGCATGTTCGGTTTCAGCTACATCGGCAACAACCAGTGGAGCGACTCGTCGCGCCCGCTGCCGTTTTTCAATGATTCGCCGGACGCCCTCAACGGTTTGTCCGATGTCGGCAAGCAAGCCGTGCACCGCCTCAACGATCTGGGAGTGATCATCGATGTCTCGCAGATGTCGACCAAGGCGTTGGAGCAAGTCGCGCAACTGAGCCGCACACCGATGGTCGCGTCGCACTCGGCGCCACGTGCGTCGGTGGATATCCCGCGCAACCTCAGCGACAAGGAAATGCAGCTGATCAAACAAAGCGGCGGCGTGGTGCAAGTGGTCGGTTTCTCCGCCTACCTGCGCCCGCTGACTCAGGCCACGCAGGACAAACTCAACGCCCTGCGCGCGCGTTTTGATCTGCCGCCGTTGCCGAACCTGGCCATGGCATTGATGCCGGGCGACCCGATCATCGCGGCGTGGCCGGAACAGAAGTTCGGTCAGTACGCCGGTCAGCTGTACGGCATTCTCGACGAAGAACCGAAAGCCTCGCTCAAGGATCTCGGCGATGCGATCGACTACACCGTGCGCAAGATCGGTATCGACCACGTCGGTATCGCCTCGGACTTCAACGAAGGCGGCGGCGTCAAGGGCTGGGAGAACGTCGGCGAGATCCGCAACGTCACCGCCGAACTGCTGCAACGCGGCTACTCCGAAGCCGATATTGCCAAGCTCTGGGGCGGCAACTTCTTGCGGGTCTGGGATCAGGTACAGAAATCCGCCAAACCGGTGGCGAGCCGATGAATTCTTCCCTTCTGATCACAAGTGAACCGCGCCCATGACTGACCGCCGTACCTTCCTCAAACAGGCCGGCATTCTCGCTGCCAGCCTGCCGCTGGGCGCCGCCGTGCATGCTCAGGCCCAGACCGCGCCGAGCGCAACAGCCGCACAACCGCTGGCGAAGGACAAATGGGCGCAGCTGCGACAGCTGTTCAATCAGGACCCGGATTACCTGCATTTTTCCAACTTCCTGATCACTTCGCATCCACGCCCGGTGCAGGCAGCCATCGACCGCCACCGCGCCACGCTCGACCGCAACCCAGGGCTGATGATGGACTGGGATCTGGAAGAAACCTGGAAGCATGAAGCCGATGTGCGTGAGTGGGCCGGTCGCTACCTGCAAGCCAAGCCGGCGCAGATCGCCCTGACCGGCAGCACCACCGAGGGTCTTGCGGCCATTTACGGCGGCATCCATGTGCGCCCCGATCAGGAAATCCTCACCACGGTCCACGAGCATTATTCGACCGAGTTCACCCTCGATTTCCGGGTGAAGAAGGAAGGCACGCAGGTGCGCAAGATCAGCCTGTTCAAGGACGCCAACAGTGTCTCGGTGGACGAAGTGCTCAACTCTATTCGCCAGGCCATTCGTCCCAACACCCGCGTGCTGGGCATGACCTGGGTGCAGTCGGGCAGCGGCGTCAAACTGCCGATCGGCGAGATCGGCAAACTGGTCGAAGAGATCAACCGCCAGCGTGACGACAAGGAGCGCATTCTCTATGTGGTCGATGGCGTGCATGGTTTCGGCGTCGAAGACCTGAGCTTCCCGGACATGCACTGCGACTTCTTTATCGCCGGCACCCACAAATGGATGTTCGGCCCGCGTGGCACCGGGATTATTTGCGCCCGCTCCGAGCAACTCAAGGACGTTACGCCGAGCACGCCGACGTTCTCCCAGGACACCGATTTCGCCACGAGCATGTCGCCTGGCGGCTACCACGCCTTCGAACATCGCTGGGCCTTGAGTGAAGCGTTCAAGTTGCACCTGCAACTGGGCAAGGCCGAGGTGCAGGCGCGTATTCACCAGCTCAACAGCTACCTCAAGCAACGCTTGCAGGAGCACCCGCAGATCGAGTTGGTCACCCCGTTGAGCCCGGCACTGTCGGCCGGTTTCACCTTCTTCCGGGTCAAGGATCGCGACTGCGACAAGATTGCTGCCTACCTGATGAAGAACCGTGTGGTGGTCGACGCTGTTGAACGCGACGTCGGGCCGGTGGTACGCACCGCGCCGGGGCTGCTCAACAGCGAGGCCGAAATTGACCGGTTCATGGCGCTGCTTGTTACGCAGCTGTGACCTTCACGACTTTTGCTTTCCCTTTGATCGAGATAACTCATGAACAGTGACATGCTCAAACGACCGCGCCATCTGCCGACCTTCAAAGTCCTCGCCGGGCTGGCCCTGACTGCGTTGCTCGCGGGCCTGCTGCCGGGTACCGCCGCCGCAGCCCAACCATTGCCGGCGGGCAAGGTGTTCAAGGACTGCAAGGACTGCCCGGAAATGGTGGTCTTGCCGGCCGGTAAATTCACCATGGGCACGCCGGACGATGAAGTCGGTCGCGAACCTGACGAAGGCCCGATGCACGAAGTGACTTTCGCCAAGGCGTTTGCCATGAGCCGCTTCCAGGTCACGGCTGGCGAATGGGACAGCTACGTCAAGGAAACCGGGGTGAAGATTGCCAACGGCGATACCCGCCCGGGTCGCGAATGCGTGGCGAGCAAACCGCGCTACAAACAGGAACCGCGCCAGCCGGCGGTGTGCATGGACTTCGCCGACGTTCAGGCCTATGTGGCGTGGCTGTCGAAAAAGACCGGGCAGAACTACCGCATGGTCAGTGAGGCGCAACGCGAATACGCGGCCCGCGCCGGCTCGACCGGGCCATTCCCGTTCCCGTTCGATGCAGAAGGCGAATACAGCATCGCCAAGCACGCCAACACCTATGGCCCAACCGACGGCTATAGCTTCACCTCACCGGTGGGCAGCTACCCGGCGAACGCCTTTGGCATGTACGACATGCACGGCAACGTCTACGAATGGATCGCCGATTGCGAACACACCAACTACATCGGCGCCCCGACTGACGGCAGTGCATGGGTCGAGCCTGGCTGCGAGTCCTACAACATTCGTGGCAACGACTGGGGCGAAGCACCGGTGTTTTCGCGCTCCGGCAACCGCAACAACATCTACCCATCGACCCGCGGCGACTGGATCGGCTTTCGCGTAGTGCGCGACCTCTGAACCACAACCCGATGATTCCTGTGGGAGCCGGGCTTGCTCGCGAAGGCGCAGTGTCAGTCAACATCATCGCTGAATGACACTGCGCTATCGCGAGCAGGCTCACTCCTACAATGGTTCTGCGCCAACCCCCAATCCTCCATACACCACCATTCCCTGTGGGAGCTGGCTTGCCAGCGATGAGGTCCGGTCTCACAAATTTGCATCGCCTGACCCACCGCCATCGCGGGCAAGCCCGCTCCCACACTGGTTCTGCGCCAACCCGAATCCTCCGTACACCACCATCCTCCTGTAGGAGTGAGCCTGCTCGCGATAGCGTCGTGTCAGGCAACATCAGCGCTGAATGACACTGCGCTATCGCGAGCAGGCTCACTCCTACAATGGTTCTGCGCCAACCCCCAATCCTCCATACACCACCACTCCCTGTGGGAGCTGGCTTGCCAGCGATGAGGTCCGGTCTCACAAATTTGCATCGGTTGACCCACCACCATCGCGGGCAAGCCCGGCACCTGCGCCGCCAGTCGGCGGCGGTGTAAATTAACCGCCTGACCAGACGTTCTATTGGGTATCTGCCTTTACGACCCAAGGAACTGTTCCCCCATGTCCCAGCCCTCACGCGGTGCCATCCACGAATTGTTCACGCTGCTCAAGCCGTTCAGGCTTGTCGTGACACTGTCGATCCTGCTGGGCATGGTCGGCGGTCTCAGCGTGACGGTGCTGCTGGCGACGATCAACTCGGCGCTGCACTCCGAAGCCGGCCTGACCCAAGGCGTGGTCGCCCTGTTCGCCGGTCTGTGCCTGCTGGCACTGCTCAGTTCGATCTGCTCGGACATCGGCACCAACTTCGTCGGCCAACACATCATCGCCACCCTGCGCAAACAACTCGGCGAGAAAGTGCTGTCGGCGCCAATCGAACAGATCGAGCGCTATCGCAGCCATCGGCTGATCCCGGTGCTGACCCACGACGTCGACACCATCAGCGACTTCGCCTTCGCCTTCGCGCCGCTGGCGATCTCGCTGACCGTGACCCTCGGTTGCATGGGCTACCTGGCGATGTTGTCGTGGCCGATGTTTTTGATCATGGTCGTCGCGATCATCATCGGCACGGGCATCCAGTACTTCGCCCAGGGTCGCGGCATTCAGGGTTTCATGGCCGCACGTGACGCCGAGGACGAACTGCAAAAGCACTACAACGCCATCGCCGAAGGTGCCAAGGAACTGCGTATCCACCGGCCACGTCGCCAGCGCATGTTCGTTTCGGGCATCAAGGCCACTGCCGAATTCATCTGCCGCACGCAGATCCGCTCGATCAATACCTTCGTGATCGCCAAGACCTTTGGCTCGATGCTGTTCTTCGTGGTCATCGGCCTCGCGCTGGCCCTGCAGACCTATTGGCCGAGCGCCGACAAAACCGTCATGAGCGGCTTCGTCCTGGTGCTGCTGTACATGAAAGGGCCGCTGGAACATCTGGTCGGCACCCTGCCGATTGTCAGCCGCGCGCAAATCGCCTTCCGCCGGATTGCCGAGTTGTCCGAGCAGTTCTCTTCACCGGAACCGCATCTGCTGCTCGACGATCAGGGTCAGAAAGCCCCGGCCGTCAGCCGTCTGGAACTCAAGGACGTCAGCTACGCCTTCCCTGCCGTACCCGGCAGCGAGCCGTTCCGTCTCGGCCCGGTGAACCTGACGATCGAACAGGGCGAGATCATTTTCATCGTCGGTGAAAACGGCTGCGGCAAGACCACCCTGATCAAATTGCTGCTGGGCCTGTACCCGCCGCAACAAGGCGAAATTCGCCTCAACGGCGCGAGCGTGAACGCCGAGACGCGCGACGATTACCGCCAGTTGTTCACGACGATTTTCGCCGACTACTACCTGTTCGACGATGTCGTGCAAGGCGATACGCATATCCCCGAAGACGCCAACAAGTACCTGCAACGCCTGGAAATCGCGCACAAGGTCAGCGTGCAGGACGGCAATTTCACCACCACCGATCTCTCCACCGGACAGCGCAAACGCCTGGCGCTGGTCAACGCCTGGCTGGAAGAGCGTCCGGTGCTGGTGTTCGATGAATGGGCGGCGGATCAGGACCCGACCTTCCGCCGGATTTTCTACACCGAGCTGCTGCCTGACCTCAAGCGTCTGGGCAAAACCATCATCGTGATCTCCCACGATGACCGCTATTTCGACGTTGCCGACCAGTTGGTGCGCATGGAAGCCGGCCGCGTCATGACGGAACTGGCACCCGCCTGACGGAGAAATACCGCAGCAAAAACAATCCCGCCTCTCGCGATAGACGTTTTTTTCGCAGAGTGCGGGATTTATTTTTCCGGTTTTTACGGGTTGTTGCGTCTAATTATCATTAACTACAAAACTGCACACGCATCTCAGGAGCATTTGAAGTAATGCACAGCCCATCTTTGTCCCGCGCACCCCTGGCAACGGCGATCCAGAAGCAGACCCAGCGCCAGGCAGTCCTGCCTCGCGCCCTGCTGACGACCTTGCTGCTGTTGGGCGCTGGTGAGGTGCTCGCCGCACCGACCAACGTCAACATCCCGGCTCAGCCGCTGTCCAGCGCCTTGCAGCAATTGGGTCAGCAAGCCAACTTGCAGATGATCTACAGCCCGGAAATGCTTCAGGGTCTGAAATCCAACGCGGTGTCGGGCAATCTCGAGCCTGAACAAGCGTTGCACGACTTGCTGCTGGGGAGCGGCCTGACGTATCAGATCACCGGGAATACCGTGTCCTTGACGCCAATCACCGGCGCTGCCGGCGATGCCATGCAGTTGGGCGCGATCTCGATCTCCGGCAAGGCGCCGGGGTCGCAGACCGAAGGCACCGGGCTGTACACCACTTATTCTTCCAGTAGCTCGACGCGGCTGAACCTGACGCCGCGTGAAACCCCGCAGTCGGTGACCGTCATCACCCGTCAGCGCCTGGACGACCAGAAGCTGACCAACCTGACCGACGTGCTCGACGCCACTGCCGGCATCGCCGTGACCCGCAACGGCATGGGCACCGAGAACGACACTTACTGGTCGCGCGGCTCGCAGATCCAGAACTTCGAAGTGGACGGCGTACCGACGTCGACCCGTCTGGACAACTACACCCAAAGCACCGCGATGTACGACCGCGTGGAAGTCGTTCGCGGCGCCACCGGTCTGATCAGCGGCCTGGGCAACCCGTCGGCGACGATCAACCTGATCCGCAAACGCCCGACTGCCGAAGCGCAGGCCAGCGTCACCGCTGAAGCCGGCAACTGGGATCGCTACGGCACCGGCATGGACGTGTCCGGCCCGCTGACCGAATCCGGCAACGTGCGCGGTCGTCTGGTGGTGGACTACAAGACCCAGGGCTCGTGGGTCGATCGCTTCAAGCAGGATTCGCAGCTGATCTACGGCATCACCGAATTCGACCTCAGCGAAGCCACCCTGCTGACCGTCGGCTTCAGCTACCAGAAAACCCAGGTCGACTCGCCAATGCGCGGCGGCTACTCGTCGTACTTCACCAACGGCGACAAGTCGCACATCCGTCGTTCACTGAATACCTCGCCGGACTGGTCGTACAACGACCACGATCAAACCAACTTCTTCACCTCGGTCGAGCACCAGTTCGATAACGGCTGGAGCGGCAAGATCGAATACGGTCACACCGAAAACAAGTTTGACCAACTCTATGCGGTCGCCACCGGCACCGTCGACCAGGCCAACGGTTCCGGCACCGGCCTGCTGCCAGTGCGCTGGTCGGGTACGCCACGTCAGGACAACATCGACGCCTACTTCACCGGTCCGTTCTCGCTGTTCGGTCGCGAGCACGAGCTGATCCTCGGTGTCACCGCGACCAACTACAAGGAAGCCACGCCAAGCTACGGCGACTGGCTGCGCGACTACAGCTTCAACGTTCCGGACATCAACACCTGGAATGGCAACTCGCCAAAACCGGACACCCCGGTGGTCAGCAAGGGCCACATGGAAGAGAAGCAGTTCGGCACTTACATGACCTCGCGCTTCCACGTCACCGACGACCTGACCTTCATCCTCGGCGGTCGTCTGACCGACTGGAAACGTGACACCGACACCAAGCCTTACGTCGGTGATGCGAGCACGGTGAAGGAACGCGAAACCGGGATCTTCACGCCGTACACCGGCGTGGTGTATGACCTCGACGAGAACTGGTCGCTGTACGCCAGCTACACCAAGATCTTCAACCCGCAAGCGTCCTACGTTCGCGACATCAACAACAAGTCCCTGGCGCCGACCGAAGGCAAGGGCTACGAAGTGGGCGTCAAGGGCACCTTCTTCGACGAGAAACTCAACACCAGCCTGGCCCTGTTCAAGCTTGAACAGGACAACCTGGCCGTATGGATGTCGGACACCCAGGCTTATCGCCTGGAACAAAGCACCGAGACCAAGGGCGTCGAGTTCGAGATGAACGGCGAATTGGCTGAAGGCTGGCAGGCATCTGCCGGTTACGCCTACAGCGTCACCACCAACGCCGAAGACCAGCGCATTGTCACCAACGCGCCACGTCACATGCTCAAGACCTTCACCTCGTATCGCCTGCCTGGCGTGCTCGACAAGATCACCGTCGGCGGTGGCGTGAACTGGCAGTCGAAGATCGGCGAAGACCTGCACTACTACGAGCAGGGCAGCTACGCGATCACCAACCTGATGGCGCGTTACGACATCAACAAGAACCTGAGTGCCTCGATCAACGTAAACAACCTGTTCGATCGCGAGTACTACTCGATGGTCTACTACGACGGCATCTACGGCGCACCACGCAACTTCATGACCAGCCTCAAGTACAGCTTCTGATCCCTGTACCCGGCCGTAAAAAACGCACCGTCTGACGGTGCGTTTTTTTATGCCCAAAATTCACCGCCCCCTGCACGACTGCACGACTGCACGACTGCACGACTGTAGGACTGTAGGAGCTGTCGAGTGCAACGAGGCTGCGATCTTTTGATCCACCCGCTAAAAATCAAAAGATCGCAGCGTGCCGCAGCTCCTACATGAGCCACCCACAATGCATGCCCTCCCCCACCCCTGTAGGAGCTGTCGAGTGAAACGAGGCTGCGATCTTTTGATCTTGATACTTAGAGTCAAAAGATCGCAGCGTGCCGCAGTTCCTACAGGATTTTCGGGGGCCGAAAAAAGGCCGGAACAGGTTGCCCCGTTCCGGCCTTGTGCGTTGCCATGGTCGATCAGCTCGCCGGGTACAACGCCTGGCGCAGCACTTCGCTGAGTTCCTGATAGACGCTTTCAATCTCGCCGGTGACCATCGGCATCCGCAGGAAGTCGTGCACCAGTCCGGTGTATTCCTTGCACTGCACGACCACACCACTGGTTTCCAGACGTTGTGCGTAGGCATGACCTTCGTCGATCAACGGATCAAACCCAGCGAGCGCCAGATGCACCGGAGCAATGCCGCGCAAGTCCGGCGCCAGCAGCGGCGAGAAACGCCAGTCGCGGCGATCCTGCGGGGTACGCGCGTAATGCTCGTAGAACCACTCCAGCGTCGGACTCTCCAGCAGATAACCTTCGCTGAGCAGCTCGCGCGATTCACTGCTGCGCGACGCATCGGTCACCGGGTAGCAGAGCAATTGCAGGCACGGTTGCAGCCTCTGCGGATCCGCCGCCGCCTCGATCGCCAGCACGGTGGCCAACGTCGCGCCAACGCTGTCGCCGGCCAGCGCCAGCCGCGTGGTGTCGAGGTTCAATGCCGCTGCCTGTATGGCCAGCCAGGCCAGTGCATCGGCCGCATCGTGCAGCGCGGTAGGGAACTTGTATTCAGGCGCGCGGCGATACTCCACCGCCACCACCGCACACGGCGTGCGCTGGCAAAATTCGCGGCAAATGCCATCGTGGGAATCGAGACTGCCGACAACGAAACCGCCGCCGTGGAGGAACACCATTACCGGCAGCGGTTCAGTGCTGGCGGTGCTCGGGGTATAGATGCGCGCGGCCAGCGACTCACCGTCGCGCGTCGGGTAACTGAGGTCACGGGAGGCAACGCCCGGCACTTGCCAGCGCATCCGCGTCGACGACTGCTCGAAGGCTTGTCGCGCCTGCTCCGGCGTCTGCTGGTGAAAGGCCTGGGCATCGCCTGTCTGGTTGGCCTCGACCAAGTCGAGAAACGCACCGATTTCCGGATTCAAAGACATGAAGGACATCCTGGTGCGGCCCATGGGCCGCACCTCTATCGAAGGTTGAAAAAGGCTCAGACCGGCTGCGCCAGGCAGTGGTCGATCAAGGCTTGCAACTCGTTCTGGTAATCCGCCATCAAGCGTTCGACGGTGCTGGTGCGGTAACGGCGGGTGCTGTAGATGCAGCGGAACGCCAACCGTCCGTTGTACACCTGCCCGACCAGCTCCAGCCAGTTGGCCATCCCGGCGTCCATGTCGTAGCTGTCACCGATGTTGTCATCGGCCGGCACCAGCAACGCCTGCTCGTCGAAGCTCTGGTCGAACTGCCCGAGGTAGTTGAACGTCACCCGCGCCTGCGGCAATGCCGCCAGACGCTGCCCCAGCGGTGCACCGGCCATGTGTCGCAAGGCACCGTAGCCGACGCCCTTGTTCGGCAGGTTCTGCAACTGATCGCGCACCGTAACGATCGCCTCGCCCATGTCAGTGTCGTGGCCAGGCGCCAGGCGCACCGGGAACATCGTGGTGAACCAGCCCATGGTGCGGCTCAGATCGAGGTCTTCGAAAAGGTCTTCACGACCATGCCCTTCGAGTTGCACCAGCACCGACGGATCATCGTTCCAGCGGCACAGCACGCGACCCAATGCGGTCAGCAACAGATCGTTGATCTGCGTTTGATACACCGCCGGCGCCTGTTTGAGCAGGCTGGCGGTGAACGTCTCGTCGAGGTTCATCACCGCTTCGGCACGATGGCGTACCAGATTCTTGCCGCGCGGGTTGTCGCAGCGCATTTCCTTGCCCGGTTGATCGAGCGTTTGCAGCCAGTAATCCAGCTCTTCGTCGATCAACGTGCGGGTGTGTGCACTGAGGTGTTCCGCCCAGTCGCGGAAGCTGCTGGTGCGCACCGGCAACTGCGGCTCCTCGCCGAGGCAATACGCGTCGTAAGCGGTTTGCAGATCCTGCAACAGCACCCGCCACGACACACCATCGATGACCAAGTGATGGATCACCAGCAACAGCCGCGCCTCGCCGTCCGGCAAGGTCGCCAGCAAACCGCGCACCAGCGGCCCCTCGCCCAGATTCAGACTGCGTTGCGCCTGGTTGGCGAGCACTTCCAGCTCATCCTTGTCGGCGACTTGATGCACCCACAACAATGGCGCTTGCTGCGCCTGCTGACGGCAATCATCCAGGCTCTGGTAATGCTGGGTCCAGACCCCGCCCTCACGGACAAAACGCAGGCGCAAGGCATCGTGCTGCATCAGCATGGCCATCAGGGTCTTTTCCAGCGCGACCGCATCGAGGGCCTGCCGCGAGCGCAGAATCAACGCCTGGTTGAAGTGGTGCGGCGCGTTCATTTCTTCGTCGAAGAACCACTGCTGGATCGGGATCAGCGGGAACGCACCTTCGCGCACTACTTGCGTCTGTTCCTCGGCCGCACGGTTGACCACCTGCTGATCGAACAGATTGCCGATGGTCTGGTAACGCATCAGATCACGCAGTTTCAGATCGAGCTTGAGTTGCGGATGGTTACGCGCCCGCGAGATCACTTGCAGGCTGAGAATCGAGTCGCCCCCCAGTTCGAAGAAGTTATCGCTCAAACCAACTAGCTCGACCTGCAACACCTCGGCCCAGATCTGCGCGAGCAAGGCTTCTTCTTCGGTGCGCGGTGCCACGTATTGTTCGACCTGGAACTGCGGCTCCGGCAAGGCCTTGCGGTCGAGCTTGCCGTTGGGCGAAATCGGCATGCGCGTCAGGCACATGATCTGCGCCGGCACCATGTAGTCCGGCAACCGCGCACGCAGCTCGGTCTTCAGGCGTTCGATCAATCGCGCTTCGTCAGCGCAGTCAGCCACCACATAACCGATCAGTTGCTTGCCGGACACGCCGTCGCGGGCAATGACCACCGCATCCGTGACGTCTTCCTGCAAACGCAGGCAGGCTTCGATTTCGCCGAGTTCGATACGGAACCCACGCACCTTGACCTGATGGTCGGCGCGGCCGACGTAATCCATCACCCCGCTTTCGCGCAGGCGCACCAGATCGCCGCTGCGATACAGGCGACTGCCCGGCGCACCGAACGGGTCCGGCACGAAGCGTTCCGCCGTCACTGCCGGCCGACCGTGATAACCACGGGCAACCCCGTAACCGCCGATGTGCAATTGCCCGGACAAACCGGCCGGCAGCGGATTCAGATCATCGTCCAGCACCCATAGCGAGCGCTGACCGACCACCCGGCCGATCGGCGCATACGCCGCCGCGCACGGTTCGTCGTTGGCGGCTTTCCACAGCATCGGCGTGACCACGGTTTCGGTCGGCCCATAGCCGTTGGTGATGAATTGCGGCTGGAGAATGCTGCGCACCTGTTGCAGGGTCTGCTCCGGCACCGCATCGCCACCCAGGCAATAAATGCGCACCTTGGGCGCGGTCAAACCGCTGGCCTGCACGTACTCGGCCACTTGCTTGAGGTAGGCCGGCGGGAAACAGGCGATGTCGATCGACCGCGTCTGCAAGGCATGACAGGTCTGCTCCGGTGTCCACAACTCGTTGTCGCGCAGCACCAGCGTGCCGCCGAACGCCAGGGTGGTCAGCCAGCGCTCGTGGGCGCCGTCGAAGGCGAACGACATGAAGTGCAACTCACGGCTGCTGTGATCCATTTCATACAGTTGGCAGATCGCCTGGCAATGCATGCTCAGCGGGCCATGGGTGACCGCGACACCTTTCGGCAAACCGGTGGAACCCGAGGTGTAGATCAGATACGCGAGGGTATCTTCGTTGACCTGCACCTGTGGCGCCGTGGCCGCGTAGGCATCGGCGTCGAAGTTATCGAGGTCAACCCGTGGCAAGTCTTGCGGCAACGGCAGGCGTGCGGACAACTCGCCACGACTGATCATCAGGCTCATGCCCGAGTCTTCGATCATGAACGCGAGGCGATCGCGCGGGTAATCGATGTCCAGCGGCACATAGGCAGCACCGCTCTTGAACACCGCCAGCAACGCCACGAGCATGTCCAGCGAACGCTCCAGCGCGACGCCGATCAACACTTCCGGGCCGGCGCCGTTGGCGATCAAATGGTGCGCCAGACGATTCGCTCGCGCCTCCAGTTCGGCGTAGCTCAAGTGCTCGCCCGCGCACTCCACGGCGTTGGCCTGCGGACGAATCCGCGCGTGTTCGGCAATTATCAGCGGCAGCCATTCACGCTGGTCGCTTGGCGCCGGTTCCGCGCCCCACTGCTGCAAGGCTTGCCATTGCTGCGGCGCCAGGCGTTGCAGGTTGCCGAGGTATTCGTGCGGCGTGTCGAGCATCGCTTGCAGGGTGATTTCCATGGTTTCGCGAATCCGCTCCACCGCTTCGACACTAAAGCAATCGCGCAGGAACAGGTACTCGATGGACAGCTCTTCGTTGAGATGCACCGCCAGGTCCATCGGGAAGTTGGTCACGTCATGGCTGGCCGAACTGCCGAACCGCAAACCGCCCTTGGCCTCTTCCAGGCGACGGTCGATCGGGTAGTTCTCGAAGACGATGATGCTGTCGAACAGCATCTGTCCGCCCTGCCCCGACCAGCGCTGGATATCCGCCAGCGGTGCGTGGGCGTGGTCACGCAAATCGAGGTTGTAGGCCTGCAACTGGGCGAGCCAGTCGCTGAGGCGCTGCGCCGGTTGCAGGGTCTGGATCACCGGCAAGGTGTTGATGAACAGGCCGAGCATGCTGTCGGCATTTGCCAGGCCTTCCGGACGCCCCGCCACCGTGGCGCCAAAGGCCACGCTGCTTTGTCCGGTGTAGCGTTGCAGCACCAGCAGCCATGCGCCCTGGATCAGCGTGTTGGCGGTCATCCCGTGGGCGCGGCAATGTTGTTGCAGACGGCGGGTCTGCTGTTCATCCCATTTGGTGTACAGCGCTGCGTGGCCCGCCGTCGTGGCGACGTGACGCGGGTGCATCGCCTGACTCAGCGCCGTCGGCTCGGCGAGGGTTTGCAGATGGCCGCGCCAGAACTGCTCGAGGCGATCCTGATCCTGGCTTTGCAGCCACTCGATGAAGTCACGGTAGCGGCCGCTGTCACCGACCACCTCACCACTGGCGTAATGCTGCAGCACTTCGCCGAACAGCTGCGAACTGCTCCAGCCGTCCATGAGGATGTGGTGGCTGGTCCAGATCAGTTGGTGGCTGTCTTCCCCGGTGCGGATCAACAGCAAACGCTGCAACGGCACGCGGTGCAGTTCGAAACCACGCGCACGCTCTTCGCGGGCACGCTCGGCCAGACGCTGCTCGCCGATGTCCTGGCCACGCCAGTCGAGCACTTGCAGATCGACCTCGGCGTGATGCTGAACGACCTGGATCGGCGACGTCTGGCCGCCCTGCCAGTGGAACGACGTGCGCAGAATCGCATGGCGACCGATCACATGTTGCCAGGCACGACGGAAGCGCTCCGGGTCCATGCCATCGACCGGCAGGTTGATTTGGTTGATGTACAGGTCATCGCCGTCATCGGACAGGGTGTGGAACAACATGCCCTGCTGCATCGGCGACAGTGGATAGATGTCCTCGATATCGGCCACCGCCAGCGGCAGTCCGTCGAGTTGCACCTGGGTCAGGGTCGCCAGCGGGAAGTCCGACGGCGTGATGCCGTGGTTGCCCGGCGCACAGCAATGCTCGACCAGCGCCGTCAGCTCGACAGCGTAGTCATCGGCCAACTGCTGGATAGTCGCTTCGTTGAACATTTCGCGGCTGAAGGTCCAGCTCAGCTTCAACTCGGCACCGTACACCTGACCGCTGACTTCCAGCCAGTTGCTCAGTGGCGCCAGCGGACTTTGCTCGCGACCGGCGCTTTCCGCTGCCGGGACGAACAGCGCCGCTTCGTCGAACTGGCTGTCGAACTGGCCGAGGTAGTTGAACGTGATACGTGCCTGCGGCACCGCCGCCAATGCAGCGCGGCTGGCATCATCGCCGAGATAACGCAAGGCACCGAAACCCAGGCCTTTGTTGGGGATGGCGCGCAGTTGCTCCTTGACCTGTTTGATCGCGTCGGCCAGCGCCGTTTGTGGCGTCAGGCGCACCGGATAGAGGCTGGTGAACCAGCCCACGGTGCGGCTCAGATCGATGCCGTCGATCAACTCTTCACGGCCATGCCCTTCCAGCTGGATCAGCGCCGAAGTGTCGCCGGTCCAGCGGCAGATCACCCGCGCCAGCGCGGTCAGCAGCAAGTCGTTGACCTGGGTGCGATAGGCCGCCGGGGCCTGTTGCAGCAGTTTGCGCGTCAGCGCCTTGTCGAGCTGCGTGCGCACGCTCAAGGCCTGATTGTTGGCGAGACGGCCATCGGCATTGTCGCGAGGCAAATCCTGCGGTGCGTCGAGCAATTGTCCGCGCCAGAAATCCAGTTCGCCGGCAAGGTTGGTGGTGTGCGCCTGCAAGCCTTCGGCCCAGTGCTTGAAGGCGCTGGTCTTGGCCGGCAACTTCAGCGGCTGGCCGTCCTGCAACTGCCGGTAGGCGTCTTGCAGGTCTTCGAGCAGAACGCGCCACGACACACCGTCGACGGCCAGGTGATGGATCACCAGCAACAGACGCTGGCTGCCATCGGCGAGGCTCAACAACATGCCGCGC
The DNA here is from genome assembly GCF_044748825.1 of Pseudomonas sp. NPDC089741. Classification (NCBI taxonomy): domain Bacteria; kingdom Pseudomonadati; phylum Pseudomonadota; class Gammaproteobacteria; order Pseudomonadales; family Pseudomonadaceae; genus Pseudomonas; species Pseudomonas sp. NPDC089741. The sequence goes on along the minus strand of NZ_JBIVGT010000002.1, from coordinate 46,946 downwards.
AACAGCGGACCGTTGTGCAGATCGAGGCTGCGCTGTGCCTCTTCGCACGCGGCTTCGACTTCATCGGCGCTGTTCAGCGCGGTCTGCCACAACAGCGTCTGCTGCGGCTCGACGGCGCGGTGTGCGGCGCTCCAGCCATCGGCGTTCTGCGTGAACGTCAGGCGCAACGCGTCATGGTGGCGGACCAGCGCTTGCAACGCCTGCTCCAGCGTAGCGCCGTGCAAGGCTTGCGCAGGCTTGAGCAGCAACGACTGGTTCCAGTGCTGACGCTGGGGAATGTCGGTCTCAAAAAACAGCTGCTGGAACGGCAACAGCGGCGTGCTGCCGGTCACCGGGTTCTGGTCGATGCGCACACCGCCGTCACCCACGGTCGCGACGCTGGCTAGACCGCGAATGGTCTGGTGCTGGAACAAGTCCTTGGGAGTGAAGTGCAGCCCGGCCTGACGGGCACGGCTGACCACCTGGATCGAGATGATCGAATCGCCGCCGAGGGCGAAGAAATTATCGCTGACACCGATTTGTTCCAGGCCCAGCACTGACTGCCAGATGTCCGCCAGTCGCTGTTCCATGGCATTGCCCGGTGCCTGATATTGCTGCTGCGCGACGCTGGCGTCGGGTTTCGGCAAGGCCTTGCGGTCGAGTTTGCCATTGGGGCTGAGCGGCATTTGCGCCAGCGCCAGCCATTGTGTCGGCACCATGTATTCGGGCAATTGCTGCTGCACATGCGCAGCGAGGTTCTGACGCCAGTCGGCGCTTTCTTCGGCAAGGACGACATAAGCCACCAACTGCTTGCCGTCGATCACCAGCACCACCGCTTCACGCACGGCCGGGTGTTCGAGCAGGCGCGCTTCGATCTCGCCCATTTCGATACGCAAGCCGCGCAGCTTGACCTGATGGTCGATGCGCCCGGCGTATTCGATCACGCCGTTGTCGCGGTAGCGTGCCAGGTCGCCGGTGCGATAGATGCGCTCGCCATGGCCATACGGGCTGACGGCAAAACGTTCGGCGGTCAACGCCGGACGCTGGTGATAACCACGGGCCAGGCCGACACCGGCGAGGTACAGCTCGCCGAGCACACCGACCGGCACCGGTTGCAGTTCGTCGTCAAGGATGTAGCAGGCCAGATTGGCAATCGGTTCACCGATCGGCACGCTGTCGCGGCCTTCTTCGACACAGGTCCAGTGGGTCACGTCGATGGCCGCTTCCGTCGGGCCATAGAGATTGAACAGCCCGGCCTGCGGCAGCTTGGCGAACACCTGCAACTGCGCGTCGGCGGGCAACGCTTCACCGCTGCAAACGATGCGTTTGAGGCTGCCGCAGGTCGCGACCTGCTCATCCTGCAGGAAGGCCTGCAACATCGACGGGACAAAGTGCAGCGTGGTGACCTGCTCGCGATTGATCAGCGCCACCAGCGTCGCCGGATCACGGTGATCGCCGGGAGCGGCAACCACCAGGCGCGCACCGGTCATCAGCGGCCAGAAAAATTCCCAGACCGAGACGTCAAAGCTGAACGGGGTCTTTTGCAGCACCGTGTCACCGGCGCCCAATTGATAGGCTTGTTGCATCCAGCACAAACGGTTGGTCAGCGCCGCATGACGGTTGCCGGCACCCTTGGGTTTGCCGGTCGAGCCCGAGGTGTAAATCACGTAGGCGAGGTTTTCCGCATCCACGGCAACCTGTGGATCGGTCGCGGGATAATCTTGCAGATCGCCGAGGCTATCCAGCGCCAGGGTCTGAACCTGCTCGCTCAGCGGCAGGCTGTCGAGCAGCGCCGCTTGGGTCAGCAGCAACTTCACGCCGCTGTCTTTGAGCATGTAGCGCAGGCGCTCCGGCGGATATTCCGGATCCAGCGGTACGTAGGCGCCACCGGCCTTGAGCACGGCCAGCAGGCCGACGACCATTTCGATCGAACGCTCCACCGCGATGCCGACCAGCGACTCCGGGCCGACGCCGCTCTCGATCAAGCGATGCGCGAGGCGATTGGCGCGGGCGTTGAGTTGCGCGTAGCTCAGGCGTGTTTCACCGAAGGCCAGTGCCGGTGCATCCGGCGTTTTCGCCACTTGGGCTTCGATCAACTGCTGCACGCTGGTGGTCAGCGGGTAATCCACCGCCGTGTCATTCCAGCCGAGCAGAATCGCCTGACGCTCTTGCGCGGTGAGCATCGGCAGTTCGCCAATGGCTTGCTGCGGCTGCGCGACGATGGCCTGCAACAGCGCCAACAGATGCTCGCCCATGCGCGCGATGGTCGCGGCGTCGAACAGGTCGGTGGCGTAGATCAGCGACGCACCGAGGCCGTCTGCCGACTCGTGGGTTTCCAGGGTCAGGTCAAGTTGCGCCTGATGGGTGTCCCAGCTCATCGGTTCGACCTGCAACTGCGCCAGCGAAGCGTTGGCGCCTTGCTGACGACTGGCCGTCTGGTGGTTGAACATCACCTGGAACAACGGGCTGCGGCTCAGGCTGCGTTCTGGCGCCAGGGCTTCCACCAATTGTTCGAAAGGCAGTTCCTGATGGGCTTGCGCACCCATCGCCGCCTGTTTGACCTGCTGCAACAACGCATTGAACGGCAGGCGCGGATCAAGTTGCGCACGCATCACCTGGGTGTTGACGAAGTAGCCGATCAAGCCTTCGGTTTCGGTGCGGTTACGGTTGGCATTGGGCACGCCGACGCGAATATCGGCCTGGCCGCTGTAGCGGTGCAGAAAGGTCTGGAACGCCGCCAGCAACACCATGAACAGGGTCACCCCTTCACGCCGGGCGATGGCTTGCAAACCCTGGTTCAACGCCTCATCGAACTCCAGGTCGAGACGCGCGCCGCGATAACTTTGCAGCGCCGGCCGCGCGCGGTCCTGAGGCAGTTCCAGCACCGGTTGTTCGCCACCCAGTTGCTCGAGCCAGTAAGCCAGTTGCCGCTCCCGCTCACCCGCTTCCATCCAGCTGCGTTGCCACAAGGCGTAGTCGGCGTACTGGATCGGCAAGGCTGCCAATTCGGTAGCAGTGCCACTGCTGAAACCGGCGTACAGCGCGATCAGCTCATCGACCATCACGCGCATCGACCAGCCATCGGAAACAATGTGGTGCTGGATCAGGATCAGCACATGGTCATCGGCGCCCAGGTGCAGCAATTTCACCCGCAACAATGGCCCTTCGGCGAGATCGAACGGCTGCTGGATCTCGCTTTCGATCAGCTGTTGCAGCACGCCATCCGCGGTGTCGGCGGCAAGGCTTTGCTCAACGATGGTCAGTGCCGCGTTGGCGCGGATTTCCTGCTGCGGGCGCTGGCCGTCATGCACGAACACCGTGCGCAGCGTCTGGTGTCGCTCGATCAGGCTGTCGAAGCTGCGTTGTAGCGCGGCGACATCGAGTTGGCCGCGCAGGCGCAGGGCCATGGGAATGTGATAGGCGGCGCTGCCCGGCTCCAGTTGCCAGAGAAACCACTGGCGCTCCTGAGCGTACGACAAACCGAGGCTAGCGAATGCCGACTGCACTTCGGGAATCGGCAGATTGGCCGGGGACACGCCCTCGGCGAGCATTTTGCCGAGGTATTCCTTGCGCTTTTCCAGCGGCAGAGTGATGAAGCGGCGGGCAATCCGCGTGGCGACGTTAATGTCCATTCACGCGTCCTCCATTTCGTCGAGCAGGTCTTCGAGCAAGCTCAGTTTCGAGGCCGTGACCTGTTCACCATTACCTTGCAATTGCGCCACCAGATCCGCCAGTACCGGGTACTGGAAAATGGTTTGCGGGAGCAGCGTCATACCGAGTTCAAGTTGAATGCGCGACACAATGTTTATCACCAGCAGGGAGTGACCTCCCAGTTCAAAGAAGTTGTCGGTCAAGCCGACCTGATCGAGTTTGAGCACATCGCCCCAGATCGCCGCGACCTGTTTTTCGAGGTCACTGACCGGCGCCACATAGGCGTGTTGCAACAGGTTGGCGTCGGCCGTCGGCAGCGCCTTGCGATCGAGCTTGCCGTTGGCGGTCAGCGGCAATTGCTCAAGCAGCAACAGATGCGCGGGAACCATGTAGTCCGGCAGATCCTGGCGCAGCCGCAGGCGCACCTGCTCGCGCCAGGCAGCCTGTTCCAGCGGATCGGGCGCTTGCGCAGCGACGATGTACGCCACCAGTTGCACGCCACCGACGCCCGGCTGATCGAGCACCACCGCCTGACGCACTTCGGGCAATGCCAGCAGGCGTGCTTCGATTTCACCGAGTTCGATACGGAAACCACGAATCTTCACTTGATGGTCGATGCGCCCGATGTATTCGATGCGGCCGTCGGTGCAGTAGCGCGCCAGGTCGCCGGTGCGATACAGGCGCGCACCCTCGGCGCTGAACGGGTTGGGGACAAAACGCAGGGCACTGAGGTCGCTGCGGTTGAGGTAACCACGGGCCAGACCGGCGCCGGCAACGTACAGCTCACCGATGCAGCCGCGTGCGACCGGGTTGAGGTCGGCATCCAGCACGTACCACGCCAGGTCGGCAATCGGCGCGCCCAACGGGCTGCCGGCGGCATTGTCGAGGTCGGCCAGCGACAGCGGCCGGTAACTGACGTGCACGGTGGTTTCGGTGATGCCGTACATGTTGACCAGTTGCGGCGCGCGGTCGCCGAAGCGCTCGAACCATGGGCGCAGGCTCTTCACCTCCAACGCTTCGCCACCGAACACCACGTAGCGCAGCGACGGTTGCAGCGCGGGCGCGGCCGCGCACGCCACCTGCATCAGCTGCTTGAACGCCGACGGCGTCTGGTTCAGTACCGTGACGCGTTCGGCGCAGAGCAAGGCAAAGAACTCTTGCGGCGAACGGCTGACGTCCTGCGGCACGATGACCAGACGACCGCCATGCAGCAGCGCGCCGAAGATTTCCCAAACGGAGAAATCGAACGCGTAGGAATGAAACAGCGTCCAGCAATCATCGGCGCCGAAGTTGAACCAGCCCTCGGTGGCTTCGAACAGGCGTAACGCGTTGGCGTGGCTGAGCAGCGTGCCCTTGGGCTTGCCGGTCGAGCCGGAGGTGTAGATCACGTAAGCCAGATTGGCGGTGTCGAGCGCAATCTGCGGATCGCTTTGCGCTTGCGCAGCATAGTCATCGCCGAGCGGCAGATGGCTGACCTGCGCGTCGATGGCGACGTGATCGAGCACCCCGGCACCGCTCAACAACAGGCGAATGCCGCTGTCCTCGATCATGTATTGCAAACGGTCGGCCGGGTACTGAGGATCCAGCGGCAGATAGGCGCCACCAGCCTTGAGGATCGCCAGCAGGCCGACGATCAGCTCCAGCGAACGCTCGGTGGCGAGGCCGACCAGCACGTCGGCGCCAACGCCACGGCCAATCAGTTCATGGGCCAGGCGATTGGCGCGGCGATTGAGTTCGCCGTAGCTCAGATGCTGCTCGCCGAACGTCACGGCAACCGCCTCGGGCGTGCGCTGCGCCTGCGCTTCGATCAAGCGGTGCAGGGGTTGTTGTGGGTTCCAGGTCTGCGGCGCCGGGTTCCAGTCTTCGATACTGTGCTGACGCTCGTCAGCCGCGAGCATCGACAGTTCACCGATCAATTGCTGCGGTTGCGCGCTGATGCTGCGCAACAGCGCCTGCCAATGTTCGGCCATCCGCGCAATGGTCGAGGCGTCGAACAGGTCGGCGGCATAGACCAGCGAGGCGAAGATGCCCTCGGCGGATTCTTCGGTATTGAGGGTCAAGTCGAACTGCGCCATCAGGCTGTCCCAGTCGACCTCGCGGATCTGCAACCCCTCCAGCTCGGCCAATGCCGTGCTGCGACGGGCCTTGGCCTGGTGGTTGAACATCACCTGGAACAGCGGGCTGCGGCTGAGGCTGCGTTCCGGTTGCAGCATTTCCACCAGTTGCTCGAACGGCAAGTCCTGATGATCCTGCGCACCGAGCGCCGTCTGGCGAACCTGTTGCAGCAGCTCGCTGAAACGCAGGCCGCCGTGGATATCGGCGCGCAGCACTTGGGTGTTGACGAAGAAGCCGATCAGCCCTTCGGTCTCGACCCGCGTGCGGTTGGCCACCGGCACGCCGACACGAATGTCGTCCTGCGCGCTGTAGCGGTGCAGCAAGGTCTGGAACGATGCCAGCAACAGCATGAACAGTGTCACGCCTTCACGGCGGGCGACGTTGTTCAGCGCCTCACTCAACGGCGCGTCCAGCGCCAGTTCGAAACGTGCACCACGCAGACTCTGGGTGGCCGGGCGCGGACGATCCAGCGGCAGTTCCAGCACCGGTTGCTCGCCGCCCAATTGGGTCAGCCAGTAATCGAGTTGGCGCTCGCGCTCGCCCGCCTCCATCCAGCGCCGCTGCCACACGGCATAGTCGGCGTACTGGATCGGCAGCGCCGGCAGGCTCAGCTGTTCACCCCGGCTGAAGGCGGCGTACAGGCGAATCAGTTCATCGACCATCAACTGCATCGACCAGCCATCGGAAACGATGTGGTGCTGGATCAGCACCAGCACATGATCCTCGGCGCTCAGTTGCAGCAAGGTCGCGCGCAGCAGCGGCTCTTCCTGCAAGTCGAACGGCCGGCGGATTTCGGCTTCGACCTGTGACTTGAGCGCGGCGTCATCGCTGTCGGCGGCGAGGGTGCGCGATTCGATCGGCAGGCTGAACGGCGCCAGAATCAACTGACGGGTGCCGTCGGCCTCTTGCAGGAAGCGTGTACGCAGGCTCTCGTGGCGGGCGATCAGCGTGTCGAAACTGCGTTGCAGCGCTTGCCGGTCGAGCGGCCCGTGCAGGCGCAGCGCGCTCGGAATGTGGTAGGCCGAACTGTGCCGATCCATGTGCCAGAGGAACCACTGACGCTCCTGCGCGTACGACAGCACCAGCGGCGCGCCACGTTCCAGCGCGACCAATGGCGGTTGCTGCGCGGCATTCGCAGCCTGCGCCAGATGGCCACAGAAACCACCCAGCGTGCTGTGTTCGAACAGCGCCTTGAGTGGCACGTCGAGTTGCAACGTCTGGCGCACCCGCGACAGCACTTGAGTCACCAGCAGCGAGTGGCCGCCGAGTTCGAAGAAGTTGTCGGTCATGCCAACGCGATCGAGCTTGAGCACTTCGGCCCAGATCTGCGCGGTTTGCTGCTCCAGTCCGGTGAGCGGCGCGACATAGTCCTGCTGCATCAGGCTGGCTTCGGGTTTCGGCAAACCCTTGCGGTCGACCTTGCCGTTCGGCGTCAGCGGAATGTGTTCCAGCACCATCAGGTACGCCGGAACCATGTAGTCCGGCAGGCTGTGTTTGAGGCTGGCACGAATCTGCTCGCGCCAAGCGCCGTGTTGCGCCGCCTCGACCGGTTGCGCGGCAACGATGTAGCCGACCAGTTGTGCGCCGTTCGCACCGTCCTGAGCCAGCACCACCGCTTCGCGCACCGAGTCGAGCGCCATCAGCCGCGCTTCGATTTCACCCAGCTCGATACGGAAGCCACGCACCTTGACCTGATTGTCGACGCGACCTTGATAATCGAATACGCCATCGGCGCGCAGGCGCACCTGATCGCCACTGCGGTACAGGCGCGCACCGGGCGCGCCGAACGGATCGGGAACGAAGCGCTCGGCGGTCAGCGCCGGACGATCCAGATACCCGCGTGCCACGCCGTAGCCACCGAGGTACAACTCGCCGGCCACGCCTTGCGGCAGCGGGTTGAGTTCGGCACTGAGCACCCAAGTGCTGCGCTCGCCGACACGTTCACCGATCGGCGCATAGGCCGCGCCGCAACGGGTGTCACGGTCAGCCTTCCACAACAGCGGCGTGACCACGGTTTCGGTCGGGCCGTAGCCATTGATGATGTGTTGCGGTGCCAGGGCGCGACGCACCCGTTCAAAGCTGTCATTGGGCACCGCATCGCCGCCGAAGCAGTAGATGCGCACCTTGGGCGGGTTGCCTGCGATTTCGGCGAACTCGGCCAACTGTTGCAGATAGGCCGGCGGAAACGCCACCACGGTCACGCCGTGACGCTGCATGGCGCGGTAGGTCTGCTCGGCTGTCCACAGGCTGTCGTCACGCAGCAACAGGCTGGAACCGTGGGTCAGCGGGGTCAGCCAGCGCTCATGCGCACCGTCGAAGGCGAACGACATGAAATGCAGCTCGCAGTCATCCGCCGTCATCGCGTAGCGCTGACCGATCGCCTGGCAATGCATCGCCAGCGGGCCATGGGCTACGCAAACGCCTTTCGGCTGACCAGTCGAACCCGAGGTGTAAATCACATAGGCGAGACTGTGTTCGTGCACTGCAACGGCAGGCGCGGTGTCCGCGAATTCAGCGGTGTCGAGCGTATCGAGGCACAGGCTCGGCAAACCCTCCGGCAGCGGCAATTGGCCGATCAGCGTCGAATCGCTCAGCAACAGGGCGATGCCCGAATCCGCCATCAGATAAGCCAGACGCTCGCGCGGATAACTGGCGTCCAACGGCACATAAGCGCCACCGGCCTTGAGCACCGCGAGCATTGCTACAAGCATTTGCGGGCTGCGCGGCAAGGCGATGCCGATGCGCACTTCTGGCCCCACGCCGTCCAGTTGCAGGCGCTGGGCGAGGCGATTGGCCTCGGCGTCGAGTTCGGCGAAGGTCAGTTGCTGATCGGCGCACCGCACGGCCAGCGCTTGCGGTTGTGCCTGCGCCATGCGCGCAAAACGTTCGTGCACCGGCAGCCGATCCAGTTCCACCAGTGCATTGCTCTGTTGCAGTCGGGCAAATTCATCGCCGCCGAGCATCGCCAATTCACCGATGCGCTGATCGCTGCGAGCGACGATGGCGGCCAGCAGGCTTTGCCAGTGAGCGGCCATGCGCGTGATGGTCGCCGCATCGAACAGATCGGTGGCGTAGACCAGCGAAGCGCTGAGGCCAGCGGCGGACTCGTAGGTGTCCAGCGTCAGGTCGAACGGTGCGGTGTGACTGTCCCAGCTCACCGGCTCGACACTCAGCCCAGGCATCTGCACCGATTGCTGCTCGGCCGCTGCGGCGGTCTGATGGTTGAACATCACCTGGAACAGCGAGCTGCGGCTGAGGCTGCGGGTCGGCGCGAGCGCTTCGACCAGTTGCTCGAACGGCAAGTCCTGATGCGCCTGCGCGCCAAGGGCATGCTGTTTGACCTGTTGCAGCAATTGGTTGAAAGGCATTTGCTCGTCGAGTTCGGCGCGCAACACCTGCGTGTTGACGAAGAAGCCGATCAGGCCTTCGGTCTCTTTGCGGTTGCGGTTGGCAATCGGCACGCCGACGCGAATGTCATTCTGGCCGCTGTAGCGATGCAGCAAGGTCTGGAACGACGCCAGCAACAGCATGAACAAGGTCACGCCTTCGCGCCGCGCGACGTCCTGCAAACCTTTGCTGATGGCAACGGGCAGGCTGATGTCGAGGCTCGCGCCACGGAAACTCTGGCTCGCCGGACGCGGATGATCCAGCGGCAATTCCAGCACCGAGGCCTCGCCGCCGAGACGTTCGGTCCAGTAAGCCAGTTGCCGTTCGCGCTCGCCCGCCTCCATCCAGCTGCGTTGCCACAGTGCGTAGTCGGCGTACTGAATCGGCAACGGCGCCAGCGCTGTCGCCTGACCGCGACGGCGGCCGGCGTACAACTGGATCAGCTCATCGATCATCACCTGCATCGATACGCCGTCGGAAACGATGTGGTGCTGCACCGCCACCAGCACATGTTCTTCGGCCCCCAGACGCAGCACCCGAACCCGCAGCAGCGGGCCCTGGAGCAAGTCGAACGGCTCGGCGATTTCCGTCTGGATCAGCGCTTTCAACGCCTTCTCATCAATCCCCTGGACATCCTGCACCGGCAAAGCCAGTGCGAAAGGTGCGTGGATAACCTGCAACGCCTTGCCCTGCTCATCGAGGGCGAAGCCGGTGCGCAGGCTTTCGTGACGCTCGATCAGCGCCGCGAAGCTGGCCTGCAACGCCGGCAGATCCAGCGCCCCGCGCAAACGCAGGGCGGTGGGGATGTGATAAGCCGCACTGTGCGGCTCCATTTGCCAGAGGAACCACTGCCGCTCCTGAGCATAGGAAAGCAACAGGGGCTCTGCGTCACCACGCCGGAAAACCGGGGCGATGCCGTAGAGATTGACCCCCTGTTTGCCCAGTAGAATCGCCAGCGCCTTGCGTTTCTCGGGAGAAAGCGCGCCTACCGATTCAATCAACTGCTGCATGCCGTGGTCCTCTTAGGAAATCAGTTTTTCAAGTTCATCTGCTGATAAACGATTGAGAGCCTCCAAGGATTTAGCCAAAACATCATGAACGGGCTGCAAATCGGGTTGCAGGGCTTGTACGGCATCGCTGAACGCGGCCAGATCGGCACTGCCGAACAGGCTCGCCAGCGGGATTTCAAAGCCCAGCACTTCGCGCAAACGCAGCACCACCTGGGTCGCCAGCAACGAATGGCCGCCGAGTTCGAAGAAGTTGTCAGTCAGGCTCACCCGCTCGAGTTTCAGCACGTCGCCCCAGACTTCGGCGATCTGCTGTTGCAACGCGCTGACCGGCGCCACGTAGGCGCCCTGCAACAGGTGCGCGTCCGGCTGCGGCAAGGCCCGCCGGTCGAGCTTGCCGTTGGCCGTCAGTGGCAGGCTGTCGAGCAGCAGCAAGTGCGCCGGCACCATGTAATCCGGCAGATTGCCTTTCAGCGCCTGACGCACCTGATCGCGCCATGCCCCCTGCTCCGCTGGCTCTACCGCCTGCGTCGCCACGAGGTAGGCGACCAGTTGCACGCCACCGGCGCCCGGCTGATCGAGCACCACCGCCTGACGGATGCCCGGCACCGCCAGCAGTTGTGCTTCGATTTCGCCCAGCTCGATGCGGAAACCACGGATCTTCACCTGATGGTCGATGCGTCCGGCGTACTCGATCCGGCCATCGGCGCAATAGCGCGCCAGGTCGCCGGTGCGATACAGCCGCTCACCATTGCCGCTGAACGGGTTCGGCACAAAACGCAAGGCACTCAGGTCGGCGCGGTTGAGGTAACCGCGCGCCAGCCCGGCACCGCTGACGTGCAGTTCGCCGATGCACCCCTTGGCCACCGGATTCAGATCGGTGTCCAGCACGTACCAGGACAAGTCCGGGATCGGCTCGCCCAACGGGCTGCCCGCCTCGTTGTGCAAGTCCGCCAGTGACAACGGCCGGTAGGTGACGTGTACGGTGGTTTCGGTGATGCCGTACATGTTGATCAGTTGCGGCGCGCTGTCGCCGAAGCGCTCGAACCATGGCCGCAGGCTCTTCACTTCCAGCGCCTCACCGCCGAACACCACATAGCGCAGCGACGGTTGCGCGGTCTGCCGCGCATCCGTGGCCACCTGCATCAGTTGCTTGAACGCCGAAGGCGTCTGGTTCAACACCGTGACCTGCTCGCGGCAGAGCAAGGCATAGAACTCTTCCGGCGAACGGCTGACCGCGTGCGGCACGATCACCAGACGCCCGCCGTGCAGCAGCGCCCCGAAAATTTCCCAGACCGAAAAGTCGAACGCGTAGGAATGGAACAGCGTCCAGCTGTCCTGCGGGCCGAAATTGAACCAATGCTCACTGGCAGCGAACAGGCGCAACACCTGTTGATGCGCCAGCAGCGTGCCCTTCGGTTTACCGGTGGAACCGGAGGTGTAAATCACATAGGCGAGGTTATCGCTGTCGACTGTCACCTGTGGATCGCAGGTCGGGTAATCCGCCGGTTCCTCGCCCAGCAGCAAGGTCTCGACCGCTGCCGGCAAGTCCACGTGCGCCAGCACCCCAGACTGCATCAACAGCAGGCTGATGCCGCTGTCTTCGACCATGTATTGCAAACGCTCGGCCGGGTATTGCGGATCGAGTGGCAGGTAAGCGCCGCCCGCCTTGAGGATCGCCAGCAAGCCGACAATCATCTGCAGCGAACGCTCGGCTGCCAGACCGACCAGCACGTCCGGGCCAACGCCACGCGCGATCAACGCATGGGCGAGGCGATTGGCGCGGCTGTTCAGCTCGGCGTAGGTCAGTTGCTGCTCGTCGAGGGTCACGGCAATCGCTTGCGGTGAGCGCTGCACCTGCGCTTCGATCAACTGATGCAGGCTGGCGGTTTGCGCGAAGGCCGCGCTGTGGCGATTCCAGTCCTGCAAGACCGCTTGCTGCTGCGCGGCATCCATCAGTTGCACGCGGCTGATCGATGTCTCTGTCGACGCCTGGCTGAATTGCAGCAACAGGTGCTGCATCTGCTCGGCCATCTGCGCGATCAGCGTCTCGCTGAAGTGCTGGCGCGCATAGGCAAACTGCAACGACAGCGTATCGCCCAGGTCCACCAGCACGGTCAGCGGCAGGTTGGTCTGCTCGTGGCTCGACACCTGACCGAAGCGCATGCCTTGCGGCGCGCCCTTGTCCAGAGCCTCGGAGACCGGATAGTTTTCGAACACCAACAGGCTGTCGAACAGGCCTTCACCGCCCTGCCCGGCCCAGCGCTGAATGTCGAACAACGGCGTGTGTTCAAACTCGCGCAATGCCAGGTTCTGCGTCTGCAAGGCTTGCAGCCATGCACCCAACGCCTGCTCCGGACGCGGTGCAGCGATCACCGGCAAGGTGTTGATGAACAGACCGATCTGTTGCTCGACACCCGGCAAATCCGCCGGACGCCCCGACACCGTCGCACCGAAGGCGACGGCGGATTGCCCGGTGTAGCGTTGCAACAGCAACAGCCACGCACCTTGCACCAAGGTGTTGACGGTGACCTTCTGGCGCCGGGCGAATTCGCTCAGGCCACGGGTCTGCTGGCTGTCGAGCAACTGGGTGTGGTTGGCATGCCCGTGGCTGTCGAGCGGCGTGTGATCCGCCGAGACGCGGGCCAGCAAGGTTGGCTCGTCAAGCAGGCTCAGTTGGCCTTTCCAGAAGGTTTCAGCCGCAGCGCCGTCCTGGCGTTGCAGCCAGCCGATGTAATCGCGATAGCTGCCGACACGCCCTGGCAAGGCCTGGCCGCTGTAGCGTTGCAACACTTCACCGAGCAGCTGCGAATTACTCCAGCCGTCCATCAGGATGTGATGGCTGGTGTAGATCAGCTCATGGCAATCATCGGCCGTCTGCACCAGCACCAGACGCAACAACGGCGCCGCGCTCAAGACAAAACCCTGCTCGCGTTCGGCACTTGCCAGATCTTCCAGCGCCTGCGCCTGTGCGGCCTGGCCGCGCCAGTCGTGCACGCTGAATGGCAGCACGGCATGGCGCTGCACCACTTGCACCGGTTGCTCTTGCTCACTGGTCCAGAGGAAACCGCTGCGCAGCACCGCATGCGCCTGCACGGTGGCTTGCCAGGCGTCACGGAAACGCTCGACATCCAGGCCCTGCACGCTGACGCGCATCTGGTTGATGTAGTCGCCACTGCCTTGCGCGAACAAGCTGTGGAAGAGCATGCCCTGCTGCATCGGCGACAGCGGATAGATGTCCTCGATGTCACGGGCGCTGAGGCCCAGACCGTCCAGTTGCGCCTGCTGCAGCGCGGCCAGCGGGAAGTCCGACGGTGTGAAGCCGCCGTGTTCGCCGCGCAGGCAATGCTCGACCAGCAAGCTCAGCTCGCTGGTGTAGTCATCCGCCAGGCGCTGAATGCTCGCCTCGTCGAACATCTCGCGACTGAAGCTCCAGTCCAGACTCAACTCGCCGCCATACACCTGACCGTTGAGCGACAGCCAGTTGCTCAGTGGCGCGCTGTCGCTTTGTTCGGCGCCGGATTTTTCCGTGGCCGGGACAAACAGCGAGCGCTCGTCGAACTGGCTGTCGAACTGGCCGAGGTAGTTGAAGGTGATGCGCGGCATCGCCACTGCGCCGAGTGCCGCTTGCGTTGCGCTGTCGCCCAAATGGCGCAGGGCACCGAAGCCCAGGCCTTTGTTCGGCACGCCGCGCAGTTGCTCCTTGATCGCCTTGATCGAGGCGCCGAGATCGCTTTGCGGGGTCAGGCGCAACGGGAACAGACTGGTGAACCAGCCGACGGTACGGGTCAGGTCTACGTCGTCGAACAGCTCTTCGCGGCCATGGCCTTCGAGCTGAATCGAGGTTGCCGGTTGCCCGCTCCAGCGGCAGATCACCCGTGCCAGCGCGGTCAGCAGCAGGTCGTTGACCTGGGTGCGATAGGCGCTCGGCGCGTCTTGCAGCAGTTGCCGGGTCAACGTTGAGTCGAGACGGCTCTGGACAATCACCGCGTGACGGTTTTCCAGGCTGCCGTCAGGGTTGTCACACGGCAACTCGGCCAGTGCGCCCTGCTCTTTCCAATAACCGAGTTCGGCCTGCAACGGCGCGGTCACGGCGTAGGCTTGCATGCGCTCGGCGAACACTTTGAAAGCGCTGGTCTTCAACGGCAATTGCACGGTTTGCCCGGCCACGGACTGGCCGTAGGCGCTTTGCAGATCTTCCAGCAGGATGCGCCACGAAACACCGTCGACCGCCAGGTGATGGATCACCAGCAACAGGCGTTGCGAGCCATCCGCCAGATGCGCCAGTACCGCGCGCAGCAATGGCCCGTTTTCGATGTCCAGCGAGCGCTGGGCTTTTTCGCACAAGGCCTCCAGCGCAGCCGCGTCGGCGACATCGGCTTGCCAGAGCACACTGGCTTGCGGGTCCAGCGGCAGGTGCAAGGCATCCCAGCCGTGCGCCGAAGCTTCGAAACCCAAACGCAAGGCATCGTGATGTCCGAGCAAGGCCAGCAAGGCCTGCTCCAGCGCTAGTGCATTTAACGCCTGCGCCGGACGCAACAACAGCGACTGGTTCCAGTGCGAACGCTCGACAATCGCCTGGGCGAAGAAGTCATGCTGGATCGGCAGCAGCGGCGTCGCGCCACGCACCGGGCCTTGATCGATGACGGCCAGCGCTTCCGACTGCCGCGCGACCCGCGCCAGATCCTCGACGGTCTGATGCTGGAACAGCTCTTTGGCGCTGAAGTGAATGCCCGCCGCACGTGCGCGGCTGACCACCTGAATCGACACGATGGAATCGCCGCCGAGTTCGAAGAAGTTTTCGCCGATGCCCACTTGCGTGAGTTTGAGGACGTCTTGCCAGATCGCCACCAGCGCCTGCTCCACAGCATTGCGCGGCGCCACATAGCTGGCTTGGGCAGTGTTGAAATCAGGTTCCGGCAGCGCCTTGCGGTCGAGCTTGCCGTTCGGTGTCAGCGGCAGTTGCTCAAGGAACATCAACTGCGCCGGCAGCATGTATTCCGGCAGGGTTTCCTTGAGCCATGCACGCAGCTCCTGATCCAGCGCTGCTGCCTGCGGTTGGCTGGCGCTGACCACGTAACCGACCAATTGCGTGCCATGGCCGCTGTCGCGCGCCACCACCACCGCTTCGTGTACGGCGTGGTGCGCCAGCAGGCGTTTTTCGATCTCACCCAACTCGATACGGAAGCCGCGCACCTTGATCTGATGGTCGACCCGACCGAGGTACTCGATCTGGCCATCGGCCTGGTAACGCACCAGGTCACCGGTGCGGTACATCCGCTCACCGCTGGTGCTGAACGGGTTCGGCACATAGCGCTCGCAGGTCAATTCCGGGCGCAACAGATAACCCCGGGAAAGCCCGGCGCCGGCCAGGTACAACTCACCGACCACACCCAGCGGCACCGGTTGCAGACGCGCATCGAGGACAAAACTATCGGTGCCCGCCAATGGCCGGCCGATCGTGGCCTGACCACCGGCCTCACGCCGCACATAAGTCGAGTACGTGGTGTCTTCGGACGGACCATACAAATCGTAGACATGCAGCAGCGTCGGCTGACCGTACAGAGCATCGACCAGCGACTGTTTCAGCGGTTCGCCGGCGAGGTTGATGATGCGCACGCTCGACGGAATCTGCCCGGCCTGTTGCAACGCGGCAATCGCCGACGGCACGGTGTTGATCAGGCTGACCCGATCGCGCGCCGGCAGATCCGGCAGCTCCAGCGCGTTTTGCGCGAGAACGAAGAAACCGCCGCCGGCCAGGGTGACAAACAGTTCCCACACCGACAGGTCGAAGCAGATCGAGGTCGATGCCAACACGCCTTGCAAATCGGCCTGGCTGTAGACGCCATGCGCCCACTGGATCAGTGCCGCAGCGTTGCGATGGGTGATCGCCACGCCCTTGGGCTTGCCGGTGGAGCCGGAGGTGTAAATCACATAGGCGAGGTTGTCCGCGCCGCTCACTGGCGGCAGATTGCCGACGTCCGGCAGATCATCCGCCTCCGGCGCCACCGCCAGCACGCGCAGGCCCGGCGTCGCCAGCGACGACAATTCACCATCGACACCCACCAGCAACAACGCGGCGCGGCTGTCTTCGAGCATGTAGCTCAGACGCTCGGCCGGGTAGCTCGGATCGAGTGGCACGTAGGTGCCGCCGGCCTTGAGCACGGCGAGCAAGGCGACAATCATCTCCGTCGAACGGGGCAGCGCCACGCCAACGCGCACTTCGGCGCCCACGCCATAGTCGCGCAATTGCAGCGCGAGGCGATTGGCGCGGTTGTTCAACTGCCGATAGCTCAACTGTTGTTCGCCGAAGATCATCGCCAACGCATCCGGCGTGGCCGCAACTTGCGCCTCGACCAGCGCCTGCAGAGTGTGATCGGTCGATTCTGGCAGTTCATGGCTGTTCCAGTCGGCCATGATCAGTTGCTGCTCGGCGTTGTCAAGCAGCGGCAGATCGCCGATGCACTGCGATGCCTGGCGGCTGACCGCGCGCAACACATTGAGCCAGTGCCGCGACAGCTGCTCGACGGTCTCGCGCTTGAACAGATCGGTGGCGTAAGTCAGCGATGCGGCCAACCCGCCTTGCACTTCTGCGGTGTCCAGCGTCAGGTCGAACTGCGCCGCCGCACTGTCCCAGGCGATGCCTTCGATGTGCAAATCCGCAAGCAAGCTTGGCTGACGCTCAAGGTTCTGGTGATTGAACAGCACCTGGAACAATGGGCTGTGGCTGAGGCTGCGTTGCGGTTGTACCGCATCCACCAGTTGTTCGAACGGCAGGTCCTGATAAGCCTGCGCGTCCAGCACCGCCTGGCGAACCTGCTGCAGCAATTGGTCAAAACCGTGCTGCGGTTCGATCTCGGCACGCAGCACTTGGGTGTTGACGAAGAAGCCGATCAGGCCTTCGGTTTCCAGGCGATTGCGGTTGGCCACCGGCACGCCGACACGAATGTCACGCTGCCCGCTATAGCGTTGCAGCAAGGTCTGGAACGACGCCAGCAAGAGCATGAACAAGGTCACGCCTTCACGTTGCGCCAGAGCATTGAGTTCCTGCGCCAGATCGGTTGGCAGCGCGAAGTCGAAACGCGCGCCACGGAAACTCTGCTGAGCCGGACGCGGGAAGTCGAACGGCAACTCCAGCACCGGCTGCTCGCCACCCAGGCGCTCGCGCCAGTAGGCCAGTTGGCGGGCGCTTTCGCCGTCGTTCATCCATTGACGCTGCCACACGGCATAGTCGGCGTACTGCAACGGCAACGCCGGCAGTTGTGCATCGCGGGCCTCGCTGAACGCGCCGTACAGGCGCACCAGTTCATCGACCATGACCTGCATCGACCAGCCATCGGAAATGATGTGGTGCGCAGTGATGACCAGGACGTGATGGCTGCTGCTCAGTTCCAGCAACAACACCCGCAGCAACGGCCCGTTGAGCAGATCGAACGGGCGCTGGATTTCCGCTTCCACCCGCGCCTTGAGTTGCGCCTCGCTGGCCTGCGGGTCGAAGCTTGCGCGCTCGATCAGCAGGTGTTCGGCCGGGCGAATCACTTGCAGGGTTTGCGTCGACTCTTCGACAAACACCGTGCGCAGCGATTCGTGACGCGCCACCAGCGCCTGGAAGGCCTGATCCAGCGCGGCGCTGTTCAGCGTCCCGCGCAGATGCAGCGCGGTCGGCACGTGATACGCCGCACTGTCCGGCTCCAGCTGCCAGAGGAACCACTGGCGTTCCTGAGCGAAGGACAATGCCATCGGCTCACCACGCGGCAGTGCAACCATTGGCAGCGTGTGGCTGGTTTGCAGTTCGGCACAAGCCTTGGCGAAACCGTCGAGGCTTGGCTGTTCGAACAACACGCGCAGGGGCACGTCGAGTTTCAGTTCATGGCGCACCCGCGAAATCACTTGGGTCGCCAGCAACGAGTGGCCGCCGCGCTCGAAGAACTGATCGGCGAGACCGATCGGCGCCACTTGCAGCACCGCTTCCCAGATCGCTGCCAAGTCTTGTTGCAGCGCGGTGTGCGGCGCCACGTAGGCGTATTGGCTTTGATGCAGATCGACCTTCGGCAATGCCTTGCGATCGAGCTTGCCGTTGTTGTTCAGCGGCAGCGCCGCCAGCAACAACAGATGCGCCGGCACCATGTATTCCGGCAGCGCCTGGCGCAGCACGCTTTTCAGTTGTTCGAGCCACGCCGCTTGCAGCGTTGCTTCTGCCGTGAACAACGCCGCGTCCGTGGCAACCACATACGCCACCAGTTGCGCGCCGCCCGGGCCATCCTGTGCAATCACCGCTGCCTCGCGCACCTGTTCAAGGGCTTGCAGGCAGGCTTCGATTTCGCCCATTTCGATGCGGAAACCGCGAATCTTCACTTGATGGTCGATACGCCCGACGTACTCCAGCGCACCGGCCGCGTTGTAGCGCGCGAGGTCGCCGCTGCGATACAGGCGAGCGCCCGGTTGCGTGGCAAACGGATCCGGCAGGAAGCGTTCGGCAGTCAGCGCCGGACGATCGAAGTAGCTTTGCGCCAGGCATGCCTGTGCACCAATGCACAATTCGCCGACGCCGCCGGCCGGCAACAGTTCACCGGCCGCGTCCAGCACGTACAACGCGCGGCCGGCGGTGGCCTGACCGATCGGAATGCCGAAGGTGTCGCTGGCATCTTCCAGGCGGCAAGTGTGCACGCTGGAAACCACGGTCGCTTCTGTCGGGCCGTAGGTGTTGATCAGGCGCACATGGCCCTGACCGGCTTCGTGCCACAGGCGCAAGCCTTCCACCGACATTGCCTCGCCACCGACGTGGACCTGACGCAACTGGCCGAGACTGGTCACCGTGCCATTGGCGCATTCGCGCGCCAGCAAGTACCAGTAAGCCGCCGGCAAGTCCGCCAGAGTGACGTTGTGCGCGACGATTTCCGCGGCCATTTGCCCGGCGTCCCATGGATCGTCGCCGCGCATGATCAGCGCCGCGCCGACACACAGCGGCGGGTAGCACTGCTCGACAAAACCGTCGAAGCTGAAGGTCGCGAATTGCAACACGCGGTCTTCGGCGGTCAGCGCCGAATATTCGGCGGCGGTCTGGCAGAACTCGCGCAAGGCGCCATGATCGATCGCCACGCCTTTCGGCTGGCCGGTGGAACCGGAGGTGTAGATCACATACGCGAGGTCGGCGGGCACCGCTGTGTTGTGCGGATCACTGTCGCAATAGCCAGCCAGTTCAGCGTCCAGATCAACCATGTTCAGGCGCGCCAGGCTATCCGGCAACGGCAGATCGGTGAGCAGACCGGCTTCGCACAGCAACAGGTCGAGACGGCTGTCGTCGATCATGTAGGCGAGACGTTCGGCCGGGTATTTCGGGTCGAGCGGCACGTACGCCGCGCCACTCTTGAGCACCGCCAGCAGGCTGACGATCAGTTGCGGGCCACGGCGCATCGCCAGACCGACACGCTGCCCCGCCGTCACGCCCTGCGCCAGCAGACGATGGGCCAGACGGTTGGCCTGGGCGTTCAGCTCAGCGTAACTCAGTTGCTGCGCACCGACCTGCAAGGCCAACGCATGCGGGGTGGCGGCGGCCTGCGCGGCGAAGCGCTGATGCACCAGCGCGTCACTGCGCAGATGCAGGTTCAGCGGCTGACTGGCCGCCAACACGGCGGCGCGGCCAGCGTCATCGAGCAGTTGCAAGGCGCCCAGACGGATGTCCGGCGTCGCGACCATTTGCGCCAGCAGGTGTTGCAGGTTGCCGCTCAGTTGGGCGATTTGTGCAGCGCTGAAGCGCGCGGCGTCGTAGCTGAATTCCAGGCTCAGGCCCGCCGCCAGTTCGATGCCGAGGGTCAGCGGATAGTTGGTGCGCTCGTGGTTGTGCATCTCGCCGAACGACAGACCGGCCGGGGCTCCACGCTTGAGCGCTTCGGCCACCGGGAAGTTTTCGAACACCAGCAGGCTGTCGAATAGCGCCGTGCCCTGTTGACCGGCCCAACCCTGAATATCGTAGAGCGGCACGTGTTCGAACTCGCGCATGCTCAGGTTCAAGGCTTGCAGTTCGCCCAGCCACTGGCCCAACGACTGCTCCGGCGAAGCGCCGCAGACCATCGGCAAGGTGTTGATGAACAGGCCCAATTGCTGCTCGATGCCCGGCAATGCCGCCGAACGCCCGGCGACCGTGGCGCCGAACGCCACGCAATCCTGACCGGTGTAACGTTGCAGCATCAGCCCCCACGCCGCTTGCATCACGGTGTTGAGGGTGACTTTCTGCTGGCGGGCGAAATCCGCCAGAGCACGGGTGGTCTGTTCGTCGAGTGATACTCGCAGCTCATCACTGCCGTGGCCGTCGACCGGCGGACGCAGCGCTTCGGCGAGCAGGGTCGGCGTGTCCAGCGGCGCCAGCGCAGCCTTCCAGAACTGCTCGCCGGCACTCGTCGATTGCTGTTGCAGCCAGCCGAGGTAGTCGCGGTATTGGCCCAGCGGTTTGCCCGGCGCGTGGCCGGCGTAATGCTGGATCACTTCGGCGAGCAATTGCGCGTTGCTCCAGCCGTCCATGAGGATGTGATGGCTGGTGTAGATCAGGTGCCAGGCATCCGCATCGGTGCGCACCAGTTGCAGACGAAACAGTGGCGCTGCGCTCAACTCGAAACCGCGCTCACGCTCGGCGTCGGCCAGCGCATCTAGGTCGGCGTCGGCCTGCTCGAGCACCTGCAATTGCAGCTCGACCTGACGATGGATCGCCTGATGCGCGCTGTGCAAACCCAGCCAGTGGAAACTGCTGCGCAAAATGTCATGCCGCGCCAGCGCCGCTTGCCATGCCTGGGTGAAACGCGTCAGGTCGAGGCCGTGGATATCCAGGCGCAACTGGTTGATGTACGCACCGACCTGCGGCTCGTACAGAGTGTGGAACAACATGCCCTGCTGCATCGGCGACAGCGGGTAGAGATCCTCGACAGCCGCCAGGCTCAGCGGCAGTTCATCGAGCTGCTGCTGGCTGACCTGCGCCAACGGGAAGTCGGACGGCGTGGCCTGGCCGGCCGGCGTCGCGCAGCAATGTTCGATCAACGATTTCAGTTCAGCGGTGTAGGCAGCGGCCAACTGCGCAATCGTTGCGGCATCGAACATCTGCTCGCTGAAGCCCCATTGCAGCGCCAGTTCGCCGCCATACACCTGGCCTTCCACGGTCAGCCAGTTGGCCAGCGGCGCGCGCTCATCCTGCGCCGTGCCGCTGCGCTCGCGGGCCGGCTCCCAGAGGGCTGCCTCGTCGAACTGGCGATCGAACTGGCCGAGGTAGTTGAAGGTGATGCGCGGCGGTGTCAGCGCTGCCAGCGCCTGTTGCGCCGCCGGTTCACCGAGATAACGCAACAAGCCGTAACCGAGGCCTTTGCCCGGTACCCCGCGCAGTTGTTCCTTGATCGCCTTGATCGACGCCGCCAGCGTTTCGGCCGGTTGCAGGCTGACCGGGAACAGGCTGGTGAACCAGCCCACCGTGCGGGTCAGGTCGAGGTCATCAAACAGGTCTTCGCGACCGTGGCCTTCCAGTTGAATCAAGGTCGAAGGCTGTCCGCTCCAGCGGCAGATCACCCGCGCCAGTGCGGTCAGGAGCAAATCGTTGACCTGCGTGCGATACGCCGCCGGGGCGCTTTGCAGCAACTGCCGCGTCGACTCGCTGTCGAGGCGCACTTCGATTTTCTGTCCGAAACGATTTTCCAGACTGCCTTGCGCACGCTCGCACGGCAGTTCGGCGCGCGCCGCTTGTTGCTGCCAGTACGGCAATTCTGCGTGCAGTTGCGGCGCGTACTCGTGCAAGCGTTCGGCCCAGGCCTGATAGGCGCTGGTGCGCGCCGGCAGCACCACACCGCCGCCGCTTTCCAGTTGCGTGTAAGCCTGTTGCAGATCTTCCAGCAACAACCGCCACGACACGCCGTCCACCGCCAGGTGATGAATCACCAGCAACAGGCGTTGAGTGTTGTCGGCCATCTCCACCAGCATTGCCCGCAACAATGGACCGTTGTGCAAATCGAGGCTGCGCTGGGCTGCATCGCACAACCCGGCGAGCGCCTCCTCACCATCAGCCTGACGCAGCCACAGACCGGACTCGCTGACGACGTCGGCATAGGTTTGCTGCCAGCCTTGTGCGTCCTGGTTGAAACGCAGACGCAAGGCATCGTGCTGATTGAGCAATTGGCTCAGCGCACGCTCGAGCAATGGCGCCTGCAACGTCTGCCGTGGCGTCAGCAACAGCGATTGGTTCCAGTGCCCACGCACCGCCATCGGCTGCTCGAAGAAATAATGCTGCACCGGCGTCAGCAATACCGCACCCGTGGCTGGCGCCTGATCCTGCGTGGTCTGCTGTTCGAAGCTGGCGACCAGCGCAAGGCTGCGCACGGTCTGGTACTGGAACAGATCCCGTGGGCTGAGACGAATCCCGGCCTGACGGGCACGGCTGACCACTTGAATCGAGATGATCGAATCGCCGCCCAGCTCGAAGAAGTTGTCTTCCACGCCAATGCGCTCGGCGCCCAGCACCTGCTGCCAGATCGCCGCGAGGGCGGTCTGCATCGCGTCCTGCGGTTCGACGAACGCTTGTTGCACCGCCGCTTCCGGCTCGGGCAAGGCGCGGCGGTCGAGTTTGCCGTTGGCGGTTACCGGCAATTTGGCCAGTGGCATCAGGTAGGTCGGCACCATGAATTCCGGCAGGCTGCCGAGCAGCCAGGCTTTCAGGGTCTGCTGCCATTGCGCCTCGGGCTCGGCACCTTCCAGCACCAGATACGCCACCAGATGCTTGCCGCCCTGCACCAGCACCACCGCTTCACGAACCAGCGGATGCTGGGTCAGGCAGGTTTCGATTTCACCGAGTTCGATGCGCAGGCCGCGCAGCTTGACCTGATGATCGAGACGACCGAGGTATTCGATCACGCCGTCGGCACGCTGGCGCACACGGTCACCGGTGCGATAGAGGCGCGCGCCGTCGTGGAACGGGCACGGCACAAAACGCTCGGCGGTCAGCGCCGGGCGACGGTGGTAACTGCGCGCCAGACCGGCACCGCCGAGGTACAACTCACCGGCAACACCGGCCGGCACCGGGCGCAATTGCGCGTCCAGCACGTGAGTGCGCAGGTTGCCGATCGGTTCGCCGATCGGCACGCTGTCGGCGCCTTCGTCGACGCACGTCCAGTGGGTGACGTCGATGGCCGCTTCGGTCGGCCCGTAGAGGTTGTACAAACCGGCGTTCGGCAGTTTGGCGAACACCTGCAACTGCGCGTCGAGCGGCAATGCTTCACCACTGCAAACGATGCGTTTGAGGCTACTGCACGCCTCGACGCCCGGCTCATGAATGAACGCCTGGAGCATCGACGGCACAAAGTGCAGCGTGGTGATTTGATGACGGCCGATGGTCTCGATCAGGCGCGCCGGTTCACGGTGTTCGCCCGGCGCCGCTACCACCAGACGGGCACCGCTCATCAGCGGCCAGAAGAACTCCCAGACCGACACGTCGAAACTGAACGGAGTCTTTTGCAGCACCGCATCGCGGTGATCCAGGCCGTACGCTTGCTGCATCCAGCACAAACGGTTGACCAGCGCCGCATGGCTGTTGCCGGCGCCTTTCGGTTTGCCGGTCGAGCCGGAGGTGTAAATCACATAAGCGAGGTTGAGGCTGTCCATCGCTACCGCTGGACGCGCATCGCTGTAGCGCTCCAGCCAGTCGCCGTCCTGATCGAGGGTGATGACGCTTACGCCTTGGGTCGGCAAGCGTTCGAGCAGACTGCTCTGGGTCAACAGCAAGGCAATCGCGCTGTCTTCGATCATGTAGGCCAGGCGTTCCTGCGGGTATTCCGGGTCGAGCGGCACGTAGGCGCCGCCGGCCTTGTGGATCGCCAACAGGCCGACGACCATTTCAATCGAGCGCTCGAGCGAAATGCCCACCAGCACATCCGGGCCGACGCCTTGCTCGCGCAACAGATTGGCCAATTGATTGGCCCGCGCCTCCAGTTGCGCGTAACTCAATTCGACGTTGCCGAACACCAGCGCCGTGGCGTCCGGCGTGCGCAGTGCCTGCGCCTCGATCAACTGGTGCATGCAGTGTTCGGTCGGGTAGTTTTGCGCGGTGTTGTTCCAGTCGTGGACCAGCACTCGCACTTCGTCGGCATCGAGCAGCGGCAGTTCGCCGATACGCTGAGAAGCATCGCCGACCATCGCCTGCAACAGGCGCGTCCAGTGCCGCGCCATGCGCTCGATGGTCGCGGCGTCGAACAGGTCGCTGGCGTAGGTCAATGCCGCACGCAGCTTGCCGCCCTGCTCATAGGTATCGAGCGTCAGGTCGAACTGGGTGGTGCGGCTCTGCCAGTCCAGCGCACTCAGCTGCAGGCCGGAGGCGGTGGTCAGCGCAGACATATCGGCGACTTGCGGCTGATGGTTGTACATCACCTGGAACAGCGGCGTGTGGCTGAGGCTGCGCTCAAGCTTGAGCGCTTCGACCAGACGCTCGAACGGCAGATCCTGATGCGCCTGCGCCCCCAGCGCAGTGTCTTTGATCGCGCGTAGCAATTCATCGACGCGGGTCTGGCCATCCAGTTCGGTGCGCAGCACTTGGGTGTTGACGAAGAAGCCGATCAGTCCTTCGACTTCCGCGCGGTTACGGTTGGCGATGGGCACGCCGACGCGGATATCGTTTTGCCCGGTATAGCGATGCAGCAACACGTTGAAGGCGCCGAGCAGCAACATGAACAAGGTGACGTTGTGTTGGCGCGCGGTGCTGCGCAGTTGCTCTGCCAGTTCAGGGTCGAGGGCGAATTCATGGCGGGTGCCGCGATAGCTTGGCATGGCCGGGCGCGAGTGATCGGTCGGCAGTTCCAGCACTGGATGCTCGTCACCCAGACGCGCCTGCCAGTATTGCAGTTGCCGCGCCTGCTCGCCCGCTTCCAGCCAGCGGCGCTGCCACAGGGCATAGTCGCTGTACTGGATCGGCAGCGCCGGCAGTTGCGGCTCGGCGCCAGCATCATGGGCGTCGTAGCAATGGGTGAACTCGTCGATCAGGACGTTCATCGACCAGCCATCGGAAACGATGTGGTGCAGGGTCAGCAGGAGGACGTGTTCCTGCTCGGCGAGTTGCAGCAACTTGACCCGCAGCAACGGCCCTTGCGCCAGATCGAACGGCAACACGGATTGCGCCTCGACCTCGCGCAGCACCGCCTGCTCACGGGCTGCTTGCGGCAGATCGCGCAGATCAATCTGCTCGACGCGCAATGGCACGCTGGCCGGCACTTGTTGCAAGCGATCATCGGCCTGGCGCTCGAACACGGTGCGCAGGGTTTCGTGGCGCGCCACCAGGCTTTCGAACGCCTGCTCCACCGCTGCCTTGTTCAAACGCCCCTTGAGCCGCACCGCGCCGGGCAAGTTGTACGCGCCGCTGTGCTGATCCAGCTGCCAGAGAAACCACATGCGCTGCTGGGCGTAGGACAACGCCTGACGATCCTCGACCTCGACACCGGCGGGTATCGGGAACCGGGAAAAATCCACCCCTTCCTTACTCAGGGCGGCCAGAAACATCTGGCGCTTTTCCAGGGGCAACCCGATAAACCGGCGAGCGAGTTTCAAGGAGTCTTCAGCATTCATTTCTTAGCATCCGGATCAGTAGGCAGGAAGCACAAAGGCACGTCGTCCCTATAAAACGAATCCAGACCGGAAAAATTAGCGAATGAGAACAACTGTCAGGCGGGAGGCAAAACGCGGATTTCCCCATCGCCCGGCACAGCCCCGGTAGGAGCTGTCGAGTGCAACGAGGCTGCGATCTTTTGATTTTGGAAGAACAGGATCAAAAGATCGCAGCGTGCCGCAGCTCCTACAGAAGACCGTGCCGCTTGCCCGACACCCAACCCTGCAGGAGCTGTCGAGTGCAACGAGGCTGCGATCTTTTGATCTTGGAAGAACAGGATCAAAAGATCGCAGCGTGCCGCAGCTCCTACAGTAGACCGTGCCGCTTGCCCGACACCCAACCCTGCAGGAGCTGTCGAGTGCAACGAGGCTGCGATCTTTTGATTTTGGAAGAACAGGATCAAAAGATCGCAGCGTGCCGCAGCTCCTACAGAAGAGCGTGCCGCTTGCCCGACACCCATCCAGGTAGGAGCTGTCGAGTGCAACGAGGCTGCGATCTTTTGATTTTGGAAGAACAGGATCAAAAGATCGCAGCGTGCCGCAGCTCCTACAGGAGAGCGTGCCGCTTGCCCGACACCCATCCAGGTAGGAGCTGTCGAGTGCAACGAGGCTGCGATCTTTTGATCTTGGAAGAACAGGATCAAAAGATCGCAGCGTGCCGCAGCTCCTACAGGAGAGCGTGCCGCTTGCCCGATACCCATCCAGGTAGGAGCTGTCGAGTGCAACGAGGCTGCGATCTTTTGATTTTGGAAGAACAGGATCAAAAGATCGCAGCGTGCCGCAGCTCCTACA